>JAQGMV010000115.1 GCA_028292225.1 Betaproteobacteria bacterium
GACCTGCGGTGCGCATCGTCAGCGTCACTCATCCCGAATACCTCGTTCGGATGCGCGAATACTTCACCGTACATGACGGCGACGCCCTGCTCCTGCGCGGCGCCGAAGGTGAAGCGGTCGCGCACCCCCGGCGCGAGCCCGCTATCGAATGGGCGCACGCCGGGACTGTGCAAGGTTGGACTGCTCAGACGCTGGATTCCCCATCCGTTCGTCCTGAGCCCTTCGACAGGCTCAGGACAGGCTCCGATGTGAAGTCGAAGGATGAACGGCAGACCTCCGTTCGTCCTGAGCGTAGTGATACGAAGTCGAAGGATGCACCGCAGCTTCCCGCCCGCGAAGCGGAAACGACCGCACGGTGGATCGAACGTGTGCTCGCGGGTGAGATTCCGGTTCCTCCTGCGATCGCGTACCAGGTCGAATGCTGCAAGCGCGCGGTGGGATCGGTCCGGTTGGGGTCAGACCCCGGGGGGACCGACCCCGGTTTATCTCGCTTGGGGTCTGTCCCCGGTTTTCAGCCGTGACCCGCCCCGGCAAGGTCTACCTCGTAGGCGCAGGCCCCGGCGATCCCGAGCTTCTGACGATCAAGGCAGCGCGCGTGCTTGGAAAAGCCGACGTGGTGCTCGTCGACGACCTCGTCAACCGCGCGATCCTCGTCTACGTCCGCGAAGACGCCCGCGTGATCAAAGTCGGCAAACGCGGCGGCTGTCAGTCCACACCCCAGGCTTTCATCGAGCGCCTCCTCATCGCGGAAGCCAAAGCCGGCCGCACTGTCGTGCGGCTCAAAGGCGGAGACCCGTTCATCTTCGGGCGCGGCGGCGAAGAAGCCGAAGCGCTGGAGCGCGCCGGCGTCGAGTGGGAAGTCGTCAACGGCATCACCTCCGGCCTTGCCGCAGCGAGCGCCGCGGGCGTTCCCCTGACCCATCGCGATCACTCGCAGGGCGTCATCTTCGTGACTGCGCACGCCGCAGCCGGCAAGGAGCCCGACTGGGCCGCGCTGGCGAGAAGCGGGATGACCCTCGTCGTCTATATGGGTGTGGCGCGATGCGAAGCGGTGCAATGCTCGCTGATCGCTTCGGGCCTGCCTGCGACCACACCCGTGGTCGTCGTGCAGGACGCCTCGCTCCCTCGAGAGCGGCAACTGCGCACCATCCTCTCGCGACTCGCCGACGACGTCATTGCGCACGAGATCGAGAGCCCGGCGATCATCGTCATCGGCGAAGTGGCGCGAGAACGGAGCGCGTTGAAGGTCGATGTAGGCTGCGTGAGCACGGCGTAATCCATCGGACGGATGGCGACGCAGTCATCGCGAGGCGCCGACAGGGCGCCGTGGCGATCCCGTGGCGCACGCATCGTCGAGCAACTAAGCCGCAACGGCCGTGGCTTTTACCTGATGAAGCACGTGGACCAGCTGATCGACCTCGACGTCGCTGAACAGCCCATCAGGTCCTTGCGGCGCCACATCCGTAAACGGAGTGTCATACAACCGCTCGACCTCGACGGTGCCGTGCCGGGTGAGATGGTCGACGACGTAGTTCACGAACTCGATCTGGTTCGAGTTCAACGCCCGTCCGTCGAGGAATCCCGCGAGCGCTTTCTTCGCCGCTCCGCGATCGAGCCCGACGAGCGAGCGCACGAAAAGTCCGAGCCCCTGTGCTTCGGCAGCGGCACGGTGTATGTCTTCGAGACGGCCGATGCCGCTCCGCTCGAGGATGCGTTCGAGCTCGGACAGATCGGCCGAACCCAGCGGTTCGTTCATGCGGAGCTTTCGTATCGGCCCCCCGTCCTGGTGCGCGCGGAGAAAGGCGAGCGCCTTCTCGCGGAACCGGGCGCGGTCGGTCCCATCGCTCAAGCCAGGCAGCGCTATCTCCGTATCCGGGCCGAGACGGTCCTCGAAGTCGGTGTAGATCGGCTTGCGCCGACGCTTCTCGATCAGATGCACGAGCCCTCGCAATCGGCGACGCACCGATTCGAGCATCGGCAGCGTCACGTCGACCCACCATTCATCGGTCTGGACCGCCTGAATCAGGCCCATCTGCTCCCGGATTACAGGAATGGTCGATTGCTCTTCGAGCAGCCCCGCAATCGTGACGACCTGCTCCCGCAGCTTCGTGAAGTCCGGGTCGGCTCGCAGCCGGCTCAACTGGAGGCGCAGGATAAGCAGATCGAACCGGCGCGCCTCTTCCTTCTCAGCGGCAAGCTCGGTCGGAAGGCCTGCGAGGTGCCGCGAAAGATCGGTGATCGCCTCATCCGACAGCGAGCGCCACGCCGTCACCTGCGAGTAGCGCTCGACGAGCCTTCGTTGCGGTCGCACGAGGAAGTTTTCGAGATTCATCGCCGCGACCTCGCGTTGAAGCAGGCCCGCTATGAGGTCGGCGACGTCAGCTTCATTCTTCGGCTCGTAGGCGATCGGCAGATCGGTCATCCCGGGCTTCACCTCGATCCCGAAGCTCGTCTTCAATGCACCCACCAGATCCAATCTCGCCCTGAAAATCCGGGCGATCAGCGACGCGCCGACCGCACCCTCGGTCGTTTCCGGGTTCTGGCTGAAGTACTCGAGGTTCTGGCAGTAATCGAAGACGTAGAAGCTCTTCTTGTCTTCGCCGGGACCGAAGAGATCGGGACACAACCGCGTTCCGCGCCCCATCATCAGCCAGAACGTGGTTTTGGAGCGCACGAGCTTGAAGAAGACGAGGTTGACGACTTCGGGCACGTCGATTCCCGTATCGAGCATGTCGACCGAAATCGCCATGTGCGGCGCGTCGTCTTTCCGGGAGAAGGCGTCGATCAGGCTCTGAGCGTAATCGACCTTGAACGTGATGACCGACGCGAACCTCCCGTGATAGTGCGGGTAGTTCGCATTGAACCGTTCAGCGATGAAGTCGGCGTGGTCCTGGTTCTTGGCGAAGAGTATCGTCTTGCCGAGCCGGTCTCCGCCCTCGACCTTCATCCCACGGCTCATCAGGTGCGCAAGCACCTTGTCGACGGTGTCCTTGTTGAACAGCCATTTGTTGACCGCTTCCGCTTCGACGAGATTCGGTACGTTGCCATCCTCATCCCACTCGATCGCGTCCCACTCGTCCTTCTCTTCTTCCGAAAGCTGGTCGTAGGAGATGCCTTCGCGCTGGAAGCGGAGAGGAACGGAGACCGCGCGAGGCGGAACGAGAAAGCCGTCGCCCACCGCTTCGTCGATGACGATGAGGTCGAAATGGCCGACGCCGAAGCGGCGTAGACCGTCAGTCGCGTCGTTGATGAGACCCATCATCGTGGGGTAGGTCGACACGTAGACTCGGCCTGCGCTCGTCTTGTCCGTTACCAGGTTGATGGGCGCGGCATCGGGCAGATGCTGCCTGAAGGCGTTCACCGCCTGGTTTACCAGCGCCACGCGGTCAGCCAGGAAGAGCACGCGCTTCGCCCAGTTGCACTTGATCAGCAGATCGGCGAGCGCGATCACGGTGCGCGTCTTGCCGGCGCCGGTCGCCATCACAACGAGAGCCTTCCGCTCGCAGTCGCGCTCGAGCGCTTCGGCGATCCTGCGTATGGCCCGCTTCTGGTAATGACGCTCGACGATGGTGCCGTCGATCTCCGCTTCTCCCAGACGCTTGGGTGAGCTGCGGCGCTGGATCGCAAGCTCGAGCTCTTCTTTCTTGTAGAAGCCCTGCACCCGCCGCGGCGGATACGCAGTGTCGTCCCAGATCCAGTGCTCGTAACCGTTGGAGTAGAAGATCACCGGCCTGCGCCCGAACTGGCGCTCCAGGCAATCCGCGTAGAGCTTCGCCTGCTGCTGGCCGGCGCGCGCGTCGCGGCGCGTGCGCTTCGCCTCCACGAGCCCGAGCGGCTTTCCGTCGTCGCCCCACAGCACGTAATCGACGAAACCGCGGCCTTCGTTGTTCGGCATGCCCGGGACTTCGAGCTCTCGGTCGTGCGGCTGGTCGAGCGCCCAGCCGGCTTCCTTGAGCAGGAGGTCGATGAAGTAATCGCGGGTTTCCGCTTCCGAATAGTCGTGCGTGTCCGGCTGCGCTTCGGCGACCCGCCTTGCCTCCGCGACCTGCGCGCGCAGCCGTTTCAGCTCCTCGTCGAGGGCGGACTTGTCCGCGAGCAGCGTCGTCAGCTTTTCGTCGCGATCCCGCAGCGCGTCCTCGAGCCGCTGGAGCTGTTCCATAGTCTGCGGCGGCACAGGCGCCGCTTTCGGCAGCGCGTTCCCGTCGAACGTAAGGCCGGGAGCCGGCCGCTGCACCCTGCCGTAGGTGCGGGCAAGCCAGTAGCTCACGTGAAAGAACTCGCGCACCGCTGCGAGAGCGTCCGTCACAGGAATCGCGCGATGCTCGTGGACCGCGCGGTTGCCCAGCCGGGTGATCACTTTCGCCTTGGTGAAAACCGCTTCGCCCGCGGTGTTCTTGAAGGTCGGCTCGTGCAGCAGCGCGCTCAGGTTGTCCTGATAGGGCAGGCGCAGCCCGGGATCGTGCTTGTAAGCCCACGCCACGGCGAGCTCGAGCGCACGCCGCGCATAGAAGCACGACGTGCGCGGGTCCATGTGAACGGCCGCTTCCGCTTTGCCGGCGGCCTCGAACACCGCCGGCCATTCGCGCTGGAGGAAGGCGAACTGGCTCATGCCGCCCGCGCCCCGGGCAGCTCCATGCCCTCGTCCAGGATCGCGATGTAGCGCGCATAGCTGAACACCCGGCCGCGCTGCCTCCTCGTCAGCTCGGACACGACGCCGATCGACTCGAGTTTGGCGAGCGACTTGTTCACCGTGGCCGCGCTCAGCTTCGTCGCCTTCATGAGCGAGGCTCCGGAGGCGATCGGCCGGCGCTGCAGCGATCGATGTACGGCCAGCGCCGACGCTGCGGCGCGACCGAGACCTTCGATGCGTAGCGCGTCCTCGGCGACGAGTTCGAGCAGGCGCTTCGCCGACGTCAGCGCCTCCGTAGCGCTCGCGACCACCGCGTCCGCAAAGAATTCGAGCCAGGTCTCCCAGTCGCCCGATTCGCGGACGCGGTTCAGCAGCTCGTAATAGGTCGGCCGGTGCTGCTTGAAGTGCAGGCTGAGGTACAGAAGCGGCTGGCTGAGCAGACCGTCGGCGGCGAGCTGGAGCGCGATCAGCAGCCGCCCGACGCGGCCGTTACCGTCGAGGAACGGATGGATCGTCTCGAACTGGACGTGGGCGAGTGCCGCTTTGACGAGCGGCGGCGTAGATTCAGGCTGGTCGTTCAGGAATCGCTCGAAGTGTTTGAGACAGTCGTCCAGCTCGTTGGCTGGCGGGGGCACGAAGACGGCGTTGCCGGGGCGCGTGCCGCCGATCCAGACCTGGCTACGGCGAAACTCGCCCGGCGTGGCATGCGCCCCCCGTCCCTGCCCCATGAGCACGGCGTGGACCTCACGCAGCAGTCGCAGCGAAAGCGGGAAGTCTTCGCGCAGCCTCTTCAGCCCGTGCTCGAGCGCGGCGACATAGCGGCTCACCTCGCGCGCGTCTTCCACAGGCACGCCGGGTTGCTCGTCGACCTCGAACAACAGGAGGTCGGCGAGCGAGGACTGGGTGCCTTCGATCATCGAAGAGAGCACGGCCTCCTTGCGCACGAAGCTGTAAAGGATCAGCGCCGCATCCGGCAGCAGGTCGGTGACCGCATCGAGCCGCCCGAGCGCGACGAGCCCCGCGTCGAATCGCGCCCGAAGCTCAGGCGTCCATTCGATCGCCGGCAGCGGCGGCAGCGGCGCCGGCACGAACGCGCGGAACGATTCGCCGGCGGCGGCGACCTTCAGATACCGGCCCTGCAACGGACGCTTCATCGGCGGAACCTAAAATAGCGGGCGTCGTTATTTTAGGATGAGGAGGCAAAGTAAAACAACTGGCAACCCTGATCGACGTAGGTCGTGCTCAACCGCGCTTATAGCTCACCACGGAAGGCGCGGTGCTGAAGCGAGACGAAAAGCGTGTCCAGCTCCCGTAGCGAAGCCCGATGCGCCGTCTTCAACCTCTCCACTGCGTCCACGCGGCTGGCGAACTCGTGTTGCACCTCGATGGGGGGAAGTGGAACTAGAAGATTTCGCAAGAGCGCCAAATTGATATTCTTCTGCGCCGATTCGGGCGCAGCATCCTCAAGTGATTTCTGCAGGAAGGACAGCCAATTACGCACGAACTCCACCGTTGCGGGATCCTCCGCGCGGAAACCCACGATACTGTCAGGAAAACATGCATCGAACGTGAGAAGCCCAGTCTTCGCGATATTTGCGGCAATCGTGATGCAGAGGGTTCCTGCTGGCCATATCTTGCTCTGCCGGAGCCCGATTTCGGAGTAGGTGCTGCGGTATTCTCGAATGTAGCCATTGCAGTTCGCAATTTCCCCAGTCTGCACCAATGGATACGGCCCGCCCAAGAGTTCTGGAGCGTTTCGCGGGCGATGCTTGGAAGCTCCGCGGTCAAGCGTGCCGACTTCGGAAAACAGTTGTTGCGGCCACTTTCTGGCGTTGATAACAGGGTCGCCGAACATGTCGAGGAAAATGGATTGAGTGAGGCCGTCGAGTTGCGCGAGAGCGGCGAGGCGCTTGACGCGCAGCGCGTCGGCCTTGTCCAAAATCGCCGCGATCCGCCGCTGCTCGACCACGGGTGGCAATGGCATCGCCATCGACATCAAATGATCGCGACCAACTGTCGCTTGATTGACCCACTGTCGACACATCGCCTTAAATACACCGCGTTCAAACTGGGCGTTGAGCCAACGCGACAAATATCGCCCTTCCAGTCGCTCTCGATTAGGTCGAATACGTAGGAAGTGATTGCTGAATACGACTGGCTCATCCAGCTTGGAGAAGTATGCGCACTTGCCGACGAGTTCCGGGCTGTTCGTCGCGTTAAACAAAACGTCGCCATCCTGCACTAGGAAGGACTCGACGTTTCTATAATGCATCGGAACACGCCGTCGTTTTCTCAGCTCAAATCGCCCATCCCTCGTAATGTTGTTCATGCGGATTTGAAAAATTCCGTCCGTCACGTCGTCGCCACAAGCGAAGCCCGGTTTCGCTTCAACAACGACATCGGCGAGCATTTCGTCTTGCCATCGTTTCACTCGAGCATCCCCTCCAACTCCTTCATCCCTTGCTGAATCTCCTCTTCCAACTTCGCAAGCTCCGCGAGGATTTCCTTCGGCGGACGGTGCTCGACGGCTTCGTGCACGACCTCCTTGTAGCGGTTGAGCGAAAGGTCGTAGCCCTGCGCGGCGATGTCGGCCTTGGGGACACAGAAGCTTTGCGCGGTGCGCGGCCGCTCGCGCTCGGCGCCGTTGCGCTCGGCCCAGCGCGCGAGGATGTCGGGGAGGTTGTTCCTGGTATGTTCTTCGGGCGTTAAAGTCGGATTCGGCGCTTCGCCGGAAGGACCGCGCAGGACAGCGCCGAGCTTGTCTTCCGACAGCAGCGGCGTGCGCTTGTCGTCGAGGCTCCAGCCGTCGGCTTCGACCTCGTAGAACCAGACGTGATCGGTGCCGCCCGAGTTCGTCTTGGTGAAGATGAGTATCGCCGTCGAGACGCCGGCATAAGGCTTGAACACGCCGCCGGGGAGCTTGATCACCGCGTCGAGCTTCTGCTCTTCGATGAGCTTTCGTCGCAGCTCCTTGTGCGCCTTGCTCGATCCGAAGAGCACACCATCGGGAACGATCACCGCCGCGCGGCCGCCCGGCTTCAGCAGGCGCAGAAACAACGCGAGAAAAAGGAGCTCGGTCTTCTTGGTCTTGACGATCTGGAGCAGGTCCTTCGCGGTGTTCGCGTAGTCGAGGCTGCCCGCGAACGGCGGGTTCGCGAGCACCAGGGTGTACTTTTCCTCCTCGCTCGCGTGGTCCTGCGCGAGCGAATCGCGGTAACGGATGTCCGGGCTCTCGATGCCGTGCAGCAGCATGTTCATGCTGCCGATCCGCAGCATCGTGTTGTCGAAATCGAAGCCGTGGAACATGTCGTGGTGGAAGTGCTTGGCGAGTGCGGTGTCGTGCAGCACCTCCGGGTGGCGCTCGCGCACCACCTCGGACGCGGCAACCAGAAAACCCCCGGTTCCACACGCCGGATCGCAGATCACGTCCCTCGGCTGCGGTGCGGTGAGCTCGACCATGAGGCGGATGATGTGGCGCGGCGTCCTGAACTGGCCGTTCTGCCCGGCGCTCGCGATTTTCGAGAGCATGTATTCGTACACGTCGCCCTTGGTATCGCGGTCCTCCATCGGCACCGCAGCGAGCAGGTCGACCACTTTCGCAAGCAGCGCGGGCGTGGGAATCGTGAAGCGCGCGTCCTTCATGTGATGCTCGTACGTCGATCCGTTGCCGCCGAGCGTGCGCAGCCACGGGAAAACGTGCTCGCTGACGACCGTATACATTTCCGCAGGCGACAGGTTGCTCAAACGCGACCAGCGATACTGATCGTAGGGCCGCCCTTTTTCGTCAGCGCCTTCGGGAAAGACCCGGTGCGTCATCGGCTTGCGGGTACGCGTCGCCCTGTTCTCTTCCAGCGTGTGGCGTTCATCCAGCCGCCGCAGGAAAAGCAGATAAGTGATCTGCTCGATCACTTCGATGGGATTGGCGATACCGCCGGTCCAGAACGCGTTCCAGACAGCGTCGATCCTGCTTTTTATTTCACCGGTGATCATGTTGCTGATTCCAAATTGTCATGGTGCGGTTTTGCCGAAACCGAGCTCCCGCTGGCTGCGCACGCCGAGCACGAAGACGGTATCGAGCTCGGGCACAAAGCGATAGAGCGCGAGGTAGCCGCTTGCGCCCGTCGAGATCACCAGCTCGCGTTTACCGTTTTCCACCGGACGTCCGATGAGGGGGCTCGCTTCGAGCACATCCAGCGCGGCGATGATGGTCTCGATCCGTTCCAGCGCAGTTTCGGGGACGTGCTCGAAGAGGTAATCGAAGATACGGTCGAAATCGCCTTGCAGGCGTGGGGAGAGAACTACCTGCGCCACCGGCGCGCCTTCGGCGGGCGCGCCGTTTTTCCGCCGGCGCGGGTGCGCAGGTAGGTGCGCATGTCGTGCCACGGGATCGCAACGCCCGATTCCATTACTTCAGCGAAGCGGCTATCGGCCTCGGCGTGAAACGATGCGCGCAGCTCCTCCTCTTCCACTTTCTGCGCGATCGCTTCGAGCATCACGCTATGCGCGGTCTTGCCCGATTTTTCGGCGAGCCTGGCGATCCGGGCCTTCAGATCGTCAGGTAAGCGTAGTGTGGTGGTCGACATGAACAGGCCTTTACGGGCTATAGCACAAGTGTGCTACATGATACACCCGGCGCGCTGCATTGTGGTACGCTTGGCGGCCCTGCCCGCAGCCACAAAAAATCTGGAGGACCGATGAACCCCGCTGACACTACGCTCGCCCGCTCGGGCGCGCAGATACTGGTCGACTCTCTCAAAATTCACGGCGTCGACATGGCGTTCGGCGTGCCGGGCGAGTCGTATCTCGCGGTGCTCGACTCGATGTACGACAGCGACATGAAGTTCGTGATCTGCCGCCAGGAAGGCGGCGCCGCGAACATGGCCGATGCATACGGCAAGCTCACCGGCCAGCCCGGCATCTGCATGGTGACCCGCGGTCCAGGCGCCACCAACGCGTCGCTCGGCATCCACACTTCGCACCAGGACTCCACGCCGGTCATCCTCTTTGTCGGCCAGGTCGGTAATGACGTCGTCGAGCGCGAAGCGTTCCAGGAGATCGATTACCGGCGCATGTTCGGGCCGATGGCGAAGTGGGTCGCGCAGATCGACCGCGCCGACCGCGTTCCCGAATACATCAGCCACGCTTTTCACACCGCCATGTCCGGACGGCCGGGGCCTGTCGTGCTGGCGCTGCCCGAAGACATGCAGACGCAGATGGCGACGGTGCCGGACACCGGCCGTTATCAGCGCGTCGCAGCGCATCCCGGCGCGGACCAGATGAAACGCTTGCGCGAGATGCTCTCGCAGGCGCAGCGCCCTATGGTCATCGTCGGCGGCGGCGGCTGGAGCAAAGCGGCATGCGACGACCTCCAGGCTTTCGTCACCGCCTACAACCTGCCGGTCGGCTGCTCGTATCGCTGCCAGGATCTCATCGACAACCGCGACCCGCACTACGTCGGCGACGTCGCGGTCGGGCTGAACCCCAAGCTCCAGGAGCGCTTCAAGACGTGCGACCTGCTGCTCGTGATCGGCGCCCGGCTCGGCGAATGGACGACGGTCAATTACACCCTCTTCGACGTGCCGCGTCCGAAGATGAAGTTCGTGCACGTGCACCCGGGCGCTGAAGAGCTGGGCCGCGTGTATCAGGGCGACCTCCTCATCAATTCCGGCATGCCCGAGTTCACCGCATCGGCCCGCGCCCTGGAGCCGGTCAAGCGTGCGTGGGACGAGTGGACACGCGGTGCGCGCGCCGATCTCGAGGCGTGGCAGCAGCCGGTGCAGGTTCCCGGCAAGGTCAACATGAGCGAGATCGTGCAGTACCTGCGCAACACACTGCCGCGCGACACCATCGTCACGAACGGCGCCGGCAACTTTTCATTGTGGGCGCACCGCTTCTATCAGTACGGCGGGTTCCGCACCCAGCTCGCGCCGACCAGCGGCGCGATGGGCTACGGCGTTCCCGCAGGCGTCGCGGCGAAAATCATTCATCCGGAACGCACCGTCGTCACGTTCGCCGGTGACGGGGACTTCCTGATGACGGGACAGGAGCTCGCGACTGCCGCGCAATACGACGCGAAAGTGCTCTTCATCGTCGTGAACAACGGCATGTACGGCACGATCCGCATGCACCAGGAGCGCGAGTTCCCGGGCCGCGTGAGCGGGACCGGGCTGAAGAACCCGGACTTCGCCATGCTCGCGCGAGCGTACGGCTTCCACGGTGAGATCGTGGAGACCACCGCGGACTTTCAGGGCGCTTTCGAGCGCGCGCAGAAAGCCCCGACCTCGGCGCTCATCGAAGTCCGCGTCGATCCCGATGCGATCAGTCCGCGGGCGACGCTGTCGGGCATTCGTGCGGAAGCGCTGAAGGGCAAAAGAAAATAACCACGAAGGACACGAAGGGGCACGAAGGAAAGCAAAACCGAAAACCTCGATGCGAAGGACGCAAAGGAACATCAACCAGACCGTCATTCCGGCGTATGCCGGAATGACGGACCTCGGCTTCGCCTTCGTTACCCTCATATCCCTCGTGTCGTAAGCTTTTGAAGTAGCTTTTCCTTCGTGCCCCTTCGTGTCCTTCGTGGTTCATCTTTGGCAAGGGTGTAGACATGATTCGCTATCTGAACGAAAACGACGTCAGGCAGCTGCTCACGATGCCGATGGCACTGAAGCTCGTCGAAGAAGCGCTGAAAGCCCGCGCCGAAGGCCGCGCGAACGACGTGCCTCGCGTGCGCACGCGCAATCCCGAAGGCACGCTGCACGTCCTCCAGGCTTCGGCGCGAGACCTCAACAGGATCGGCTTCAAGGCCTATTACTCGGTCCCGTCCGGCACCGGCTATCACGTGAACCTCTACGACATGGCCAAAGGCCCGCTCGTGGCGATGGTCGAGGCGAGCTATCTCGGCATGGTGCGCACCGGCGCGGCCAGCGGCGTGGCGACGCGTTACCTTGCGAAAGAAGACGCCTCGGTCGTTGCGATGCTGGGAGCCGGCAAGCAGGCGGTCGGCCAGCTCGAAGCGGTCTGCGAAGTGCGCAAGGTCCGGGAAGTGCGCGTGTGGAGCCGCAAGCCCGAGACTTCGGCGAAGTTCATCGACGCGCTCGCCAAGCGTCTGAACGTCGAGATGCGCCCGGTGAAGGACGGCGCAAAAGCGGTCGAGGGCGCCGACGTCATCAACGTCATCACTAAAGCATCCGAGCCGGTGCTGCGCGGCGAGTGGCTCGAGCCGGGGCAGCACATCAACGCCGCGGGGTCGAATTCACTGATCCGCCGCGAGATCGACCTCGCCGCCGTGAAGCGCTCGAACTACATCACCGTCGATTCGAGAGGCACCGCGCGCAACGAATGCGGCGACCTGCTGCCTGCAGTCGAGAACGGCCTCGTCGACTGGGATACGCTCACCGAGATCGGCGAAGTCATCGCCGGTCGGGCGCCGCGCCGCACCTCACCCCACCAGATCACGCTCTACGAGTCCCACGGGATGGGCATCCAGGATCTTTACGTCGCGCATACCCTGGTCGAGCTGTCGCGCGAGCGCGGGCTGGGCATCGACCTGCCGGTAGGAGCGGGCTAGCGGGTGGGGCGCAAGGCGTTGCGCAGTCGCTTCAGGCGCTTCACCTCGCCGTTCTGGTAAGCCCACCTCTCCGGCGGAACCGAGCCCTTTCCGCGGTTGCGCGGGCCACCGGGAATCGCTATGACGATCCGGTGCGGCTCGACGGTGATCGAAGGCTGCGCCCCGCCACAGAAATCGATCCTGCTCGATAGGCTCGAAGAACCGTCGGCTTTGAGCCCGAGCAGCCATAAAGGGCCTCCGTCGCACGCGTTCCCCGTCATCTGCTGCTGGACGACCACGACCTGCGAAAACGGCTTGAGCGGTATTTTCGAATAGACGAGGATCTGCGGTATCGGTGCGGCCGCGTTTTCATCCTTGTCGTTGCCGCAGTCGGTGGCCAGCAGCCTTTTCCCCTTGAGGGTGACCTCGTAACGGCAGTTGCGCTCGAGTTCGACGATCCTCAACTCGCCCGCGACTGTATTCAGGCTGTCGTCGAAAGGCGATTGCGGCTTGCCCTGTGCCCGCGCGTCGGTTGCACCCAGCGTCGATAGACATGCGAGCGCGACGACAACCGCGCTTCCCGTGCTCAGCCGCATCAGCCCTTGTTCTCCGCCTTCAGGCCCTCTTGCAGCTTCGCCCTTACTTTCGCTGCGGCTTCCGCTTTGGTGACCTTGCCGTCGTTGTCGCTGTCGAGCCCTTTGTTCTGCTCGTAGGCCTTGGATTTCGTGTTCTCCTTGTCGAAGAGCACGTGGTCTTCGGATTTGCCGACCGCAGCGGGCCACAGTATGGCCATGTAAACGTCGTCGAGAGTGTTCAGCCTGCCTTTGTACGGCATGAAATGCTTCTTCACGTAATCGAGCTGCTCGACGGCGGTTTGCTTTGCGAGGTCATCCGTCGTCGTGCCCAGCCCTTTCGCAGTGCTCGGCATGAACTGGATCAGGCCGGTCGCGCCGCTGCCCGCGGCGTTCTTCACGCCGGGGTCGAACGTGCCGCCGGTCTCGAACGCCATCGCCGCCATGAGATAGTCGACATCGACGACGAGCTCCTTTGCAACAGCGATGACCCTGGTCTTGAATTCCTTCGATACTTTTTTGCCGAAAGCGATCGAAGGCTCGTCCGGCTTGCAGATCATCGGCGAGATCGGCGACAGCAACAACTCGGCGGGTTCCGGGCGCGGACCACAGTAGAATGCCGGGGACGCGCCTGCCATGCACGCCAGCGCGTGGTCGTTGAGCCCGAGCGGCCCCGGAGTATCGCCATGCAGCGACACGACGTTGGGATCCGCCTGGTCGAGCCAGCCCAGCGTTCCCGGCGTTCTCGATGGGGCCACGCCTTGATATGACCGGCACATTGGACCGGGGATTCTCGAGCTCGCCATGTCACTGCTCCGTGATTGCAGCGGAGTGTATTTCGATCACCGCAAGGACATTATCTTAGCAGCCCGCTCGCCGCGGCGCCTGCATCGCCACCTCCAACATGACGACACCGGACAAAGAAAAATCGCAGGGCGCACTCAAAGGTATCCGCGTGCTGGACATGAGCCGCGTTCTCGCGGGCCCGTGGGTCGGACAGCTCCTCGCAGACCTCGGCGCCGAAGTGATCAAGGTCGAGCGTCCGGGCACCGGCGACGACACCCGCGGCTGGGGCCCGCCTTTCCTCAAGGACCGCGAAGGGAAAGACACCGGCGAGTCCGCGTACTTTCTTTCGACGAACCGCGGCAAGCGATCGATGACGCTCGATATCTCGAAGCCTGAAGGGCAGGGAATCGCGCGCGAGCTCGCCGAGGTCTGCGACGTCGTGCTCGAGAACTACAAGGTGGGCGACCTCAAGCGCTATGGTCTTTCATACGAGGACCTGCAGGCGCGCAATCCGCGGCTCATCTACTGCTCGATCACCGGCTTCGGCCAGACCGGGCCGTATCGCGACCGCGCCGGCTACGACTTCATGATCCAGGGCATGGGCGGGCTGATGAGCGTCACCGGCGAGGCGGACGCCGCGCCCGGCGGCGGTCCGCAGAAAGTCGGCGTCGCCATCGCCGATCTCATGACCGGCATGTACTCGAGCGTCGCCATCCTCGCTGCGCTACACGAGCGCCAGTCGAGCGGGCTCGGCCAGCACATCGACATGGCGCTGCTTGACACCCAGGTCGCCTGGCTCGCGAACCAGAACACGAACTACCTGATCGGCGGCGAGCCGCCGAAACGCATGGGCAACGCACATCCGAACATCGCGCCTTACCAGACTTTCCGGACTGCCGACGGCGATCTCATACTCGCCGTGGGTAACGACAACCAGTTCATCAAGTTCTGTGTAGCGGCAGGCATTCCGGAAGTCGCCGGGGATCCGCGCTTCATCGGCAACATCGCGCGCGTCGCAAACCGCGATGCCTGCACCGCTGCGCTGGCGCCGGCGATGCGTTCCAAAACGACTGCGGAGTGGATCGCGTTACTCGAGCCCGCGGGCGTACCGTGTGGGCCGATCAACCGTCTCGACCAGGTCTATGCGGACCCGCAGGTGCAGCACCGGGGCATGAAGATCGAAGTGCCGCATCCGCTCGCGGGTGCGATACCGCTGGTCGCGAACCCGATCAAGTACTCGCGCACACCGATCCGGTACGATGCGCCGCCGCCATTGCTGGGCCAGCACACCGATGAGATCCTGACCGGGCTGCTCGGCAGGTCGGCGGCCGACGTCGACGCGCTGCGCGCCCGGCGGATCATCTAGAGGCCGCTTTCAGCCCCGGGCCCGGCGTACCGACGCACGCGCGAGCGCGCGCGTCGCATCGATGCAGCTACCCATCCTCGGGGAAGCGATTGCTTCGAGAGCCACGGGCAGCTCGGTGCACCCGAGAATCAGCTTTTGCGCGCCGCGATCCAGCAATCTCGCGACAGCCCGGTCTACAGCCCTGCCGGCTTCCGGGAGTCGACCGCATTTCACCCATTCGATCGCGGGATTGATGAATTCATCGCGCTCTTCCTGGGTATTGACCATGAGTTCGATTCCTCGATCCGCCAGGCGATCGCGGTAGATCCCCGACAGGAGCGTCGCCTCGGTACTCAGCAATCCGATCGGACCTTCGACGGCGTGACCGTTCGACAGCTCGTCACGAACGGCATCGACGATATGCAGGATGGGGAGCCCGCCTTCGCGGCAGAGGTCTTCGTACCAGTAATGCGCCGTATTGCAGGGTATGACGACGAAATCCACGTTCTGCTTTTTCAGTGCGTGCATTCCTGCCAGCATCTGCGGAAGCGGCGACTCGCCCCCGCTCGTTATCGCCTTGTCCCGGCTCGGTATCTGCGGTACCGAATAAATGATGACCGGGACGTGGTCGCGATCGTGTGTTGCCGGGGTTTCCTCGACCAGCTTTCTGAAAAAATCGGCCGTAGCCATCGGGCCCATACCGCCCAGCACTCCAACGAGCTTGCTCATAGATTCCGCTTCATTACCTGAATGATGTTCCGGGCCGGCTGCCGCTAATCGGACTTCAATTTGATGCGCTTGCTGATCGGTGCCCACTTTTTGGTTTCCCGGTCGATATACGCCGCGAATTCCGCCTGCGTGCCGCCGACAGGGGTATTGCCGAGACCGTCGAACTGGTCCTGAATCGCGGGCAGCTCGAGGACTTTGTTGACTTCGGCGTTCAGGCGGGCGATGACCGGTGCCGGCGTGCCTCTAGGCGCGATCAGTCCGCCCCATACCGTGAAGTCGTACCCCGGCACACCGCTTTCGGCGATGGTCGGCACATCAGGAAAGAGCCGCGAGCGCTTCGGTCCCGTCACCCCCACCGCCTGGAGCTTTTTTGACTTGATGAACGGCGACATGGTGACGAGATTGCTGAACGTCAGCTGAATCTGGCCTGCCATCATATCGGTGATGGCCTGCGGACTTCCCTTGTAGGGAACGTGCTCGATCTGGGTGCCGGTCATGGTCTTGAAGAGCTCTGCTGCGACATGGCTCGAGGTGCCGTTACCGGCGGAGCCGTAAAACAATCGACCCGGATGCCCCTTCGCATAGTCGATCAGCGCCTTGACCGACCGGATCTGCAGCGATGGCGTGACGACCAGGACGTTGGGCTGGTAATGCGTCTGCACGACGGGAACGAGGTCTTTGTCCACGTTGTACGGAGGCTGCTCCTCGAGGTAGAAGCGGTTGATCACGAGCGAGGTCAGGTTCGCGTAGGCGATCGTGTAGCCGTCGGGCGGCGCTTTCGCGAGCATGCTGGTACCGATCGTGTACGACCCCCCGGGGCGATTGTCGATCACGATCTGCTGCTTCATCTGCCTCGTCATTTGATTGGCGATGGTGCGCATGATCGTGTCGGGCGAACCGGCGGCCGCCGAAGGCACGATCAGCCTGATCGGTCGGTCCGGATAGCCTGTGTCTGCTGCGCTCGCCGATGCCGCGTGAAAACCAAAGGACAGCACGGCAAGCGAACATGCGAAGACCAAAGACGCTGCTGTGTTTTTTTCGGACCGGTTGGAGGGGAACTGCATGCAATGCGAGTCGAGCATGGTTGCCATTTCTGAAGTTGTGATCGATGCGTTAAAAAAGGGTATTCGGGAGCGAGGGGTCGGCCTTCACGCCTCGTCGGCGTCCGCATAGTTGTAGACCGTCGCGCGGGATATGCCGAGGTAAGCGGCGATATTCGGGACGGCATTCTTGATCTGTAGAAAACCGTGCTCCTTGAGCTCCTGCACGACCTTCTTTTTTTCCTGTGAAGCCAGTCCTCTGGGGGTCTGATTGCGCTGCTCCGCAAATTGATCGATGGCAGCGCGGATCTCTTCGACGGAGCGCGCGCGCAGGCTCTCGCGCAGCGGCATGCGCTCCTGATCGATCGAAATCAGCGCACCGAGGCTCTTCTGCATGCTGGCAAACGGGGCGACGTCGAGATTCAGGCAGATCGCGGCAACGAATTGCCCTTCGCCGTTCTTGATGCCGATCGACGTGCTCTTCGCCGGACGGCCGTCGGGAAAGCGGTTCGGATAGTTCTGAACGACCTCCGCATAGCCCGGATCCTCGATCCTCGCCAGACCGAGCTCGGTCACGGGGTCGCCCACCTGTCGCCCCGACAGGTTGGTTTCGATCGCGATGATCGCGTGATCGGGATGAGTCAGATCGTGGAGCACGACTTCGCAACAGGGCGCGAGCATCTTGCCCAGCGCCTCGACGATTTTCCGGCTCTCCCGAAGCAGCAACTCGTTTTCAGTCATGTTGACGATTTATATATATGTGGATTAAATGTCAATATCTGCACCATCAAGAACGCTCCGGCACTCTCTTGATGCAGCGTGCCGGACATCCCGGCTGGCCTCGTCTCGCGACCGGGCTGCCAAACGTCAGGCCCTCAAATCCACCCTCCAACCCCGTCTGCAACGATGACTCTCACCAGCCAGCCCAGCTATCTCGATTCCCGCTCCAACGTGCTGCACCGCCTCGACGAACGCCGCTGGCGCTCGGACGCCGGACACCCGATGATGATCACGCCTTTGCCCGGGATCGGGCGCGACGACATCGATCGCCAGGCGCGGTCCATCTGGCGTTACCGGGCTTCGCTGCCCGTGGAGATCGGGCAGCCGATCTCCCTCGGGGAAGGCTGCACCCCGCTCATCGAGAAGACTTGGGGCGCTCTTTCGCCGCTGTTCAAGCTGGAGTGGTTCAACCCCACGTCCAGCTTCAAGGACCGCGGCGCTGCCGTCATGATTTCCTTCATCAAGCAACTCGGGATCGACTCCATCCTGGAGGACAGCTCGGGCAATGGCGGCGCGGCAGTCGCGGCCTTCGGCGCAGCCGCCCGCATGAAGGTGCGTGTCCTCGTACCGGAATCGACCTCCCAGTCCAAGACCGCGCAGATCAAGGCTTACGGCGCCGAAATCCAGCTCGTTCCCGGGCCGCGTGAAGCGACCGAGCAGGAAGCCATACGACAGGCCGAGACCACGTTTTATGCCAGCCACAACTGGCACCCGTTCTTTCTGCAGGGCACGAAGACGCTGGCCTACGAGATATGGGAAGACCTCGGATTCAAGGCTCCGGACAACATCGTCATTCCGTGCGGCGCCGGCAGCAGCGTGCTGGGATGCCATATCGGATATTCGGAACTCCTCGCCGCGGGACAGATCGCGAAGATGCCCCGCCTCTTCGCCGCACAGCCTCAGAACTGTTCGCCGATCGATGCGAGCTTCAGGGCGGGCGCCGATACTTATGTGCCGGTCGAGATCAAGCCGACGATCGCGGAAGGCACCGCGATCAAGCATCCGATCAGGATGCAGGAGATCCTCTCCGCCGTCAGGCACTCGGGCGGACAGACCGTCGCCGTTCCCGAGGATCTCATCATCGCGGCGATACGCAAGCTGGGCGAGTCGGGTCTCTATGCGGAGCCGACGTCTGCGACCGCGACTGCCGCCCTTGAGATCCTGCACGAGACGGGCGTCATCCATCCGCGGGAGACGACGGTCGTTCTGCTGACGGGCAGCGGGTTGAAGTCCACTGCATTCATGACGACGCTGTTCGCATCATGACGGGCACGAGCGCGCCGCCGGCGCTATAGCGTCAGCTGGCGCATCAGCGCGTAGAGCTCGTTCTGCGCTTCGAAGCCGATGCCGGGACGGTCGGGAAGCTTCAGCCACCCGTTCTCGACCTTGGCGTCGTCGGCGAAGCCCGCGAACGCGCCGAACACATCCGGGTACGCTTCGCAGCCGCCGAGCCCGAATCCGCCGACGATGTGCAGCGTCATCTGGTTGCCGCCGTGCGGGAACACCGACGAGCGCTTCCAGCCGAGGCGATCGAGCATGCGCAGCGTGCGCGAGAACTGGACGATGCCGTACGACTGCGGCACGTCGATCTGGAGGATGTCGCGATCGGCGCGCAGCCCGCCGAAGCGCACGAGGTTCTCGATGTCCTGGGTGGAGAACAGGTTCTCCCCCGTTCCGATCGGTGAGCCGTAGCGTGCGGTCACTTCCGCCAGCACCGCGAAATCGAGAGGGTCGGTCGGCTCCTCGAACCAGCGCAGGCCGAACGGCGCGAGCGCTTCAGCGTAGCCGAGCGCGCGGTCGCGATTGAAAGCACCGTTGGCGTCGACCGCGAGGCGCTCGCCTGCGCCGACGACTTTCAGCGCCGCCTCGATGCGCTTCACATCCTCAGCGATCGTCGCGCCGCCCACCTTGATCTTCATGGTGGTATAGCCTTCGGCCAGCCGCTTGCGGATCTCGTCCTGGAGGTGGTCGAGCCCTTTGCCGGCGTGATACCAGCCGCCGCCGACGTAACACTGCACTTTTTCCTGAACTCGGCCCTCGCTGTAGTGCTCGGCGAGCACGCGGTGCAGCGGCTTGTCTTCTATTTTCGCGACCGCGTCCCAGCACGCGACTTCTATCGTGCCGATGCCGACCGAGCGCTCGGTGTGGCCGCCGGGCTTCTCGCGCTGCATCATCGCTGCGAGGATCTTCGCGGGGTCGAGGTTGGTGCCCGCCTCGTTCACCACGCTCGCGGGATCGGCCTTGAGTATGCGCGGAATGAAGCGCGCCCGCATCTGGGCGCCGCACGCATAGCGCCCCGTGGAATTGAACGCGTAGCCGACGACCGGCTTGCCGCCTCGCACGACGTCGGTCGTTACGGCGACGACAGACGTCGTCATCTCGCTGAAGTCGAACGCGGCGTTGCGCATGCTGCTGTTCAGCGGAACTGCGATTTCCTTGATGTCTACGATGCGCATTTTTTTAAAACCTTGACGGCAAAAAGTCATTTACCACGAAGGACACGAAGGGGCACGAAGGAAAAGCAAAGTCAAAAGCCTCAACGCGAAGGACGCAAAGGGCACGAAGGAACAACAAATACAAAAAGGAATAAGGATCCACGTAAAAAATCCTTCGTGCCCCTTCGTGTTCCTTCGTGCCCCTTCGTGTAAATGCTTTGTTCTACCTAGTCAGCTTTAAGGCCGGCAGCCTTGATGACCTTGCCCCACTTGTCGATCTCGGCCTTGATCTGGGCGGCGAACTGCTCCGGCGAGCTCGCGACGACGTCGAAACCGAGTGTCGCGACACGCTCTTTGACGTCGGGCATCGCGAGAACTTTCACGATGTCGCCGTGCACTTTCGCGACGATCGCCTTCGACGTTCCCGCCGGCAGCAGCACGCCTTGCAGCGTGTCGGCTTCCTGACCTTTGAAGCCGGCTTCGCCGGTGGTCTGCACGTCAGGCAGCGCCGAGCTGCGTTTGGCGGCGGTCACCGCGATTGCGCGAAGGCGGCCGCTCTGGATGTGCGGCGTCGTCGGCGGCAGCGCGGTGCTTCCGATCTGCACCTGGTTGCCGATCACCGCCGCGACCGCCGGACCCGCGCCGCCATACGGCACGCGAACGACGTCGATGTGCGTCGTGAGCTTGAGCAGCTCGACGCCGAGGTCGGGCGTGGTGCCGTTGCCCGGCGTGGCCGCGTTGTATTTCTTCGGGTTGTTCTTCGCGAGCGCGACCAGCTCCTGCAGGTTCTTCGCGGGAACCGACGGGTGCACCGTGAACACGTTCGGCGACGCAGCCGCGTTCGTCACCGGAATGAAGCTCTTGTACGGGTCGTATGGAATCTTCGAGTACAGCGTCGGGTTGACGACGTAGCTCGAGCTCACGACCAGTATCGTGTAGCCGTCGGGCGGCGCGGTGGCGGCGAGGCCCATGCCGATATTGCCGCCGGCACCCGCGCGATTGTCCACGACGACCTGGTGCGGCCAGATCTCGGAGAGCTTCTGCGCGATCACCCGCGCGATGACGTCCGTCGGACCGCCGGGCGCAAACGGCACGATCATGCGCACCGGGCGTGCGGGATAAGCGGCTTCTGCCGCGGTTGCCGGGACGGTGAATATAGCCGGAACGACAGCAGCGGCCGCGAGCGCTGCCGCTGCGAGAGTACGTTTGAACATCGCCATGCTTTCCTTTGCTTATTCAGGCTTGATGCCTGCGTCCTTGATGACTTTGGCAAACCGCACCGCTTCACTGCGGATGAAAGTTCCGAACTGCTCCGGAGACGTTCCCAGCGGCTGGACGCCGACGCCCAGCAACCTATCCTTCAGGTCCGGCGACGCCAGCGCTTTGTTGATTTCGGTGTTGAGGCGGTTGATGACGGGAGCGGGCGTGCCCGAGGGCGCGAGGATGCCGTACCAGATGTCCACCACGAGACCATCGATGCCCGCTTCCTTGGTCGTCGGCACATTCGGCATCGTCGTCGCGCGCTTGTCGGAGAGCACCGCAATCGCGCGGGCCTTGCCCGCGTCGACCTGCCCCTGCGCAGCCGGCACCGCCATGATGAGGACGTCGACCTGGCCGCTGATGAGCCCGATCAGCGCAAGCCCCGAGCCTTTGAACGGCACGTGGACCATCCTCGTTTTGGTGAGGCTCTGCATGAGCTCGGGCGCGAGGTGCGTGGTCGTGCCCACGCCGCCGGAGCCGTAGTTGAGCTTGCCCGGCCTCGTCCGCACGACCTGCACGAACTCCTTGAGGCTCTTCGCCGGCACTGAAGGGTGCACCAGCAGCACGTTCTGGATCTGTGCCACGAGCGACACCGGCGCAAGATCTTTTTGCGGATCGTAGTTGAGCTTCGAATAGAGCAAAGGGCTGATCGAAATCAGCGGCGAGCTCAGCACGAGGGTGTAGCCGTCAGCCGGCGCTTTTGCGGTGAGCTCGAGGCCGAGGTTGCCGCCGGCGCCCGCCCGATTGTCGGTGATCATCTGCTGGCCGACCTGCTCGGTCACCTTCTGCGCAAGCGCGCGGCCCAGGATGTCGCTCGGTCCGCCGGGGGGAAACGGCAGGACGAGGCGTATGGTTTTGGAGGGGAAGGTCTGTGCGCCTGCCGGGACGATGGCGCTGCACAACAAAAGCAAAAAAACGCTGATTGCTCTGAGATTCATTTGCTGCTCCTCGCTACGCTCGGCTCGCCGACGACGCCGCGGGGGCAACCAGGGTTTCCCTCCGCGACTCCTTTTCCCGGCGCGTACGAGCTTGTTTTATGCCTGCTCAGTCAAATCTGGCACCCGAATCCTTGACCACTTTCGCCCAGCGCGCTTTCTCCTTGCGGATGAACTCGCCGAACTGCTCCGGCCACATCGTGAGCACGTCCGCACCCTGGGTCGCCAGCTTCTCTTTCATGTCGGGCGCGCTGAGTATACGCACGATTTCGACGTTCAGCCGGGTGACGATCTCTCGCGAAGTGGCGGGTGGCGCGAGCACGCCCTGCCACGATCCGGTCTCGAAGCCGGGCAGCCCGGACTCGGCAACGGTGGGCACGTCGGGGATCGACGCCATGCGCTTGCCGCTCGAGACCGCGAGCAGCCGCAGCCGGCCGCTTTTCACGTGCGGATAGGTGGCGAGCATGCCGTTCAACAG
>JAQGMV010000158.1 GCA_028292225.1 Betaproteobacteria bacterium
GTCATGTGATCCTCCTTGGAACGGCACGTGCGTTCGACACGAAGCTTCGCGAGCCCGTCGCATCCGGGTCAAGTGCTTCCATCGCATATACTCGTGCGCACGACGCGGCCGCTCCGGAAAACAAGAGATTGCCCGCATGGCTCGACGCTCTCCCCCGGGATCGAAGCTCATCTCAGCCGCGCTGCTGGCCGCAGCGTGCGTGATCGCGGGCTGCGGCAGGCCGGCGGAAAAGCCTGCGACGGCGCCGGCGCCGTCCGCCCCCGCGCCGTCTGCCACATCCACCGGCTTACCCGCGCCTTCGCCCGCACAAGCGCAGAAGGCGGGGCCCGCCGCGCCGCCTGCAGTCTCCACTGCGATCGGCAGGGTCGACGCGCTCGACGGCGATGTGCGCCTCATGCGCGCGGGCAGGGAACGTCGCGCCGAGGCGGGTATGCCCATCGAAGAGCGCGACACCTACACCGCGGGGCAGGAGTCGTGGGCGCTGCTCGCCATGACCGACGGCGCGAGCATCACGCTGCGCCCGGGCTCGCAGGTCCGCTTCGACACCTACCGCTATGCGGCCACCGGCGCTGCGAGCGAGAACGCGGCGGTCATGTCACTCGTGAAAGGCGCGCTACGCTCGATCACCGGTCTGGTCGGCAAAAGCAATCCTGCGGGCTACCAGGTGAAGACGCCGAGCGCGACGATCGGTATCAGGGGGACCGATCACGAGCCGGCGTATTACCCGCCGCCGGCCCCGGGGGAGAAAGCCGAGCATCCACCGGGTACCTACGACAAGGTGAATTCGGGCCAGTCGATCATCCGGTCGCCGCTCGGATCGCTGCCGGTGCGTCCGGGCCAGACCGCGTTCGCGCAGTTCGAAGCGAAAGCGAAACCGCAGGTGCTGAGCCGGCCGCCCGCGTTCTATCACCGCCAGGCCGAGATCGACAAGCGGGTCGCGCTGCGCCGGGCGCAGTTCCACCGCGATTACGACCAGGAGCGGCAGAAGCAGGCGCAGGCGATCAGGATTCAGCAGCAGGAGGCTGCGAGAAAAGCGCAGGACGAGCGCAAGGCGAAACAGCAGGAGATCCGGAAGCAGAATCTCGACGCGCGCCAAACGCAGCAGGAAAAGCTCAAGGCGGAGCAGCAGAAAAGGAAAGACGAGACTAAAGGCGCGGCCGGGAAATCCGACAAAGGCGGCGCACGTAAAGACGACAGGAAGGCCGACGAGCGCAAAGGGAAGGACGAGCGCAAGGCGAAGGACGACAGGAAACAGGCGCGCGACGAGAAGAAAGCCGCGCTGCCGCCGGCGGTGGCGGGTCGCGTCAGGAACATGCAGCGCGGGGACAAGGCCGCGCCCGCTGCGGCCGGCGTCCAGTCGGAGCGGCGTGACACGCGTCCCCAGCCGGGCACGCCTGTGGGCGGCGTACAGCAGCAACAGCGCCAGCAGAGCGTCCAGCAGGAGAAGGCGCAGCGCCAGATGCCCGTGCAGCAGGAAAAGGGCCAGCGCCAGCAGCCGGCGCAGCAACAGGAGCAGCGAAGAGCTCAACAGCAGGAGCAGGGCAAAGCGCAGCAGCATCAACCCGATGCGCAGCAGCGCCAGCGCAACGAGCGCGAGAACCGAAAAGGGGTCGCAAACGAACCGCCTGCGCGCTAACCGGCCGCGCTACCGCGGCGCGCTTTCCTGATACATTAAGCCGCAAAAAAGACAGTCCGCGCCTAGCGCGTCAGGGTGTGGCGTATCGCCTGGTATATCGCGTAGCACGCAGGCACCACCAGTCCGCCGGGCACGATGACGATGAGGACGATCGCGATCAGCCTCGCGCGCGGGCTCGCCATGGCGCCGCGTGCCTGGGCTCTGAAAGTGGTGACGGTTGGGAAGGTCATGCTCGTGCTCGCTGTGTGGGAGGCCCCACGTTACCGGCCGAACCGCGCCGCAACCATCGCACGGAGGTGCTAGGCCGGAAGGTTTAGCTGAAGGGGTATACGGCTCGCCGGCATGCGTGACGTCGCCGGCCAGACCAGGCACTTAAAACGAGGAGGAGTGAAGTGAATAAACTCTTGAAAATAGCAGGCGCCGCGCTCGCGCTGGCGTGTTCGGGCGCGACGTACGCGCAGAATTATCCTGCGAAGCCGGTGCGCATCATGGTGGGCTACACGCCCGGCGGCGGCGTCGATACCACCGCCCGCATGGTGGGCCAGGCGCTGGGCGAACTGTGGGGCAGCCCGGTGCTGATCGAGAACCGGCCGGGGGCAGCGGGCAATGTCGCCACCGAGGTCACGGCGAAAGCACCGCCTGACGGCTACACACTCGTCCTGTGCAATATCGGCTCGCACGCGGTCACTCCGGCGCGCTTCGCCAAGCGGCTCACCTACGATCCGATCCGCGATTTTGCGTTTCCGTCGATGATCGGTGGCGTGCCGAATCTCTTCATGGTCCACCCGTCGATGCCGGTGAAAACGCTCAAGCAGTTCATCGCGTACGCCAAAGCCAATCCCGGTAAAGTGAACTACGGCTCGTCGGGCGTCGGCGCTTCGCCGCACCTGTCCATAGAGCTGCTCCGGCTCATGACCGGGATCAATATCGTCCACGTGCCTTACAAGGGGGCCTCAGGCGCGCTGGGCGACGTCATCAGCGGCCACATCGAAGCATCGGTCGGCAATCTCGCCGGCGCGCCGCTCGCCGCGGCGAAGACCGGTCGCGTCCGCGCGCTGGGGATTACCTCGGCGCGGCGCAACGCCCAGCTTCCCGACGTGCCGACTTTCGCCGAAGCCGGTGTGCCCGGCTATGACGTGACCGGCTGGTATGGCATCTGCACCCAGTCCAAGGTGCCGCAGCCCATCCTGAGCAAGCTCACTGCCGATCTGCACAAGGTGCTCGCGGGACCGCTCAAAGGCCGCCTGGAAGAGCAGGGCATCGAAGTCACGCCCACGACACCCGAGCAGTTCGCCGCGCACGTGAAGGTCGAGATCGAGAAATGGACGAAAGTGGTCGCCGCGGCGAAGCTCGAAGGCGATTGAACCGGCGAAGCAACGAAGACCAAAATCAAAAGGCAGCGAACATGGCATACACCATACTTTTTCCCGACAGCCGCTCCGACCCCCTCGATATCGAGCGCGAAGTCGCCCGACCCGACGTCGCCGAGCTCGTCAACGCGCGCAAGGATCGCTTTGACGCGATCGACGAGGCCACATGGGCGCGCGCCGATGCGGTGATCGTGCGCTTCATGCCGATCGATTCCAAAGTGATCGCTCTCATGAAGAAAGCCCGCATCGTCGTGCGCAACGGCGTCGGTTTCGACGTGATCGATCTCAAGGCGACCGGCGAAGCGGGAATCCCCGCGTGCAACGTGCCCGATTACGGCACGACCGAAGTCGCCGACTCGGCGATCGCGATGATGATGACGTTCGCGCGCGGCACCGCGGCGCTCGATGCCGCGCTGCGTAACGATCTCAAGGGCGGCTGGACTCACGTGCACAACGTGACGGCGCGCCGCCTGCGCGGCGCCACGTACGGCGTGATCGGCCTTGGCCGCATCGGCACCGCCTCCGCCCTGCGCGCGCGCGCGTTCGGCATGAACGTCGCTTTCTACGATCCCGTGCTGCCCAACGGCTCCGAGCTCGCCTTCGGGTTCACGCGCGCGCGCACGCTGAATGAACTGCTCGGCATGGCGGACGTGGTGACGATACACGCGCCGCTCAACGAGTCGACGCGGGCGATCATCAACGACGCCGCGGTCGCCGCAATGAAACCGGGCGCCTATCTGATCAACACCGCGCGCGGGCCGATCTGCGACACCGCGGCGCTGCTCACCGGCCTGAAAAGCGGCAAGCTCGCCGCCGTCGGCCTCGACGTGCTGCCGAAAGAGCCCGCCTCGACTGCCGATCCGCTGGTGGCCGCATGGCAGGCGAACGAGCCGTGGATCCGGGGCCGCATGCTGCTCAATCCGCACGCGGCGTTTTTCAGCCCGAATTCGCTCGCCGACCTGCGGCGCAAAGCGATCGAAACCGCTTACGACTATCTGCGCGACGGCAAGCTCGCCAATTGCGTGAATGCCGAATATCTGAAGAAGCCGCGCTGATCGCCATGCCAACCGAAATCGAGGTCATGTCGTCGGCCGCAATCAAACCCGCGTACTTGGAACTCGTGCCCGCTTTCGAGCACGCGAGCGGACATCAAGTATTGACGCGCTGGATTCCGGGCGTCGATTTGTTGAAGCGCGTGAAAGACGGCGAAGCCAGCGATCTCGTGATCATGCAAGCGAAGGACATCGATGCGTTGATCGCGACCGGCCGCATAGTCGCCGGCAGCCGCGTCGATCTCGCGACGTCCGGCGTGGGCGTTGCCGTGCGCGCCGGCGCACCGCGGCCGGATATCTCGTCGGCGCCGGCGTTGAAGCGCGCGCTGCTGGCGGCAAAGGCCGTGGCCTTCTCGACCGGCCCCAGCGGCGTTTATATT
>JAQGMV010000162.1 GCA_028292225.1 Betaproteobacteria bacterium
TACGCCAGGAGCCGGTTTTCGACTCGCCGATCAATCTCGGTTCGCACTGCGCCAAAGGCGCGGCGATCCGTGAGCACGGCATGAGCCACGACTCTCACCGGCTCAAGTACCCGATGAAGCTCGTCGCGGGCAAGTGGCAGCGGATCACGTGGGACCAGGCGCTGAACGAAGTCAGCCAGAAGATGCTCCAGATCCGGAAGGAGTCGGGGCCCGACTCGACCTTCTGGATCGGCTCGTCGAAGCACAACAACGAGCAGGCGTATCTCCTGCGCAAGTTCGTGTCGATGTTCGGCACGAACAACATGGACCATCAGGCGCGCATCTGCCACTCGACCACGGTCGCAGGCGTCGCGAACACCTGGGGCTATGGCGCGATGACCAACTCGTACAACGACGAGCAGAATTCCAAGGCCATACTGTTCTTCGGCAGCAACGCGGCGGAAGCGCATCCGGTCTCGATGCTGCACACTCTCCACGCCAAGGAGACAGGCGCGAAGGTCATGGTCGTCGACCCGCGCTTTACGCGCACGGCCGCCAAGGCGGACAAGTACTACCGTATCCGCTCTGGAACCGACGTCGCGTTCCTGATGGGTCTCCTGCATCACATCTTCAAGAACGGCTGGGAAGACAAAGAATACATCCGCACGCGCGTCTACGGCATGGACAAGGTGCGCGCCGAGGCTGCGAAATGGACGCCTGAGGAAGTCGAGCGCGTCACCGGGATGAAGGAAGCCGAAGTGCGGGACGTCGCCGAAACGATGGCGAAGAACCGCCCGAGCACCATCGTCTGGGCGATGGGTCAGACCCAGCACACCAACGGCAACGCGATCGTGCGCGCTTCGTGCATCCTTCAGCTCGCGCTCGGCAATGTCGGCGTGCCGGGCGGCGGGGCGAACATCTACCGCGGTCACGACAACGTACAGGGCGCGACCGATGTCGGTCCGAACCCCGACTCGCTGCCGGGGTATTACGGCGTCGCTACGGGATCGTGGAAGCACTTCGCCGCAGTTTGGGGCGTCGACTACGAATGGCTCAAGGCCCAGTTCCCGAGCCAGACCATGATGGAAAAGCCCGGGATCACGGTGTCGCGCTGGATCGATGCAGTGCTCGAGAAGAACGAGAACCTCGACCAGGACTCGAACCTGCGCGCGGTGGTGTACTGGGGCCACGCGCCGAACAGCCAGAACCGCGGCAAGGAAATGCTCGAGGCGATGAAGAAGCTCGACCTTCTCGTCGTCGTCGACCCGTATCCTTCCGCGACCGCTGCGATGGCGGCGCTTGCGCGCAAGGAGAACGTCTACCTGCTTCCGGCCGCGACCCAGCTCGAGTGCGAAGGGTCGGTGACCGCATCGAACCGGTCGCTCCAGTGGCGCGAGAAAGTGATCGACCCGATGTTCGAATCGCGCACCGATCACATGATCATGTATCAGCTCGCGCAGAAATTCGGCTTCGATAAGCAGCTCGTCGCGAAGATCAAGCTCCAGAAGGGTAAAGGCGGCATGGACGAGCCGTCGATCGAAGACACGCTGCGCGAGATCAACCGCGGGATCTGGACGATCGGTTACACCGGCCAGACTCCGGAGCGCCTGCAGGCCCATATGCGCAACATGCACGTCTTCGACGTGAAGACCCTGCGTGCGAAAGGCGGCAAGGACGCCAAGACCGGTTACGTGCTCGACGGCGACTACTATGGCCTGCCATGGCCGTGCTTCGGCAACGCGGATCTCAGGCATCCCGGCTCGCCGAACCTGTACCAGACCTCCCGGCACGTGATGGACGGGGGCGGCAACTTCCGCGCGAACTTCGGTGTCGAGCGTGACGGCGTGAGCCTGCTCGCCGAGGACGGCTCGTATTCGGTGGGCGCCGACATCACCACCGGCTATCCCGAGTTCGACCACGTGCTCCTGAAGAAGCTCGGGTGGTGGGACGAGCTCACGCCCGAAGAGCAGAAAGCCGCGGAAGGCAAGAACTGGAAGACCGATCTCTCGGGCGGCATCCAGCGCGTCGTCATGAAGAACCACGGGTGTCATCCGTTCGGCAATGCGAAAGCGCGCGCGGACGTGTGGAACTTCCCCGATCCGATCCCGCTGCATCGCGAGCCGCTCTTCAGCCCGCGTCCGGACCTCATCGAGAAGTATCCGACGCACGCCGACCAGAAGGTGCGGTGGCGCATGCCGGTCCTCTTCAAGACCGTTCAGGACGCGAACAAGAACGCGGTGCAGCAGTATCCGCTGATCATGACGAGCGGGCGGCTGGTCGAGTACGAGGGCGGCGGTGACGAGACCCGATCGAACCCGTGGCTCGCCGAGCTGCAGCAGGAGATGTTCGTCGAGATCAACCCGAAGGATGCGAACGACCGCGGTGTGCGCAACAACGAGTACGTGTGGGTCGAGACCCCCGCGAAAGCGAAGCTCAAGGTCAAGACGCAGGTGACCGAGCGAGTCGCTCCCGGAACGGTGTTCCTGCCGTTCCACTTCGCCGGCTGGTGGGAGGGACAGGACCTTCTGGGCTATTACCCCGAAGGCTCGGCGCCGATCGTTCGCGGCGAGGCGGTCAACACCGCGATGACGTACGGCTACGACATCGTGACCATGATGCAGGAAACCAAGACATCGCTGTGCCAGGTCGGCAAGGCGTAGCGGACAAGGGGAGGAGCGCATCATGGCCAGAATGAAATTCCTGTGTGACGCCGAACGCTGCATCGAGTGCAACGGCTGTGTCACCGCGTGCAAGAACGAGAACGAGATTCCCTGGGGCGTGAACCGCCGCCGGGTCGTCACGCTGAACGACGGCCTGCCGGGAGAGAAATCGATGTCGGTCGCGTGCATGCACTGCTCCGACGCGCCGTGCATGGCGGTATGCCCGGTCGACTGCTTCTACAAGACTTCCGAAGGCGTGGTGCTGCACGACAAGGATCTGTGCATCGGCTGTGGCTACTGCTTCTACGCGTGCCCGTTTGGCGCGCCGCAGTTTCCGCAGGACGGGGCTTTCGGTCTGCGCGGCAAGATGGATAAATGCACTTTCTGTGCGGGCGGCCCCGAGCAGGACCACAGCGCGGCCGAGTTCAGGAAGTACGGCCGCAACCGGCTCGCCGAAGGCAAGCTTCCCGCGTGTGCCGAGATGTGCTCGACCAAGGCGCTGCTCGGCGGCGACGGCGACGTGATCGCCGACATCTACCGCACGCGGGTCACGACCCGCGGCAAAGGGAGCGACGTCTGGGGCTGGGGAACGGCCTATGGCAAGCCCGAGACGCAAGCGCCGGCCCAGCCGCAGCCGGGAGCCAAATCATGAGAGCCCGATTGCTCGGCATCGCGGCCGCATCGGTCGCCGCGCTCGTGCTCGCCGGCTGCGGCGAGAAGGCAAACGTGACGGTGTACAAGCAGGGCCAGTACCAGGGCAAGCCCGACAACGTGCCTTGGCAGAGCGAGCCTTTCAACAACGACAAGGCCAACTGGGAAAAAACGATCAAGGCTCGCAACAACAATCAGAACGAATATCTGCGCACGCAGCAGTAAAGGCGGAGGGGATCGATGCATCGCAAATCCGTAGCGCAGTGGCTGGTGCGATTCTTCGTCGCGCTCGCAGTCCTCCTCCTTCCGCAGGCGTTGGCGCAGGCGCAGGAGCAGAAGGCCGTGCAGCAGGGTGCCGCGCAGCAGCCGGGCGCCGCTCAGGGGCAACCGGCGGAAGCGCAGCGGCAGGCGACGCAGCCGGGCAATAACGCGCCGATGTGGCGCGACGTGCGCTCAGGCGACATCAACGCGTACCAGACGACCCAGGTCCGAGGCCGTGAAACCAACATCCTCATACAGACCGAAGGCGAGATGTGGCGCCGGGTCCGCAACGGGCCGGTCACGGTCTACGGCGGATGGCTCGTCGTGATCGCATTCCTCGTGATCCTGCTGTTCTACTGGCGGCGCGGCGAGATCATGCTGCACGAGCCTCGCACCGGACGCGAGATCCTCCGGTTCACGTCGTGGGAGCGCATCGTCCACTGGACGACCGCGATCGTTTTCGTGATCCTCGCGGTGAGCGGGATATTCATGCTGTTCGGCCGCTATGTCCTGCTGCCGATCTTCGGCTACCCGATTTTTTCCGCGCTGACGGTGCTGGGGAAGAATCTGCACAACTTCCTCGGGCCCCTTTTCGTGGTGTGCACGCTGCTGATGGTTTTCACGTTCATACGAGATAACTTCTTCCGCTCGTACGACTGGACGTGGCTGCGCAAATTCGGCGATTTTCTCAAGGGGCGCCATGTTCCGGCGGGACGTTTCAACGCCGGCGAGAAAATCTGGTTCTGGCTCGGCGTGCTCACGCTTGGCGCCGTGGTCAGCGTCACCGGCCTCGTGCTCGACTTCCCGAACTTCGGGCAGACACGCGAGACGATGCAGGTCGCCAACGTGATCCACGCGGTCGCCGCAGTCGGCTACATCGCGCTTTCGCTCGGCCACATCTATCTCGGCACGATCGGACTCGAGGGCTCTTACGACGCGATGCGTCATGGCACGGTCGACGAGGCGTGGGCGAAGGAGCACCACGACATCTGGTATCGGGAGGTGGTCGCGGGTCGCGAACGGCCCGCGGGAAGCTCCCCGACGGGCGCGCCGGCGTCGGCTATGAAGGAGGGGGGGAAAGCATGAACAGGTTCGGAGCGTTCGTCGCGGCTGCCGTGCTGGGCTGGGGAGCCGCAAACTTCGCGTCTGCAAAGCTGCCTGGCTTAAGCGAAGAGCAGAAAGCGAAAGCGGCCGAGGCGAAAGCCAAGGCCGACGATGCAGCCAAGATAGAGGCCGAGCTCCTCGGCAAATACCAGGACCGTGCCGCGGACAACTTCAGGCGCGCGAAAGTGATGAAGACCGGGAGCACAGCACAGCAAGTGGTAAACGGTAAACGGTAAACCGTCGGGGAGGCGCCGGCTCTTCGGCGTGGCCCCGAGTCGAAAATAGCGAAGCCCGGTGTGTGCCGGGCTTTTCGTTTGCGCAACCGCGTCGGGGTGGGGCTCTGGAGCCGTGCTGCACGGCTTACCGTCCGTCGTTTGCCGCTTAGGACGTCAGGCTCGCCGCCATCAGCTCTGGCGCGATCCCCGCGGCTTCCGAATTCGCGAAATTGAGCTCGACCTTGATGCCGTTCGGGTCGACCAGGAAGAGCTGAAACAGACCCTGGTCGTCGACCTGCCGCTTGCTGAACGGCACCTTTGCCGACCTGAGGTGCTCCATCATCTTTCCGAGGCCGCTGCACCTGAACGCGACGTGATCGATGACCCCGGTGCCTTCGACCGCGTCCGACTGTTGCCCCAGATAGCGCTTGCGGTTCTCGCTGACGTCTTTCCCGCCTTCGGTGATATGGATGACGTCGGTGTCGCCGATGTACATCCAGCACACCGGGAACTTGAAGTCGGGATGCTCGCCTTCGCGCAGGCCCAGCACGCTGACGTACCAGTCACGCGTGGCGGCCATGTCCGCCGTCTGTATCAGGAAATGCTCCAGATGGTGCAGGGGCATCAGATGACTCCTTCCATGAGCTGCACCTCGACGAGCGTGCCGGGTGTGACGTTGCCCTGGTCGGTCGGCAGGATGATGAAGCAGTTCGCCTCCGACATCGAGCGCAGGATGCCTGAGCCCTGCTCACCGGTCACGCGCACCGTCATCTGCCCGTCGGTGCCCCGCGTGAGTATGGCGCGCTGGAACTCGGTGCGCCCGGGCGCTTTCCTGAGCGACGAGGTGCACGGCACCTTGAAGGTCGGCGTCGGCTCGACCGGGTCGCGCCCGGAGAGCTTGAGGAGCGCGTCGCGCACGAACTGATAGAACGTCACCATGACCGAGACCGGGTTGCCGGGAAGCCCGAAGAAGTGTGCATTGCCCACGCGCCCGTACGCGAGCGGCCGTCCCGGCTTCATCGCGATCTTCCAGAACACCACCTGCCCGAGCTTGTTGAGGAGCTCCTTGACGAAGTCCGCTTCGCCGACCGACACGCCGCCGCTGGTGATCACCACGTCCGCGGCTTCGGCTGCTTTTTCAAAAGCCGCTTCGAGCAGCGCAGGATCGTCGCGGACCACGCCCATGTCCATGACCTCGCAGCCGAGGCGCTCGAGCATGCCGTGGATCGTGTAGCGGTTGCTGTCGTAGATCTGGCCTTCCTTCGGAACCGTGCCGATCGACACGAGCTCGTCCCCGGTCGAAAAGAACGCCACCCGCAGCCGCCGGTACACCTCGACCTCGGGGATACCGAGCGAAGCGATGAGGCCCACTTCGGCGGGCCTGACCGCTTGGCCGCGGCGCAGCGCCGGAGCGCCGGCTCTGAGGTCTTCTCCCGCGCGCCGCAGGTTCTGCCCTTTGCGATTGCCCTTGCCGATCGTGACACGGCCGCCGGCGGCATTGACGTGCTCCTGCATGACGATCGTGTCGGCGCCCGCGGGGACGACGCCTCCGGTCATGATGCGAACGGCTTGAGCCGCTGGAAGCGGGCCCGCGAACGGCGCGCCGGCGAAAGCGGTGCCGGCGACAGGAAGGGTCACTTCGCCGTCCGCCGCGAGGTCCGAGAATCGCACCGCGTAACCGTCCATCGCGGAATTGTCGTGCGCGGGAACGTCGAGCGGAGAGATCACATCGGCGGCGAGCACGCGACCCAGCGCGGAGCGCACGTGCACGCGCTCGGTCGCGCTGACCGGGGTCAGAAAGCGCGCGATGACCTCGCGCGCCTTGTCCACCGGCATCGAGTTCGGATCGTAATCGTCGGCGCAGGACAGATCGCGCAAGCCCGGTTCGTTCATCTTGATCCTCGTGTTGCACGCTTCGAAGCAGGAATTGTACAGGATAGCCCTGCATGCCCGGCCGAGACGGCGCCGTCAGCATCCGGGAATTCACATAAAATCGGCGGCTTGCGCCTGATGCTCACAAATCGAATATGAACGACGTCGGCCGCGCGTTCGCGGAAGCGTTCGGCATGATCGGAAGGCTCGACGCGCAGCTCGTCGACATCGTCGCGCTCAGCGTCCAGGTCAGTCTTACTGCGGTCGTCGTCGCGGCGCTCATCGGGCTTCCGCTGGGCGCGGCGCTCGCGGTCGAGCGCTTTCCGGGAAGACAGCCGCTCATCGTGTTCCTCAACGCATTGATGGGATTGCCGCCGGTGGTCGTCGGGCTGCTCGTCTACCTCCTGCTGTCGCGCGCAGGCCCGCTCGGCGACCTCGGCATCCTCTTTACACCGGCGGCGATGATCGTCGCCCAGGCGGTGCTGGTCACGCCGATCATCGCCGCACTCTCGCGGCAGACGCTCGAGGACACGTGGACCGAATACGAGGAGCAGCTGCGCTCGCTCGGCGCGAGCCGCGCCAGCGCGGCGCTCACCCTGCTCTGGGACAGCCGTTTTTCGCTCGTGACGATCGTGCTCGCCGGTTTCGGGCGCGCCGCGGCGGAAGTGGGGGCGGTGATGATCGTCGGCGGCAACATCGAAGGCGTGACGCGGGTGATGACCACCGCGATCGCGCTGGAGACGAGCAAAGGCGACCTGCCGCTCGCGCTCGGTCTCGGTCTCATCCTCATCGCGCTGGTGATCGCGCTCAACGCAGTGGCAAGCGTCATCAAAGAGCTCGCCGTGAAGCGTTACGGTTAGGCTCGGTCATGCTGCCTCTGGAGCTCCGGGACGTGTGTTATGCGGCCAACGGGAAAGTGATCCTCGATCGCTTGACGGTTCGCATCGACGCGGGGCCGCGAACGATGATCCTCGGGCCCAACGGTGCGGGCAAAAGCGTCCTGATGCGGGTGTGTCACGGCCTGCTCAGGCCGACTTCCGGCGCACTACGATGGTGCTCGTCCAGCGGCGCCCGACGTCAGGCGATGGTATTTCAGCGCCCGGTCATGCTGAGGCGCACTGCGATTGCGAACGTGATCTACGGATTGGAGCTGTCGGGTTTCTCGCGCCGTGAATCGGCGCTGCGCGCGCACGACGTCCTCGAGGCCGTCGGCCTCGAGACCGCCGCTCATCAGCCCGCGCGTAAACTCTCGGGCGGCGAGCAGCAGCGTCTCGCGCTCGCGCGGGCGTGGGCGCTGGGGCCCGAAGTGCTTTTTCTCGACGAGCCCACGGCGAATCTCGACCCGAGGTCGACGCGCGACGTCGAGTCGATCATCACCGCAATACACGCGACCGGGACCAAGATCGTCATGACCACGCACAACCTCGGCCAGGCGCGGCGTCTCGGCGACGAGATCCTGTTCATGAGCGAAGGCAGGCTCGTCGAGCGCGCGAGCGTCGACGTCTTCTTCCGTGAGCCTGCGTCCGCGGAAGCGAAAGCGTTCATCAAATCGGAGCTGCCCTGGCAATGAGACTTCGGAGATTCGTTACCGCAGCGCTCCTCGCGGCACTGTGTTTTGCGACTGGCGTGCGCGCAGACTACATCACGATTGCATCGACGACCTCCACCGAGCAATCGGGGCTTTTCAAACACATCCTCCCGATCTTCGAGAAGAAGTCGGGGCTGCAGGTGCGGGTAGTCGCGCTCGGAACCGGACAGGCGCTCGATCTCGGGCGTAGAGGTGATGCCGACGTGGTCTTCGTTCACGACACGCCCGCCGAGGAGCAATTCGTCGCGGAAGGTCACGGTGTGAAGCGCTTTCCCGTGATGTACAACGACTTCGTGCTGATCGGGCCTAAAGCCGATCCCGCACGGATCGCGGGCACGCGAGACATCGCGCAGGCGCTGCGCATCCTGCAACGCACCGCAGCGCCCTTCATTTCCCGCGGCGATCGCAGCGGCACGCACGCGGCCGAGCTGCGGCTGTGGCAAACCGCGGGCGTGGACATCGGCGCGGCAAAAGGACGCTGGTACCGCGAGATCGGGGGGGGGATGGGCCAGGCACTCAACACCGCTTCGGCTTTGAGCGCCTACGTACTTTCCGATCGCGGCACCTGGCTCGCCTTCAGGAATCGAGGCGACCTCGGCGTGCTCGTCTCCGGCGACCAGCGCCTCTTCAACCAGTACGGCGTCATGCTGGTGAATCCCGCGAAGCATCCGCAGGTCAAGCGCCGGCAGGGGCAGGCGTTCATCGACTGGCTGGTCTCGCGCGAGGGGCAGGACGCGATCGCGGGTTATCGCATCGGGGGCGAGCAGCTCTTCTTCCCGAATGCCGGGACGACGCCGTGAGGTTCCGGCGCGCGCTCGCCGTTGCACTGACGCTGTTCGCGTGCGCGCCCGGCCTCGCGGCGCAAACCGGTGCGCCCGTCGTCGCTGCCGCGTCGGACCTGAAGTTCGCACTGGAGGAAGCTGCCGCGCAGTTCCGCAAGGTGAGCGGGCGCGAGGTGAAGCTCGTCTTTGGCTCGTCAGGCAATTTCTACCGTCAGATCGAGCAGGGCGCGCCTTTCCAGCTTTTCATGTCGGCGGACGAGAATCTCGTCTTCAAGCTCGCCGGGGCGGGAAAGACCGAGGACCGCGGAGCGCTCTACGCGACCGGCCGCATCGTGCTGTTCGCCCGCAGCGGCTCCCCGCTGTCCGTCGACGCGGAACTCGCCGGATTGAAGTCGGCGGTCGCCGGCGGGACGATCCGCCGCTTCGCGATCGCCAATCCCGAGCACGCGCCGTACGGCCGCGCTGCGCAGCAGGCTTTGAGTAAGCTCGGATTGTGGGAAAGTCTCAAGGGCAGGCTCGTGCTCGGCGAGAACGTCTCGCAGGCCGCGCAGTTTGCGGCGAGCGCATCGGCAGAAGGCGGAATCTTCGCGTATTCGCTCGCACTATCCCCGCAGGTCGCGAAGCTCGGGACTTTCGTGCTCATCCCCGAGAACCTGCACGAGCCGTTGCGCCAGCGCATGGCGCTCGTCACCGGCGCCGGCGAGAGCGCGCGGGCGTTCTACCGGTATCTCCAGGCGCGGGAGGCGCGCGAGATCTTCAAGCGCTACGGCTTCACCCTCCCGGGGGAATGAGCGCGCATGGACCGCGACGCGCTGATGCTGTCGTTACGCCTTGCGGCGTGGACCGTCATCATCCTGCTGCCGCTCGGAATCCTGTTCGGACGCATTCTGGCGTGGCGGCCTTTTCGCGGTAAGCCGCTCGTCGAAGCGCTGCTCGCGCTACCGCTCGTGCTGCCGCCGACCGTGCTTGGCTACTACCTGCTCGTGGCCTTCGGCAGCGCGTCTCCGCTCGGCCAGCTCTACGAGCGCATCACCGGAAGCCCGCTCGTCTTCACCTTCGGCGGGCTGCTGCTCGCGTCGGTCATCTTCAACCTGCCTTTCGCGATACAGCCGATGCAGCGCGCTTTCGAGACGGTGTCGCAGGAGGTGCGCGACGCCGCCGCATGCTGCGGGCTTTCGCGCTGGCGCACCCTGTGGAGGATCGAGCTTCCGATCGCATGGCCCGGTGTGCTCTCCGCGCTCGTGCTCACCTTCGCTCATACGCTCGGCGAGTTCGGTGTCGTGCTGATGGTCGGGGGCAACATCCCCGGCGAGACGCGAACCATCGCGGTGGCGATCTACGACCGCGTCCAGGCTTTCGACGAGCGCGGCGCCGCGGTGATGTCGGCCACGTTGCTTATCGTGTGCCTGATCGCGATCGGCGCCACCTATTTCACCGGCGCACGGCTCGACAGGCGGCGCCATGGCTGACGATATTCACGATCGCGGATTGCACGTGCGGTTGCAGCAGGCGGCGCCTATACCGCTGGCCGTCGAGATCGAGTGCGCCCCGAAGGAGCTGCTCGCCCTGGTGGGCCCTTCGGGCAGCGGGAAGTCGACGGTGCTGCGGGCCATCGCCGGCCTGGCGACGCCGAGTAAGGGCTATGTCGCGTGCGGCGGCGTGCCGTGGCTCGATACTCGAAGCGGGATTGCGCTCAGCCCGCGCGAGCGGCGAGTCGGTTTCGTGTTTCAGCACTACGGGCTTTTTCCGCACCTGAGCGCGGCGGCGAACATCATGGAATCCCTCGTCGAGCTGCCGGTCCCTGCGCGGCGCCGTCGTGCGCACGACCTGCTCGCGCGAGTGCATCTCGATGGGCTGGAAGACCGCCTTCCGGGCGAGCTCTCCGGAGGGCAGCAGCAGCGGGTGGCGGTCGCGCGCGCGCTCGCTCGCGAGCCCAACGTGCTGCTGCTAGACGAGCCTTTCGCCGCAGTCGACCGCGCGACTCGCGAGCGGCTGTATACCGAGCTTGCCGAGCTCAAGCGCGAGCTTTCGATTCCGGTCGTGCTCGTCACGCACGACATCGACGAAGCGCTGATGCTCGCGGATCGGATGAGCGTGCTTTATCGGGGGCGCACCCTCCAGAGCGGCGTGCCTTTCGAAGTGGTTACGCGGCCGGCGACGGTGCAGGTCGCGCAGCTCGTCGGGCTCAAGAACGTGTTCAGGGCGGGCGTGGTCGGACATGACCCGCAGCGCAATGAGACGACGATCGAATGGCGGCGCCATCGGCTGCGCACCCGGATCGAGCCGCAGTTCGCGCCTGGAAGCCAGGTCACCTGGGCGATCGCGCAGGGCCAGATCGTACTGGCGGATGGCGCTGCGGGCGAAGGCAATACGCTCGACGGCGTCGTGCTGCAATATCTTCGTCTCGGTAACAACGCGGCGCTGACGGTGGCGGTGGGCGGGGCCGATCGGCCGCCGCTCTTCCTGTCGGTGCCGCTGCACGTCGCACGCCGGAACGGCGTCGAGGCAGGCGCGACCGTCAGGATTTCACTGCTGCCGGAGAGCATACACCTCATGCCCGCGGACTCGGGCCCGGAAGCCGAAATCGAGAAACACCGTAGAATCCAACCCGCTTCGGACGTAGCAGCGTGACGCATCGATGAAGATCTTCGGTTTCTCAGGATATTCGGGCAGCGGCAAGACGACCCTGATCGAGCAGCTCATTCCGCTGATCACCGCGCGCGGGCTGAGCGTCTCGCTGATCAAGCACGCGCATCACACCTTCGACGTCGATCAGCCGGGCAAGGATTCGCATCGGCACCGCGTTGCCGGCTGCAGCGAGGTGCTGATCACCTCGTCGCGTCGCTGGGCGCTGATGCACGAGCTGCGCGGCGCGCCCGAGCCCGTGCTGGCTGACCAGGTCAAGCACATGTCGCCGTGCGATCTGCTGCTCGTCGAAGGCTACAAGCGCGAGCGCATTCCGAAGCTGGAAGTGTACCGGGCGCAAGTCGGCGAGCCGCTCATCCATCCCCACGACGAGAACGTCGTCGCGATCGCGACCGACGCGAACCTCGACACCGCGCTTCCGCAGCTCGATCTCAATTCGCCCGCATCGATTGCGGAGTTCATCCTCGGGTATCTGGGACTCGACAGGAAGGGGTGAACCGGCCGCTCGAGCGCTGTCGTAGCGCAGGGGGCCCGCCTGCAGGATAATCGACGCATGGTTACTATTCTTTATTTCGCGCGCCTGAAAGAGGCGCTCGGCAGGGCGAGCGAAGAGCTGGCGCTGCCCCGGGATGTTTCCGATCTTGCGGCGCTGCGTGCCGTGCTCACAGGCCGCGGCGGGGCGTGGGCGCAGGAGCTCGCCGACGCGAGGCCGGTGCGCGCCGCGGTCAATCAGGACATGGCTGCGGGCGATACCCCGGTGAAAGACGGCGACGAGATCGCGTTTTTTCCGCCCGTCACCGGAGGCTAGCTTGCAGGGATGAAGGTCCGATACGCGACCCTGGACCGGTGCCACTCGAACAGGTGTAGGAACCAATGACAGTTCGTATACAGACTGAAGATTTCGACCTCGGCGCGGAAGTCGCTGCGCTGCGCAAAGGCAATCCCGCCATCGGCGCGATCGCGAGCTTCGTCGGTGTCGTGCGCGACGTGAATGAAGGCGACCGGGTGTCGGAGATGACGCTCGAGCATTACCCCGGCATGACCGAAAAGTCGATCGAGCAGATCATCGCGCAGGCTCGCGGCCGGTGGAGCGTGATCGATGCAGTCGTCGTTCACCGCGTCGGGCTGCTCCTGCCGACCGACCAGATCGTTCTGGTGGTCGTCGCAGCCGCGCATCGAGGCGACGCTTTCGCGGCGTGCGAGTTCATCATGGATTACCTCAAGACCCAGGCGCCTTTCTGGAAGAAAGAGTCCACCCGCGAAGGCGCGCGCTGGGTCGATGCGCGTGCGACGGACGATACCGCGGCGGAGCGCTGGCGGTTGAAAGGATAGAAGGTGCGGATGCTCATGCGGGTGCAGCGCGGGAGTAGTGAAGCTGTCGTTGCGAGGAACGCAGTGACAAAGCAATCTCGAGACGCTCGGACAACGATTCCCGTGCGCCACGAGGTCGCGACGTTGCCGGCGGCTTCTCGCGATGACATGAAACCCCCGTGAACGGCGCGGCCTTCATCGCCGTGGGCGCCGGCGCCGCGCTCGGCGCGTGGCTGCGGTGGGGACTCTCGGCGGCGCTCAACCATCTCACCCCGAATCTGCCTTTAGGCACGCTCGCGGCTAACGTCGTCGGCGGCTATCTCATAGGGGTCGCGGTGGAGGTCCTCGTCAACCACGCGCTATTCACGCCCGAATGGCGCTTGTTCATCATCACCGGTTTCCTGGGCGGCCTCACGACCTTCTCGACGTTTTCGGCGGAAGCGGTCGGCCTCATCTCGCGGCAGCAGTACGGATGGGCGCTCGGGCTGATCTGCGCTCACCTCGCGGGATCGCTGCTCATGACTGCGCTCGGGATCATGACCGTGAGAGCGATCACGAGCGCGTAGAGGTTCGGTTCGTCCTGAACGTCGCAGTGCAGAGTCGAAGGATGAACGGCCTACGCGGCGCGCGGAGCGTTCACCAGTTGGCGCGAGGCGTCGATGACTTCGCCCGCGGTCGTGCCGACCGGGCCGCGTCCATCGACCACGAGCGCGTCTGCGGCGGCGCCGTGCAGGTACACCCCGGCTTCCAGCGCAAGCTCGGCCGCAACGCCTTGCGAGAGCAGCGCCGCCAGCATCCCCGTCAGCACGTCGCCCATGCCCGCGGTCGCCATACCGGGGTTGCCCGATGTATTGATCGCCCAATTTCCGCCCGGCCACGCGCACACGCTTCCTGCGCCTTTCAACACCACGCCTGTGCGACAGCTCTCGGCGAGCTTCAGCGCGGCTGCGACGCGGTCGCGCTGCACCTCGGCGGTCGTGACGCCGAGGAGGCGAGCGGCTTCGGCAGGGTGAGGCGTCAGCAGGGTCGCACAGGGGCGCTGCGCGAGCGCTTCATGCAGGCTCGCGTGCGCCGCGATCAGATTGAGCGCATCCGCGTCGAGCACGAGCGGAATCGAAACGGCGAGCGCGCGAGCGAGTAACGCTTGCGCTTCGGCCGACGTGCCGAGACCGGGCCCGACGGCGAGGGCGCTCAGGTGATCGAGCTCGAAAATCGCTTCGGCCCGACGCAACATGAGCTCGGGCTGGAGCAGGTCCACGGCCGGTGCGTCAGGCGCGGCGAGCCCGACGTACACGCGGCCCGCACCGAGCTTCAATGCCGCACGCGCCGACAGGAGCGCCGCGCCGACCATGCCCGCCGCGCCGCCGATGATGCCGACACTGCCGTAATCGCCTTTATGGGTATTGATCCGGCGCCGGGGCAGGGCGAGCCCGAGGATGTCTGCACCGATCGCGTGCCCCGGCGGGGGCACGAGTTGTGCCGCATCGAGTCCGAGATCCGCCACAGCGATCCGCCCGCATTGCTCCGGCCCTTCGAGCGTGAGCAGGCCGGGCTTGAGGCCAATGAAGGTGATCGTATGGGTCGCCCGCACACAAGCGCCGAGCACGCGCCCGGTGTCGGACTCGAGCCCGCTCGGCACGTCGAGCGCGAGCACGGGCGCTCCTTGCCCATTGATCCATTCGACGAGCCCGGCGTAGCGCCCGGTCAGCTCGCGCTGCAGCCCGATGCCGAACAGACCGTCGACGACGAGCCCGTAGCGTCCTCGCGCGTGCAGGGTCTCGTCGAGCGTTCCGCCGGCATCGCGCCACGCGGTGAGCGCTGCGGCAGCGTCGGCGGAAAGCTTGTGCTCGTCGCCCGTGAAAAGGACGTCGACGCTGAGCCACGCCTGCTTCAGCAGCGTCGCGACGACGAAGGCATCGCCGCCGTTGTTGCCGGGACCGGCCAGGATCGCGATGCGCTTTCCGTTGCTCGCCAGCTCGCGCACAAGCGCCGCCGCCGCGACGCCTGCGCGCTCCATCAGCGCAGGCGGCTCGGGGCGTGCCGCCGCAAGGGTTTCGATGCGACGGATCTCTTCAGTGCGATAGACGGGCGTGCCGTGGGTGTAGCGAACCATGCTGTCATGCCCTGGATGAATTCGAGCCGCTGCGCGGGCGCTCGGATCTCGGACCGTACTGTGAAGACCGGCGTTTCCCGGCGGGTTTCGGACGGTACTACGAATGCCGACGCTGCCCGGCGGGTTTCGTGCGGTGCCACGAAAGCCGGCCTTGTCCGCCGGGTCTCGGACGGTACTGCGAAAGCCGGCGGCTCCCGCCGGGTTTCGTACCGGAAGGTCAGGTAAAATAACGCTTTAGCGTGTTCGCTTCCAGCATGTCGCAGCTTATCCGGCTCCGGGGTCGCGCGGCCCTCTCGTCTTTCCGTCTCAAGAAGCTCCACCTCGCCCTCTGGCCCAGTCTTCCGGACGTGCGGGTTGCGGCGCAATACTGGCATTTCGCCTACGCCTCTCGCGCGCTCGACGCCGCAGAGATGCAGCGGCTCGAGCGCCTGCTTACCTACGGCCCGAAGTCCGAGCCGCCCCCCGAGCGCGGAACCCTTTTCCTCGTCGTGCCCCGGCTCGGAACGATCTCGCCGTGGTCGTCGAAAGCGAGCGACATCGCCCACCATTGCAGCCTCGAGGCCGTCGAGCGCATCGAGCGCGGCATCGCTTTCCGGGTCGAGCGCAGCGACGGACAGCCGCTGGGCGATGACGGCCGGCGCGCGCTGCTGCCGCACATCCACGATCGCATGACCGAGACCGTTTTCGGCTCGCTCGACGACGCGCAGCGCCTGTTCGTGCACCACGAGCCCCAGCCGCTGCGCACGGTCGACGTGCTCGGCGGCGGGATCGATGCGCTGACACGCGCGAACCGCGAGATGGGCCTTGCGCTCTCGGACGACGAGATTGCGTATCTCGCCGAGAATTTCGCGCGCATCGGCCGCAATCCCACCGACGTCGAGCTGATGATGTTCGCACAGGCGAACTCGGAGCATTGCCGGCACAAGATTTTCAATGCCGACTGGGTCATCGACGGGAAGTCCGAGCCCAACACCCTTTTCGGGATGATCCGCACCACGCACGCGCGCCACCCCGAAGGCACCGTCGTCGCGTACTCGGACAATTCGTCGGTCATCGAAGGCGCGGACGTCCGTCGCTTCTACCCCGACGCCGAAGGGCAGTACGGATATCGGGACGAGCGCACCCACATCCTGATGAAGGTGGAGACGCACAACCACCCGACCGCCATCTCGCCTTATCCCGGCGCGTCGACCGGGTCCGGCGGCGAAATCCGTGATGAAGGCGCCACCGGACGCGGCTCGAAGCCGAAAGCGGGGCTGTCGGGGTTCACCGTCTCTAACCTGCGCATTCCGGGATTCGAGCAGCCGTGGGAGGGCGACGCCATCGGCGCGCCTGCACGCATCGCCTCGCCACTGCAGATCATGACCGAAGGCCCGATCGGCGGCGCCGCGTTCAACAACGAGTTCGGCCGACCGAATCTCAGCGGTTATTTTCGCACTTTCGAGCAACGCGTCTCAGGCGAGACGCGCGGTTATCACAAGCCGATCATGATCGCGGGCGGCGTCGGCAACATCTGCGCGATCCACACGCACAAGTCGGCGCTGCCCGAAGGCGCGCTGATCATCCAGCTCGGCGGCCCTGCAATGCTGATCGGCCTCGGCGGCGGCGCGGCCTCCAGCATGGACACCGGCACCAACCAGGAAGACCTCGACTTCGATTCGGTCCAGCGCGGCAACGCCGAGATCGAGCGGCGCGCGCAGGAGGTGATCGATCGCTGCTGGGGATTGGGCGTAGCCAATCCGGTCCTTTCGATACACGACGTCGGCGCCGGCGGTCTTTCCAACGCCTTGCCCGAGCTCGTGCACGGCGCGGGACGCGGCGGCCGCTTCGATCTGCGCAAGATCCCGAACGAAGAGCCCGGGATGTCGCCGATGCAGATCTGGTGCAACGAAGCGCAGGAGCGCTACGTCCTCGCCATCCCGCCCGGGCAGCTCGGCGTGTTCACCGGGATCTGCGAGCGCGAGCGCTGTCCGTTTGCAGTGGTCGGGCACGCGACCGCGGACGGCCGCCTGACGGTCTACGATTCGCATTTCGACAATACGCCCGTCGACATGGATCTCGCGGTGCTGCTCGGCAAACCGCCTCGCATGCGCCGCGACGTGCGGCGCGTGCAGCGCGCGTTGCCGCCATTCGACCTCTCCGGCATGACGATCGCCGAAGCGGCGAAGCGCGTGCTCAGCCTGCCGAGCGTCGCCGACAAGACTTTCCTCATCACCATCGGCGATCGCAGCGTCGGCGGCCTCACCGCGCGCGACCAGATGGTGGGACCGTGGCAGACGCCGGTCTCGGACGTCGCGGTCACCGCGATGGGCTACGAGACTTACGTGGGGGAGGCTTTCGCGATGGGCGAGCGCGCGCCGCTGGCGCTCGTGAGCGCGCAAGCGTCGGGCCGCATGGCGATCGGGGAGGCGCTCACCAATGTCGCGGCGGCATGCATAGAAAAAATCGGTGACGTGAAGCTCTCAGCCAACTGGATGGCGGCTGCCGGACACCCGGGCGAAGACGCCGCGCTCTACGACACGGTTCATGCGGTTGCGCTCGAGCTCTGTCCCGCGCTCGGCATCAGCATTCCGGTGGGCAAGGATTCCCTGTCGATGAAGACCGCGTGGACAGAGGACGGCACGCGAAAAGAGGTGACCGCGCCGCTGTCGCTGATCGTGTCGGCGTTTGCACCGGTGGCTGATGTGCGGCGCACGCTTACGCCTTACATGCGCACCGATGCAGGTGACACCGTGCTCGTGCTGATCGATCTCGGCGCGGGCCGGACGAGGCTCGGCGGCTCGGCGCTGGCGCAGGTGTACAGCCAGACGGGCAGCGAGGCGCCGGATGTCGATGACGCCGCTGCGTTGAAGCACTTCTTCGCGGCGATCCAGCAGCTCAATCGGGAAGGCCGGCTGCTCGCGTACCACGACCGCTCCGACGGCGGGCTTTTCGTGACACTCTGCGAAATGATGTTCGCGAGCCACTGCGGCATCACCGTGGATTCGCATGAGGGTCTTTCGCCGGGCGACGACGCGCGCAACCTTGCGGCGCTCTTCAGCGAAGAGCTCGGGGCCGTGGTGCAGGTGCGCGCGCAACACGCGGAGGCAGTGCGCACGGTGTTCGCGGCTGCAGGTCTGGGCGCGTGCCTGCACGTGATAGGCGCTCCGAACTGCGACGATGTCCTGCGCGTGATCTCGGAAGGCGTAGAGATCTACTCGCAATCCCGTATCGAGCTTCAGCGCGCGTGGTCGGCGACGACTTACCAGATGCAGCGCCTGCGCGACAATCCCGAATGCGCGCAGCAGGAATACGACCGCATCCTCGACGCCGGCGATCCCGGCCTGCATGCGCATCTCACGTTCGACCCCGCGGAAGACATCGCGGCGCCGTTCGTGGCGCGCGGCGCAAAGCCGCGCGTTGCGGTCCTGCGAGAGCAGGGCGTCAACGGCCAGATGGAAATGGCGGCGGCGTTCGATCGCTCCGGGTTCAAAGCGATCGACGTTCACATGAGCGACATCATCGCGGGACGGGGCAGCCTGAAAGGTTTTGCAGGCTTTGCGGCGTGCGGCGGCTTCTCCTATGGAGACGTGCTCGGCGCCGGGGAGGGTTGGGCAAAATCGATCCTCTTCAATTCACGCGCGCGAGACGAGTTCGCGGCGTTCTTCGGGCGCGGCGACACTTTCGCGCTCGGGGTGTGCAACGGCTGCCAGATGATGAGCAACCTGCGCGAGCTCATCCCGGGCGCCGAGCGCTGGCCGCATTTCGTTCGCAACAAATCGGAGCAGTTCGAAGCGCGGGTGGCTCTGCTCGAAGTCCTCGAATCGCCGTCGATCTTCTTGCGCGGCATGGAAGGCAGCCGCATCCCTGTCGCCGTGGCGCACGGCGAGGGCTATGCGGAATTTGCAGACGCCGCGGCGGTCGGCGCGGCCGCGCCGCTCGTGGCTCTGCGTTACGTCGACAACACCGGCCTCGCGACCGAGAGCTACCCGTACAACCCGAACGGCTCACCCGGCGGAATCACCGGCCTGACCACGCCCGAGGGGCGCTACACCATCCTCATGCCCCACCCGGAACGGGTCTTTCGCACGGTCAGCTCGTCTTGGCACCCGGATGAATGGGGCGAAGACGGCCCCTGGTTGAGGATCTTCCGCAATGCGAGGACATGGGCGGGCTGAGGCCGATTTCGACCTTCCTTTGAGAAAAATTCGCACCAAGGTGCGAATTTTTTTTGCGGATGCGGGATCCCGAAAACCTCACAAAATGAAAGAGTTGACCCGCTCGAGGGGTGCCGGTAGAGTGCGGCGCTTTGCCCGCGGCTGCACCGACAACAAACGCCGCGGCGCTTCCCGAGGAGCTTCACCGGATGCGCATTTCACTCGCCCGTGTCACGTTGGTGCTGTCGCTCGTCGTAGCGGCGGCCCCCTGCTTTGCCGATGTCTATTCGTTCACCGACGAGCAGGGGGTGACGCACTTCAGCGACGTGGCCAGCGACAGCCGTTACGTGCTGTTCATGAAAAGCGCGCGACCGGTTGCCGCGCCTGAACCCGCCGCCGCCGTCGCGGCTGCACGCGCGATCGGAGGCGGCGCACCGATGCACAAGCCTTACGGCGAGGCGATCTCGCGTATCGCCCGCGAGCAGGGGCTGGAACCTGCACTCCTGCATGCGGTGATCACCGTCGAGTCCGGCTATAACGCGCGCGCGCGGTCGCGCCAGGGCGCGAGCGGCCTCATGCAGCTCATTCCCTCGACCGCCAAACGTTTTGGCGTCACCAACGTCTGGAACCCGGTCGACAACATCCGCGGCGGCGCGCGCTATCTCCGGGAGCTGCTCGGCCTCTTCAACGACAACATGCAACTCGCCATCGCCGCATACAACGCGGGCGAGGGTGCCGTCATGCGCTCGGGCAACGCGATCCCGCCTTACGGCGAGACCCGGCGTTACGTGCCTCGCGTGCTTGAGTACTACGAGCGCTATCGCTCCATGGCCGCTCCGTAAGGGCGGCTTTCGCGCTTGCATAGTCGCTGCAATTGACGCACTGTGACGCTCCGCAGGTCCGCGCACGGCGGGCCGCAACCGAGAAGAAAGGCACGTGATGGCCAATTCGAAAGACAAGCAAGGGGGCGCGGGAGCAGGCCTCGAGACGCAGCCGGCCGCGAGCGCTCCTGCGGCTGCGGTGCAGGAACCGAGATCGGTGAGTCTCGGGGTTCGCCTGGTTCCGGTGAACAACTCCGATCAGCCGCTGTTCGCGAACTACACGACCGTCAACGCCACGCCGGGGATCGCATTCATCGACTTCGCGTTTCTCGAGCCATCGGTGCTGCTCGCGCTGCCGCACGTCGAGAAGGTCCCGGAAAGCATCAACGGACGGCTGGTCGCGCGCGTCGCGCTCGCACCGGACGCGCTCCAGAACCTCGCGAGGCAGCTGAACGCGTTGCTGCGCCCGCAGCAGGGACCGCAGTAAAGGCTGCGCCGACGCGAGAAAAGGCAGTGATGCAGTCGGTCACCGCCAAAGAAAAGGCGCACCTCGGTGCGCCTTTTTTCAGTCGACCGGCGATTATTCGACTTTGGCTTTCGCCCGCAGGTCCGCGATCGTTTTCTGCACCACCTGGTTCTGGATGAGCTGAAGGAGCTGTGGTTTGGCTTCTTCGAAGCTCGGCACCTTGGTTGCGCGCTCGTCTTCGAGGCGAATGACGTGGTAGCCGAAGTCGGTGTGGACCGGGGTGTCGGTCATCTGGCCTTTCTTCATCTTCATGACTGCGTCGGAGAAAGGCTTCACATAGCGCTCGGCAGGAGCCCAGTCGAGGTCGCCGCCGCGGCTCTTGGAGCCCGGGTCGTTCGAGTGCTCGGCCGCGAGCTTCTCGAAGTTGCCGCCTTTCTTGATCTGGGCGATCAGGTTCTTCGCGTCGTCTTCCTTTTCCACCAGGATGTGCCGGATACGGTATTCCTTCGCCGGAAGCTGGGGCTTAAGGCGCTCGTATTCCTTCTTGAGCACGTCGTCGGTGATCGGGTTCTTCTTGAGCATGTCTTCGAAATACGCATTCACCAGCACGCTCTGGCGGTCGAGCTCGATGCGCGCGGCGACCGGGCCCTGCTTGTCCAGCCCTTTCTTCACCGCTTCCTGGGCGACGACTTCCTGGTTGATGAGCGCGTCGCGTATGCCTTTGCGAAGCTCGGGGGTGTCCTGCTGGCCCTGGCCGACGCGCGACTTGATCGCGGCTTCTATACGGTACGCAGGGATGGTCGTGCCGTTCACCTTGGCTGTAGCGGCGCCATTCTGAGCGGCGGCGATCGCCGGAGCTATGGCGAGCGCGAGCGCTACGGCGATCGGGCGTAAAGCGGAAGTGCGGGTCATCGTATGTCCTCGTTGTGGATCCGTGAATGTGCAGTCAGATTTCGTCCGGCGCATACGCGTGTATGGCGAGCGCGTGGATGTCCCCGGTCATGAGCGGCCCCAATGCCTGGTACACCAGCCGGTGGCGCGCCTGCAGCGGCTGTCCGGCAAAGCGGGCCGAGACCATCGTCAGGCGGTAATGTCCGCCGCCGCTCTTCGCCCCTGCGTGCCCGGCATGCTGCGCGGACTCGTCTTCGATCTCGAGAGATTCCGGCGACAGGACCGCAAGCTTTTCGCGGATGAGTTCGGTAACGGACAAGCGGGCTCGGTTGTGTTGGACGCGGGTTACGTGCGAGCCGCGCTCAGGTGTTCTTGTCGTGCACGTGCCTGGCGAGCATCAGCGCCTGCAGCAGCACGAAGACGAGCATCAGCCCCATGCCGCCGAAGAGCTTGAAGTTCACCCACGCGTCGAGCGAGTAGTTGTAAGCGACGTAGAGATTGAGCGCCCCCATCGCAGCGAAGAAGCCGATCCAGCTCGCGAGCAGCCGTGTCCACACTTCCTCGGGAAGGCTCACCTGTTTTTCCATCACCGAGCGCACGAGATTCTTGCGGAAGACGAGGGCGCCGATCGCGAGGGTGGACGCGAACAGCCAGTACAGCACCGTCGGCTTCCATTTGATGAACGTCGGATTGCCGAAAAGCAGGGTGGCCCCTCCGAAAATCGTGATGACGCCGAGGCTCACCCACAGCATCGTGTCGATCTTGCGCCGGCGCAGCAACAGCCAGCCGATCTGCGCAAAGCTCGCGCCGATCGCTGCTGCCGTCGCCGCGAAAATCCCGAACAGCTTGAACGCGACGAAGAAGATCAGGACGGGAAAGAGGTCGAACAGCAATTTCATGGGCGGTATTATAAGTCGGCGCAGGTCCTTCGTTACGCCCGGAGGCAAGCGCGCTTGACGCCACCCCTGAGCCCGTCGAAGTACCGTCGCCGGCGGGCTCCTATTTCTTGTCGAATTTGAGCGAGGCCGAGTTGATGCAGTAGCGCAGCCCCGTGGGCTTCGGCCCGTCCTCGAAGACGTGCCCCAGGTGGGCCCCGCAGCTCTTGCAGAGCGCCTCGGTGCGCTGCATGTAGTGGCTGTTGTCCTCTTCGGTGGCCACGTTGTCCGCGGCGGCAGGCTCCCAGAAGCTCGGCCAGCCCGAGCCGGACTCGAACTTTTCGTCCGAGCGAAAGAGCTCCGCCCCGCAACACCGGCAGCGATACATGCCCTGCTCGTGATTGTCGACGTATTCCCCGCTGAAAGCGCGCTCGGTGCCCTTTTTCCGGGTGATTTCGAACTGCTCGGGCGTGAGCTCCTTGCGCCATTCGGCGTCTGTCTTGGTCACTTTTTCAGCCATCGTCGGGTCTCCAATCTGTTCTTAGGGCACATCGGTCGTGCGAAGTTCCGCCTGCGGCGGTCGGGCTACAGCACCTTGCCCGGGTTCATCAGGCCCTTGGGGTCGAGCGTGCGCTTGATCGAGCGCATGAGCTCGAGCTCGACGGAGCTTTTGTAGCGCCTGAGCTCGGCGACCTTCGCCAGCCCCACGCCATGCTCCGCGCTGAAACTGCCGCCGTAGGTCTCCACGAGGTCGTACACGAGATCGGTGACATCGTGCGCTTCGCGAGCGGCCGCGTCGGCGCGCGCCCGACCGGGGATGAAGACGTTGTAGTGCAGGTTGCCGTCGCCGAGGTGGCCGAAGCAGATCAGGTGGGCGCCGGGAAAACGGGCCTCCAGCGCGTCGCGGGCTTCGCGGATGAAGCGCGGGATCGCGCTCACGGCGACCGCGATGTCGTGCCGGTACAGCATCGCCGCTTCGCCTTTCGCCGCTTCCGGAATGGTCTCGCGGATCTTCCACAGCGCCTGCCCCTGCGAGCTGCTTTCGGCGATCGTCACGTCGAGCACCAGACCGTCGTCCATCGCAGCTTCGAGCGCGCGCTCGAGCTCCCGGCGCAGCGCATCTCCGGCATGCGAATCCGCGAGCTCAGTCAGCACGTACCACTCGTTCCGCCCCGGCAGCGGATCGCGCGTGCCGGGAATGTGCTTCAACACGAGCTCCAGGCAGTTGCGCGAGATGAGCTCGAAAGCGTTGATGCGCTCGCCGCAGTGGCGGCGCAGCTGGGCGAGGAGCTCGAGCGCGGCTTCGGGATCTCTCACCGCGGCCCATGCCGTGGCCGACGCGCTCGGCCTCGGAAAGACCTTGAGCACCGCAGCCGTGATGATGCCCAGCGTGCCTTCGGCGCCGACGAAGAGGTGCTTCAGATCGTAGCCGGTGTTGTCCTTGCGCAATCCGCGCAGCCCGCTCCAGATCTGCCCGTCAGGCAGCACGACCTCGAGACCGAGCACGAGATCGCGCGTGTTGCCGTAGCGCAGGACGTTCACGCCGCCGGCATTCGTCGAGAGGTTGCCGCCGATCGTGCAACTGCCTTCAGCACCGAGGCTCAGCGGAAAGAGACGATCGACTTGCGCGGCAGCCTGCTGGATGTTGGCGAGCACGACCCCGGCTTCGGCGGTGAGGGTGTTGTTGAGCGGGTCGACTTCGCGGATGCGATTCATGCGACCGAGCGACAGCACGATTTCGCTCTGGCCGGCGCGCGGCACCGACGCCATGCACATACCCGTGTTGCCGCCCTGCGGGACGATGGGGCTGCCGGCATCGGCGCACGCTTTGACCACCGCCGCGACTTCCTCGGTGCTTCCCGGCCTCACGACTGCCGGTGTTTCGCCGCGATAGACGCCGCGCCAGTCGAGCACGTAAGGCTCCACATCCGCGGGTTCGGTGAGCACGTTCTGCGGGCCTGCTGCCGCGCGAAGCTTCTGGATCAGGTCGTCGTTCACTGCGGGTCTCAAAGGTTGCGGTCTGGCGGTATTGTACGCGCTGCTATACTCGATTACGTTGGACAGCCTCAAGGAGAACAGCTATGAAAACACCGATCGTTGCCTTCGGGTGCATGCTTCTCGTCGCCGCGTCGTCGGTTTATGCAGCGGAAAGCGGATCGCGGACTTACGGAGATCCGTCCTGTTCCGATCGCAACGCGAACTCGGCGGACTGTGTCATTCAGGACGGCCCTGCGCGGCGGAGCGCGTTTGGAGAACAGTCCAAGGGCAATAAGGACACGCCGCCGGCTCCGACCAAGCCTGAGAAGCCTTCCGCAAGCGGCGCCCAGGCCGGCCAAAAGTAGTCGTACCAAAAAAACAGGCCGGCATCTTGTGGATGCCGGCCTGCGCGACGAACCGCGCCGGGTAGACGCTGACTCGAAACTGAAACTTAAGCCGCGGCGAGCAGCTCGCGCAACACGTAGGGCAGGATCCCTCCGTGCTTGTAGTAATCGACCTCGATCGGGGTGTCGATGCGCAGGCGCAGCGGCACGGTGTCGACCTTGCCGTTCTTGCGCGTGATCGTCATCGTCACGTCCTGCATCGGGGTGATGCCTTTCTCGATGCCCGTGATGTCGATCTTTTCCGAGCCGTCGAGGTTCAGCGTCTGCGCGGTTGCCCCGTCCTTGAACTGGAGCGGCAGCACGCCCATGAACACGAGGTTCGCCCGGTGGATACGCTCGAAGTTGCGCACGATGACGGCTTTGACGCCGAGGAGCTGCGGGCCTTTGGCCGCCCAGTCGCGGGAAGAGCCCTGGCCGTATTCGTCGCCGCCGAACACGACCGACGGGACGCCTTCAGCCTTGTAGCGCATCGCAGCGTCGTAAATCGGCATCTGCTCGCCTGACGGCTGGTGGATCGTGATGCCGCCTTCGGTGCCCGGAAGCATGAGGTTCTTGATGCGCACATTGGCGAACGTGCCTCGCATCATCACTTCATGGTTGCCGCGGCGCGCGCCGTAGGTGTTGAAGTCGCTGACCGGCACGCCGTGCTCCTGCAGATACTTGCCTGCGGGAGAGCTCGGGCGGATGCCGCCTGCCGGGCTGATGTGGTCCGTCGTGATGGAATCGCCGAAGATGCCGAGCACGCGCGCGCCCTTGACGTCCGAGACGGTACCCGGCTGCATGCCGAAGCCATCGAAGTACGGGGGATGACGCACGTAAGTCGACTTGTCCTGCCACTGGTAGGTCGCGCCGACCGCGGCGGGGATCTCGTCCCACAGCGGGTTGCCTTCCTTGAACGCGCCGAACACTTTCTTGAACATCTCGGGGTCGGTCGCGAACTTCATCACGTCTGCGACTTCTTCCTGCGTCGGCCAGATGTCGCGAAGGTAGACGGGCTTGCCGTCCTTGCCGGTGCCGATCGCGTCTTTCGACATGTCGATGTTGACCGTGCCGGCGAGCGCGAAGGCGACCACGAGCGGCGGACTCATCAGGAAGTTGGCGCGGATCGCCTGGTGGATGCGCGCTTCGAAGTTGCGGTTGCCCGAGAGGACCGCCGCGCCGACGATGTCGTTCTTGGTCACGGCTTCCTCGATCTGGCTGTCGAGAGGACCGGAGTTGCCGATACACGTCGTGCAGCCATAGCCGGCGACAAAGAAGCCGAGCTGTTCGAGGTAGGGCAGGAGCCCGGAATTCTTCAGGTACTCGGTCACCGCGAGTGACCCGGGTCCGAGCGAGGTCTTCACGCGGGCGTGGGGCTTCAGGCCTTTCTCGACCGCTTTCTTCGCGACGAGACCAGCGCCAAGCAGCACGCCGGGGTTGGAGGTGTTGGTGCACGAGGTGATCGCCGAGATCAGCACGTCGCCATGCCCCACGTCGACGCCGAACTTGCCGGTCGCCGCTCGCTGGTCCATCTCGTTGCCCTTGCCGTAGCCGCCGTCGACGAAAGGCTTCTTCATCAGGCCCTGGAAGGTGTCCTTCAGTGCAGGAAGATCGATGCGGTCGTGCGGGCGGCGCGGACCGGATACCGAAGGCTTGACGGTCGACAGGTCGAGCTCGACGAGCTCGCTGTAATCGATCTCGCCTTTCTTCGGCATGCCGAACATGCCTTGCGCTTCGTAATAGGCCTTCACCATCGGCACGAGATCGCCGCGGCCGGTCATCGTGAGGAAGTCGAGCGAGACCTGATCGACCGGGAAGAAGCCGCACGTCGCGCCGTATTCGGGCGACATGTTGCCGATGGTGGCGCGGTCCGGCAGCATCAGCGAGGCGGCGCCGTCGCCGAAGTACTCGACGAACTTGCCGACGACTTTCTTGCTGCGCAGAAGCTCGGTAATGGTGAGCGCGAGATCGGTTGCGGTGACGCCGTTGCCGAGCCTGCCGGTGAGATGCACGCCGACCACGTCGGGCTCGAGGAAATACATCGGCTGCCCGACCATGGCGGCCTCCGCCTCGATACCGCCGACGCCCCAGCCGAGCACGCCCAGGCCGTTGACCATCGTGGTGTGGGAATCGATGCCGACGAGGCTGTCCGGGTAGCACATGTCGCCTTTGGTCCAGACGACCCGCGAGATGTACTCGAGGTTGATCTGGTGGCAGATGCCGTTGCCGGGCGGGATGATCTCGAAAGTCTTGAACGCCTGCGCGCTCCACTTCAGGAACTCGTAGCGCTCGCGGTTGCGCGCGAACTCGATCTCCATGTTCTTGCGCAGCGAATCGGGCGAGCCGTAATCGTCGATCTGGACCGAGTGATCCATGATCAGGTGAGCGGGGCAGAGCGGCTCGATGATGTCCGGATTCTTGCCTTGCGCTTTCGCGGCTTCACGCAGCGCTGCGAAGTCGACGACGAGCGGAACGCCCGTCATGTCCTGGAGCAGCACGCGCGCGACGACGAAGGGCACTTCCTCCGAACGTGTCGCCTTCGTTTTCCAGCCGGCGATGTTCTTCAGGTGCTGCTCGGTGATCTTCAGCCCGTCGTAGTTGCGCAGTGCCGACTCGAGCACCACGCGAATGCTGCGGGGCAGCCGCGAAACTTTGCCGAGCCCCGCTTTTTCGAGCGCGGGTAGCGAATAGAACTGGCCGGATTTACCCCCGTAGCTGAACTGCTGCAGGGATTCGTATAGGTTGTGACTCATATGAGACTGCTCCTGGGGTTGCTCACCCGCTCGGCGACGTTGATCGTAATTTTTATGGGTGAAACGGGAGACGCCGCCTACCGCCGGATGGGTGCGGAAGAACATTCCGCGTGGGACGCGCTGGTAACCTGGCTTGACTCTCGAGACAGCCTGCGAAAATAGCGGATCACTCGTCGCGGTGTCAAGATTGCGCGAGGGACGTGGGTCCCGCCGCGTGTGCAGGGCCCGCCGCGTCGGCTGCGCATGACAGCCGCCCGTGCCGTCCAAAGCGCTATGGTACTATTCAGTCCTCTATATGACCTAGATGTATTTTGGAGCCGCCGTGCCGAAAACCACCGACATCATTGCCCGTGCGCTGAAGGAAGCGGGCGTCACCCACGCTTTCGGCATTCCGGGAGGGGAAGTGCTCGAGCTGCTCGAAGCTTTCCGCACCTCGGGCATCGAGTTCGTACTCACCAAGCAGGAGCTCGGCGCCGGGATGATGGCCGATGCGGCGTTTCAGCTCACCGGGAGACCCGGCGTGCTCGTCGCGACACTCGGCCCCGGCATCACCAACACCACGACCGCCGTTGCGCAGGCGCTGCTCGACCGCTCGGCCGTGGCGGTGATCACAGGCGAGATCGCGACTTCGCTCAAGGGCGTGTACACCCACCAGATCATCGATCAGGAAGCGATGATGCGACCGCTCGTGAAATGGTCCACAAACGTCGCTGCAAAAGGCGCTTACGACCAAATGCGCAAGGGGCTCGCGATCGCCCAGTCGGCGATGCCCGGGCCGGTCCACTTCAACCTGCCGACCGATGTCGCGGTCGCCGAGCAGGCGGAAGGCCGGGCGTTCGAAACGCAGCGCGTCGTCGCGGCGCCTTCGGCGCGCGCGCTCGAGCCGATCACCGCGCTGCTCAAGGCCGCGCGCAAGCCCCTCGCCTTCGTCGGCGTCGGCGTGCAGCTCGATTCGGCGCACGACGAGCTCAGGTCGTTTCTCGAAAAGTGGCGCATCCCGTTCATTGCCACTTACAAGGCGAAAGGCGTGGTCCCCGAAGACCACGAGCTTTGCCTCGGCGCGACCGGCCTCTCACCGGTGATCGACAAGATCCACATGGGTGCAATACGGGATGCGGACCTGATCCTCACGATCGGCTTCGACCCGGTCGAGCTGCGCAGCGACTGGATGAACCCGTGGGACGAGCGCAAGCGCACGGTCAGCATCGATCTCGTGCCGAATACGCATCTCGTGTATCGCACGAGCCTCGAATACTCGGGCAGCATCGCGGCCTGCCTGCGCGCACTGGCAGGCGCAGCGCCTTCGAGCCCCGGGCAGGGCTCCGACGGGTGGAACCGAGGGGCGCTCGACGCCTACCGCGAGACCCTGCGATCGGCGATCGCGCACGAGCCGCACGTCGGTTTGGGCCCGTACCAGGTCGCATCGACGCTGCGCGCGGTGTTTCCCCGCGACACGATCGCGACGATAGACACGGGCTCGCACCGCATACTGATCAACCATGTGTGGGAGTCGTACGAGCCGCGCAGGCTGCTCCAGTCGAACGGCCTGGGCTCGATGGGTTACGCCTTGCCCGCGGCGATCGCCGCGAAGCTGCTGTTCCCGCAGCGTCCGGTGCTCGCGATGATGGGCGAAGCTGGGCTCGACATGGTGATCGGCGAAATGGCGCTGCTCGAGAAACACAAGCTGCCGGTCACGATCGTCGTTTTCCGCGACGACACGCTCTCGCTCATCAAGTTGAAACAGGAGCGCATGCAGCTTGCCGAGACCGGTGTGAGGACGGGCAGTCCCGATTACACGCTCGTTGCGCAAGCCTACGGTGGAACAGGCGTGGTCGTCGAAGACGTTGCGAGTCTCAGGAGGCAGGCGCAGGCGGCGCTCGCCTCGACGCGCTTCACGCTGATCGAAGCGCGCATCGATCCTGCGGAGTATCGCCGGCAGATGTGAGCGCGGTGCTGGTGTTTTTCGTGTCGAGCAGCGCCGGCGCCTCGCATGCGGCGCATCGGGAGGCGATACGCCGCTGTCATTCCTGAGTTAAGATACTTCATGCGCGGGCACAACACCCGCATCGCCGACCGCTAAAGAAGCAGCAAGGCACGCCAGCAGATTGCCTTGCGAGGGAGAAGATCGCGAATGACGGACCGAGTCATCTTCGTATGCACGCTTATTCTCGCAGGTGCTTATTTCTACGCCACCGAGCAGTTGCCCAGCCTCGAGATCGGCGACCCGCTCGGACCTAAAGCGTTTCCCCGTCTGCTCGGCGTCGGCCTCGTCATCACCGCAGTCGTTCTGCTCTTCGAAATGCTGCGCGCGCGCAGACAAGCGCCCGCCGCGCCTGCAGAACCGAAAGATCCCCTGGACCGTGGCGCGCAGCTCGTGGTTACCGCAGCCGCGGTGTGGACGTTCCTCTACTTCCTCGTGTTCGAGCCACTCGGCTACGTCCTCTCCACCACGATTTACCTGTTCGTGCTCATGGCCTATTTCAACAGGGGCAAGTGGACCGCGAACGTGCTCACTGCAGTGCTCTTCAGCGCAGGAAGCTATCTCATGTTCACCAAGCTGCTCGGCGTGAATCTCGCGCCCGGCATACTGCCGTTCTGAGGAGACGACGATGGATACCCTGGGTCACATCCTCAACGGTTTCGCGGTCTGCCTTCAGCCGATCAACCTCTGGTACACCTTTCTCGGCGTCTTCATGGGGACGATCATCGGCGTCCTCCCCGGGATCGGTCCTTCGGCAGGCATCGCGCTGCTCATCCCGGTGACCTTCGGGATGGACCCGACTTCGGCGCTGATCATGATGTCCGGTATTTTCTACGGCACGAAGTACGGCGGATCGACCACCTCGATCCTCATCCGCACGCCGGGCGAAGCGGCATCGGTGATGACCTCAATCGACGGTTACGAGATGGCGAAGAACGGCCGCGCGGGCGCTGCGCTCGCGGTGTCGGCCATCGGGTCGTTCATCGCGGGGACGCTGGGCGTCGTGGCGTTGACCCTCTTCGCGGTGCCGCTCACGT
>JAQGMV010000163.1 GCA_028292225.1 Betaproteobacteria bacterium
CCACCCTGTTTCGCGCCGGCAGCGCTGCGAAGGAAGGCGTAAGCGTATTCACCCCGTTGGACCCGGTGCAGGCGCGGATCCAGCGCAATCTCAAGCTGGCGTTCGATCCGCGCGGCATTTTCAACCCCGGCCGCCTTTACCGCGAGTTCTGATGCAAACCAATCTCGCCGATTTCATCAAGGACACGCCGCAGGGACGCGAAGCGGATGCAATTCTGCGCAAGTGCGTGCACTGCGGATTCTGTACTGCGACGTGCCCGACCTACCAGTTGCTCGGCGACGAACTCGACGGACCGCGCGGCCGCATCTATCTGATGAAGCAGGTGCTCGAAGGAGCGCCCGCGACAGCAAAAACGCAGCTGCACCTCGATCGCTGCCTCACCTGCCGCTCGTGCGAAACCACGTGTCCCTCGGGGGTGCATTACACCCGGCTATTGGATATCGGCCGGCGCGTGGTCGAAAGCCGGGTTCGCCGCGGCCCCGCGGACACGTTTGCACGCGCAGCGCTGCGTAAGATCATCACGACGCCGCTGGTGTTCGACGCGCTGGTTCGCACCGGCGAGCTCATGCGCCCTCTGCTGCCGCAAAAGCTCAAACACAAGCTGCCGCCGCAGATTCGCCCTGCGAAGCCTTTTCCGCAGTCGGCGCACGCCCGGCAAATGCTCGTGCTCGGCGGCTGCGTGCAGCCGGCGCTGTCTCCGGCGACCAACGCGGCGGCGGCCCGGGTGCTCGACCGCCTCGATATATCGCTCGTCGCGGCTGAACGTGCCGGCTGTTGCGGCGCGGTCTCCTACCACCTGAGCGCTGAAGACGAAGCGCGTGACTTCATGCGCCGTAACATCGACGCATGGTGGCCGCACATCGAAGCCGGCGCCGAGGCGCTGGTGATCACCGCAAGCGGCTGCGGCACGATGGTCGAGGATTATGGGCATCACCTCGCGCGCGATCCCGATTACGCCGAAAAAGCCGCGCGCGTGTCCGAGCTCACGAAAGACATCAGCGAGGTGGTGCTCGCAGAGGCGTCCCGCCTGACCGCCCTCATCCCTGCGCCCTCCCCCCTTCCTCCTCGTAAAGTCGCTTTCCACCCGCCGTGCACCCTGCAGCACGGACTGAAGATACGCGGCGAGATCGAAACGCTGCTGCTCTCGCTCGGCGTCGATCTCGTGCCGGTGCGCGACGCGCATCTGTGCTGCGGCTCCGCCGGCACCTACTCCATTCTTCACCCCGAGCTTGCCGGACAGCTGCGTGAGAACAAGATCGCGGCGCTGACGCAGGGCGCACCCGATGAGATCGTCACCGCGAACATCGGTTGCCAGACTCACCTGCAAGGCGCGACCGATCGTCCGGTGCGGCACTGGATCGAGCTCGTCGACGACCTGCTCGGATAACCGCAGCTCGGCGGATTATAGTACCCATCGCTGATTTATGCGTGTACCTATTGTACTTTCGAATCGATCGGCGTACGATCGCCCCCAGTCCATCACCATACGGGGCAATCCGATGCTGCAAATCACTCGTCGATCGCTGGAAGAGCGCCGCACCCGACACACACGCGCGCCGCTTCAGCGCAAGGAGCTCTTCCTCGAAGGCAGCCCGCAGGTCCCGGTATACGAAGAGGAGCTGTGGACGGCGAAGCAGCGCCAGGCCTCGTCCATACACGAAGTTTCATACCGCGCGTGCTTCAAGCCCCAGCTCCCCGCGTACTTCATCGAGCGCCTGAGCAGCGAAGGCGACGTCGTATACGACCCGTTCAGCGGACGTGGAACCACCGCAGTCGAAGCCGCGCTGCGCGGGCGCCGCGTGATCGCCAACGATATCAGCCCGCTTTCGGCGATCTTCGCGCGTCCGCGGCTCGAAATGCCTCACGTAAGCGAAGTCGACGCACGGCTCAACGCGCTGGATCTCGATCAGAAAGTCCGGCCGGCGCTCGATCTGTCGATGTTCTTCCATGCGGACACCGAGCGCGAGCTGCTCAACCTGCGGGCCTACCTGAACGCGAGACGGCGCTCGCGCAGCGAAGACTGCATCGACCGCTGGATCCGCATGGTCGCCACCAACCGTCTCACGGGCCATTCCCCCGGCTTCTTCTCGGTGTATACGCTGCCGCCTAACCAGGCGGTGTCCGCGGAAGGCCAACTGCGAATCAACGAGCGCCTCGAGCAGAAACCCCAATATCGCAACATCCGCGAGCTCATCCTCAAAAAATCGATCCAGCTCCAGGGTGACGTTACGGCGGCCGACCGCGACCGCCTGCGCCGCGCAGCCTCGCACGCGCAATTCGTCGAAGGCTCAGCCGCGTCGAGCAAGGCGATCCGCGACCGCAGCGTTCAGCTTACGGTCACCTCGCCCCCCTTTCTGGATGTCGTGCAGTACTCGAAAGATAACTGGCTGCGCTGCTGGTTCAACGGGATCGACGCCGAAGCGATCGGCCGGCGCATGACCATGAGCAAGACCGTGGAGGAATGGTCCACGGCAATGCGCTCGGTGCTCGACGAGCTCTTTCGCATCACGAAGCCGGGAGGCTGGGTCGCGTTCGAAGTCGGCGAAGTCAGGCGCGCCGCGGTGAAGCTCGAGGAGGTCGTCGCGCCGCTCGGCATGGCCGCCGGGTTCGACTGCGAAGCAGTGCTCATCAACTCCCAGCAGTTCACCAAGACCGCGAACATCTGGGGCGTGAGCAATAACAAGCTCGGCACCAACAGCAACCGCATAGCCATCTTCCGCAAACCGGCATAGCCGGATGCGCTGAATCGGGGACAGACCCCGATTTAGCGCGCTTGCAGGGCAGGCAATTTAGACGCAGCGGCAGACCACCACGATGCGGACGGCGGCTCTCGTATCCGCGCCCTTAGAGAGCATACGTCACCGCTGCCGCGATGCGGACGCCGCGTCGTTCGGCGCCGTGCCTGCGTGCTAAGATTCCCGCTCTGCTGCATCCACCCCGTTCATCTCAAGTCTCAGCGCCGTTTCACGAAGGGCGCGTCCGGAGGATTTCGTGCCCATCGATTACGAGAAGCTGATCGGCTTCAAGATTCCCGAAGTCGAGCAACAGCTCACCAAACGCGACACGATGCTGTACGCGCTCGGGGTCGGTCTCGGCGCCGACCCGATGGACGAGAACCAGCTCAGGTTCGTGTACGAAGAGACGCTGGTCGCGCTGCCGACCATGGCGATCATCCTCGCCTATCCCGGCCCCTGGTATGCGCAGAGCGGCACCGGGATCACCCGCAGCCACGTCGTGCACGGCGAGCAGGGATTCACGATACACAAACCGTTGCCGGTCGAAGGCGCGATTGTGGGACAAACCCGGATCGAAAGCGTGCTCGACAAAGGCAAGGACAAAGGCGCGCTCGTGCTAACGCGTACCACGGTGCGCGAAAAATCGAGCGGCGAAACCGTATGCACGCTCACCTCGACCAGCTTCTGCCGCGCCGACGGCGGCTTCGGCGGACCTTCGGGACCGACCAGGCCGGTTCACGCGATACCCGAGCGCACACCGGATCTGACGTGCGACCTGCCGACCCTGCCCCAGGCCGCGCTGATCTACCGGCTCTCGGGCGACTACAACCCGCTGCACGCCGATCCCGTTTATGCCGCGAAGGCCGGTTTCAAGAGGCCGATCCTGCACGGGCGAGGGACTTTCAGCGTCGCGGGCCACGCGCTGCTCAGGACATGCTGCGGCTACGACGCTGCGAAACTGAAAAGCATGGAAGGGCGTTTTTCTTCTCCGGTCTATCCGGGTGAAGTCATACGCACCGAAATGTGGGTCGACGGCAAGGTCGTCACGTTCCGCTCCACGGTTCCGGATCGCAAGGTCACGGTGCTCAACAACGGCAGGGCCGAGATCGCGTGAGCGCGCACTGCCTTTTCGGCACCCTGCTTACAAGCTGATCGGACAGCAGTCATGAACGGCAACACCGGCGCGCCCGAGCGCAAGCTCGTCAGACGAGGCTCCATCCACATCGAGTACATCGCTCACGGCAGCGGACCGCTCGTAGTCCTGCTCCCGTCACTCGGGCGGGGTGCACAGGACTTCGACGGCATACGCGAGCGGCTCGCCCCGAGCTGCCGGGTTCTGACGCCGCAGCCGCGCGGGATCGGCGCCAGCCAGGGCCTCATGGCAGGCGTCACGCTGCACGACTACGCGGGCGACATTGCGCTCGTCATCGAAAACGAAGGCGGAGGACCCGCGATCATCGGAGGCCACGCTTTCGGCAACTTCGTCGCGCGAACCACCGCCACCGATCGGCCCGATCTCGTGCGAGGCGTCGCCCTGCTCGCGGCGACCCACGTCTGGCCCGTGCCCCCCGACGTGCGCGAATCGATCATGAAGAGCAGCGATCTCTCGCTGCCCGACATTGAGCGCATCGAACACCTGAAGCGCGCTTTTTTCTCACCGCGCAGCGATCCGACGGTGTGGCTGAGCGGCTGGTACCCCGTCGTCAAGAAAATGCAGCGCGAAGCGACCGACGCGACACCGCAGGAAGAATGGTGGCAGGCAGGTCATGTGCCGATCCTCGACGTTCAACCGGAGGACGACGTGATGATCCCGCCCGAAAGTGCGTCGCGCTACCGCGACGAGCTCGGCGAGCGGGTGTCGATCGTGTGCATACCGGACGCCGGCCACGCATTGCTGCCCGAGCAGCCTGAGGCCGTGGCCCTCGCGATGCTCGGCTTTCTCAAACAGCTTTCGGTCCACGCATGACCACACATCGATCGGCGCCCGACCTCACCCGTTTCCTCAACCCGCGCGGCGTCGCGATCGTCGGGGCTTCGAACGATCTCACACGCATCGGCGGCCAGCCGATCCGGCTGCTCACCGAATTCGGCTACCAAGGCAAGGTCTACCCGGTCAATCCGAAGTACGGCGAGATCAAAGGCCTGCCGTGCTATCCGGACTTGAGCTCGGTGCCGCAGCCTTGCGACGTCGCACTGATCGCCCTCGCCGCGGCGCACGTTCCCGGAGTCATCGAAGAATGCGGCCGCGCCGGCATCCCGTACGCGCTGGTGCTGTCGGCGGGGTTCAGCGAAGTCGGCGAGAAAGGTGAGGCGCTGCAGGCGAAGCTCGTGCAAGCCGTGAAGGCCAGCGGCGTTCGCGTGAACGGGCCGAACTGCCTCGGCATGCTCAACCTGAAGGAAGGTGTGCGCAACGGTTTCGGCGGCACCCTCATGCTGGACACCCTGAAGTCCGGGCCGATCGCGATGGTGACGCAATCGGGGGGCTTCGGTTTCGGCGTCGTCGCGATCGCCGCGCACTACGGCGTCGGCATCAATTACGCGATCTCGACCGGCAACGAAGCCGACCTCACGGCGCTCGACTGGCTCGCAGCGACCATCGAGCTTCCGGACGTCGAAATTGCGGTGGCCTTTCTCGAAGGCATCAGCGACGGTCGGCGCCTTCTGGAGATCGGTCGGCGCGCGCTCGAGCTCGGCAAGCCGATCCTCGTGTGGAAAGTCGGCAATACCGACGTCGGGCGCCGGGCTGCCGCTTCGCACACCGCACGCCTCACCGCGGGATACGAGCTGTATCGCGCCGCATTCCGGCTCGGCGGCTTCATCGAGGTGCGCGACATCGACGATCTGGTCGACATCTGCAAGGTCCTGCGCGCGCGCAAGCTCCCGCAGGGCAACCGTGTTGCGGTCATCACGCCTTCCGGCGGGGCCGGCGTGCTGCTCGCAGACCGCTGCGTCGAGGAAGGGCTCACGCTGCCGCCGCTGTCCGACAGCACCGTGGCGAAGCTGCGCGAATACGTCGCGGTCTTCGCGACCGTCGCCAACCCGGTCGACGTGACGCCGCAGGGCTACAACGACAACTACGCGTCGTACAACCGTCTGATCGGCGACGTGCTCGCCGACCCGAACATCGACCAGGTGATCCTGCGCGCCCCTCGCGGAAGTTCGGCGACGATCTGGGCGAAGAACTTCGTCGAGATGGTGCACGATATCTCGAAGCCGGTCGTGCTCAACTGGCCCACTTCTCCGGACGATAATGCGGACGTCGTCGAATTCCTGGAAGCGAACGGCGTCCCGGTCGTCATGGCACCCGGACGCACCGTGCACGCGCTCGCCGCCGTGAACGAATACGCGCGCCGCAAGCGCCACTTCGACGCGACTCGCGGCCGCGAGAGCACGCGCGCGGTCGGCCCGCAAAAGCTCGACCTGCCGCAAGCCGCGGGCACCCTCGGCGAGCATCGCTCGAAAGCGCTGCTACAGGCGTATGGCGTTCCTGTCGTCCAGGAGATCCTGCTCGCGCCCGGGGCGATCGAAAAGCTCGACCGCAGTCCGCTACCCTTCCCGCTCGCGGTAAAGATCGAGTCACCGGATATCCCCCACAAGACCGAAGCCGGCGTCGTGCGGCTCAACATCGGCGATCTCGATGCGCTCAAGCACGCATCACGCGAGGTGGTCGAAGCGGCACGCACACACGACCCGCACGCACGGATCGACGGCGTGCTCGTGCAGCAGATGGCGGGCGGACTCGAAGTCATCGTCGGGGCCGTGAACGATCGCTTCTTCGGCCCCGTGGTCGCGTTCGGGCTCGGCGGGATTTTCACCGAGCTCCTGAAGGACGTCACCTATCGTTTCGCGCCTTTCGACGTGGAAGCGGCGAAAGAGATGATCGGGGAGATCAGGGGCGCCGCGCTGCTAAAGGGCTACCGCGGCGGCCCCGCACTCGACGTCGACGCGCTGGCGGACGCGCTGTCGCGGGTCTCGCTGCTGATCTCCGATCACACGAATCGCATCGCGGAGATCGACGTGAACCCGCTCTTCGTGCGGCCTTCGGGTCAGGGTGTGGTTGCCGCGGATGCGCTGGTTGTACTAAAAACAATCTAACCACGAAGGACACGAAGGGGCACGAAGGAAAAACGTCAAGCGACGAGGTCTCTGTGCTTGAAGCGACGCGGAAGTCGGAAATACCTTCGAGAACTCTCATTTTTACGTTCGCGTCCTTCGCGTTAAAAGCTTTAGATCTTCCTTCGTGCCCCTTCGTGTCCTTCGTGGTTAATGCTTTTTTCTTTCTAGGACTACCTCCCTAACAATGGCCCAGTGGCACGCCCAAACTCTCGCCGACGCGCTTACGCGCAGTGCCGAGCTTCTCCCTGCGCAGGAGGCGCTCGTGATCGGGGATGCGCGCCTGACGTACGGCGAGCTCAGCACCAGGGTCGACGAGACCGCGCGCGGACTGCGGGTGCTGGGCATCCGGCGTGGCGACCATGTCGCGGTCTGCATGGGCAACACCGTGGAATGGGCCGTGTTCTTCTACGCTGCGGCGTCTATCGGTGCGGTGACGGTTCCGGTCAACACACGCTTCAAGCCTGACGAGCTCGCGTACTGCCTGAAGCAGGCGGACGTAAAGGTTCTCTTCGTAGCCGACCGCTTCCTGAAGATCGACTTCATCGGGATGTTGCGGCAGGTCTGCCCGGGAATCGATCACGCGCTCCCCGACCCGGCGCTGCCGAAGCTCGAGAACGTCGTCGTGCTCGGCTCGGACGTGCCTAAAGCGGCGATCAGGCTCGCCGAAATGCTCGCGCTCGGCGAGATCCACGACGAGCCGGTTTTCGACGACGTGACTCCGGGCGACGTGCTGCTCATGCAGTTCACCTCGGGCACGACCTCGTACCCGAAAGGCGTGATGCTCACGCACGACAACATGCTGCGCAACGCGGCTTACGTGGCCGAACGCTTCGACCTGAAGCAAGGCGACCGCTACTACAGCGCGAGGCCTTTCTATCACGTGGCCGGCACGACCCTGTCGCTGCTCGCGGCCCTCACGGTGGGCGCGTGCCTGCTCTCGTCGGAATCGTTCGATCCGGGCGTGGCGCTGCGCATCATGTCGGACGAGTCGTGCACCCACACGTCCGGCAACGACACGATGTTCCTCATGCTGCTGGGCCGTCCGGACTTCGACCAGTATCCTCTGAAGCTTCGCGGCGGCTGGGCTTCGGCAGGCGCGGAGGTCTCGCGCAAAATCGTCGGGCGCATGGGCATGACGGGGCTGTGCCAGGCGTACGGCCTGTCCGAAGCATCGCCGAATGTCTGCATGTCCTGGCACGACGACGATCTCGAGAAGCGGATCGACGGTTGGGCGCACGTGCTCGAAGGTCTGGATGTCAGCATCAGCGATCCCGAGACCGGTAAAGAGCTGCCGCCGGGCGCCACCGGCGAAATCGTCCTGCGCGGCTGGAGCGTGATGAAAGGGTATTACAAGATGCCCGAGCAGACCGCCAGAGCGATCGATCGCGACGGCTGGCTGCACACCGGCGACTATGGCGTCATGGACGAGGACGGCAGGCTGCGATTCGTGAGCCGCATCAAGGACGTTTTCAGGGTCGGCGGTGAGAACGTCGCGCCGGCCGAAGTCGAAGACGTGCTGCACAGGCATCCGAAGGTGAAACAGGCGCAGGTGATCGGCGTTCCCGACACGAGGCTGATCGAGGTTCCGGCGGCCTATCTCATCCTGAAGGAAGGCGAGCATGCGACGTCGGATGAGATCATCGAGTGGAGCAGGACGCGCATGGCGAACTTCCGCGTTCCGCGTTACGTGAAGATCGTCGATACTTTCGAGAACATCGGGATGACGGGCAGCGCGAAAGTGCAGAAGAACAAGCTGAGGGCCCAGGCGCTGATCGATTTCGGTCTGGAAACTAAAACCTGAAGAGGAGTTGCGATGCAAAGTCTCACCGAGAAGTCCCCGCTGGGGACATATATCGAGCACGTAAAAAAAGGCGAGCTCGCGTATCAGGTCACCGAAGACGGCAAAGCGGTGTTCTATCCGCGGGCGGTCGCGCCCGTGACCGGGGGCGACCTCGAGTGGCGCGTGTCCAAAGGTCTCGGAACCGTCTACTCGACGACTGCGATGTATTTCAAAGGCGAAGCGCCGCTCAACGTCGCCCTGATCGACATGGACGAAGGCTTCCGCCTGATGAGCCGCGTCGAGGACATCGACGCGATGCAGGTGAAGATCGGGATGCGGGTCAAATTCCGCGCGCACCCCGGGGACGAGAAACAGGCGCCATATCCCGTGTTCACCCCGGCGGAGGGCGCGAAATGAGCGGGCTGAAAAAAGGAAGCATAGCGGTCGTCGGCGCGGCGGAATCGGACCTCGGCCTCGTCGCACCCAACACGAGCCCGCTCGATCTGATGGCGCAGGGCACGATGCGAGCGCTCGAAGACGCAGGACTGAAGCTCTCGGATGTCGACGGGTTGTTCGTGGCGGCTTCGCAGACTCGCATGGGGCCGATGGCGCTCGCCGAGTACCTGCGCATCAAGCCGCGCTATTTCGACGGCACCATCATCGGCGGTTCGTCTTTCATGGCCCACGTCGCGCACGCGCAGGCCGCGATCGAGCACGGCCTTTGCGAGGTGGCGGTGATCGCGTACGGAAGCACGCAGCGCTCGGTCTCGCGCGCCGCCGCTTCGCCCCGCGAATACAACTACTACGAGTCGCCCTACCGCCCGATCCTCCCGATCAGCGCCTACGCGATGGCGGCGGCGCGGCACATGCATCAGTACGGCACGACCCGGGAGCAGCTCGCCGAGGTCGCGGTAGCCGCCCGGCAGTGGGCTCTGATGAATCCCAGGGCATGGGAAAAAGAGCCCCTTACGATCGAAGAAGTCATCAATGCGCGAATGGTCTCGTATCCGTTCACGGTTCGCGACTGCTGTCTCGTCGTCGACGGCGGCGGCGCGATCGTGCTGACTTCCGCCGCACGCGCAAAGACGCTCAGGAAAAAGCCGGCTTACGTGCTCGGCGCAGGCGAAGCGCTCAGCCACAACACCATCTCGAGCATGCCCGACCTGACCGTGACCGCGGCGTCGGAGTCCGGGCCGAAGGCTTACAAGATGGCGGGCATCAAACCCTCCGACGTCGACATGCTGTCGCTGTACGACGCCTTCACGATCACGCCGATCCTGTTTCTCGAAGACCTCGGCTTCTGCCCGAAGGGCGAAGGCGGCCGATTCGTGCAGGGCGGCACGATTGCCCCGGGCGGCAAGCTTCCCGTCAACACGAGCGGCGGCGGGCTCTCCTACTGCCACCCGGGCATGTATGGCCTGCTCGTCATGATCGAAGCGATCCGCCAGGTCCGCGGCGAATGTGGCGAGCGCCAGGTGCCGAACTGCAATATCGCTTTAGCGCACGGAAATGGCGGCGTTTTGTCCAGCCAGTGCACCGTCATCTTCGGTTCCGAGGCAACGCTGTAGTAAGGTATACGCGTCACGAGCGACTGAGAGGAGACCGGCCGGGCACTTCGGGGCCCGGCCGGCGGTCTTACCGGCTCGAAGGAGGCACAAATGAATCGACGCACATGGTTGCAGCGCCTGTTTGCAGCAGCGGCAGGGGCCGCGGTATCCGGCAACGCGCTCGCCGCTGCCGGGACGAAAGACGTGGATGCGCTTCAGAAAAACTGGCGCATGCTCCTCGCCGAAGGCGTGCGTCCGCCCTCGCCCGCCGACAAGGTGAAGCTGAGCAACGACGACTGGAAGAAGCGGCTCGACCGCGCTCAGTACAACGTGCTGCGTGAAGAAGGCACCGAGCGTGCGGGAACCAGCCCCCTGGACAGCGAAAAGCGCGCGGGGGTGTTCGCGTGCGCCGGCTGCGACCTGCCGCTCTTCACTTCCGACATGAAGTTCGACAGCGGCACCGGCTGGCCCAGCTTTTTCACGACCATACCGGGAGTGTTCGAGAGCAAGACCGATCACTTCCTGATTTACCCGCGCACCGAGTATCACTGCACGCGCTGCGGCGGCCACCACGGCCACATTTTCAACGACGGCCCCAAACCCACGGGGCTGCGCTACTGCAACAACGGCATCGCACTGAAGTTCATCCCCAAAAGCGCCAAGGCATAAAGCCGCTGCCGGGTTCGCGGCCCGACTTTTGCTCCCCCGCCGCGAGATAACAAGGGAGGACCGTCATGTTCGCGATTTCGCGCTCGAAGCCGCTGCCGCAGTCGGACAACGGCTATGCCGCCATCAGGCGGCGCACTGAGGCCTTGTGTGCGCCGCTGGCCGTCGATGATTACCAGGTACAGAGCGTCATCGACGCAAGCCCGCCGAAATGGCATCTCGCGCACGTCACGTGGTTTTTCGAGACCTTCCTGCTGAAGCCTTTCCTGGCGGGATACCAGCCGCTCGACGCCCGGTACGAGCAGATCTTCAATTCGTACTACAACAGCGTCGGCCCTTTCCACCCGCGCGCGCAACGGCACACCCTCTCCCGGCCGACGGTCGGGCAGGTCTACGAGTACCGCGCGCACGTCGACCGCCACATGGCCGATCTGATGGAAAGCTGCCCGCGCGAGTACGCCGCGGTCATGAGCAAGCGCCTCACGCTCGGGCTCAACCACGAGCAGCAGCACCAGGAACTGCTCCTGATGGACATCAAGCGCAACTTTTTCGCCAATCCCCTGTATCCGGTGTACCGCGCGAACGCGGCCGCGGCGAGCGTGGAGACTGCGCCGATGCGCTGGCTCGATTTCCCGGGCGGCATCCGCGAGATTGGCTGCAGCGGCGGCGGCTTCGCCTTCGACAACGAGCAGCCGCGCCACAAGGTGTTCCTGCGCGATTTCCGGCTCGGCTCCCGCGCGGTGACGAATGGCGAGTACCTCCAGTTCATCGATGCCGGCGGCTACCAGCGCGCCGACCTGTGGCTGTCCGACGGCTGGTCGGCCGTTCGCGAGCGCGGGTGGAATGCACCCTTGTACTGGGTTTCGCTCGACGGTGAATGGCGCGAGATGACTCTGGCGGGCCTGAACGTGCTCGACCCGGCGACGCCGGTCTGCCACGTCAGCTACTACGAAGCCGACGCCTATGCCCGGTGGCGCGACGCTCGCCTGCCGACCGAAGCGGAGTGGGAAGCGGCCGCTGGCGGGGAGCCGATCGAAGGCAATTTCGTCGAGAGCGGCACGTACCACCCCCGCGCGGCGGCCGGAACGGACGATCGGCAGTGGTACGGCGACGTCTGGGAATGGACTGCGTCGGCGTATTCGCCGTATCCGGGATACCGTCCGCTCGAAGGCGCGCTCGGCGAGTACAACGGCAAATTCATGTCGAGCCAGTACGTTCTGCGCGGAGGATGCTGCGCGACCCCGGTTTTGCACATGCGCGCGACCTATCGGAATTTCTTCTACCCGCAGGACCGCTGGCCGTTCACCGGGATCCGCCTCGCCGGCGACGGCTGAGCGGCACGCAGGTCGGCGTCCCCCCCCCGCTGGAACAGCGGTCCACACCGGTAGGAGGCACCCGTACCTTGCGGGTTCGGGGGGCGCCGGTATACTCGTCAGCATGGTCCAGCCGACCTTCAGGCTCGCCGTTCCGGCGGACGCTTACGAAATCGCCGTCATGTCGCGGTATCTCGTGGAGGTCGGCCTGCGCGGCTGGTCGTGGCCTCCGGAGCGCGTCACCAAGGCGATCCGCGCGAGTTCCACGCTCGTGCTTGTCGCTGAAGTGCAGTCGCACCTGGTCGGCTTTGCGATCGTCGAATTCGGCGAAGCACAGGCGCATCTGAGCCTCCTCGCGGTCAAGCCTTCGCACCACCGTTGCGGCATCGGCCGCTCGCTCATCGACTGGGTCGAGGAATCCGCCCTCACCGCCGGCATCGCCACGATCACGCTCGAGCTTCGCGCCAACAATTACGGCGCGCGCTCGTTCTACCGGCTCGTCGGCTTCGAGGAAGGCGCTTACATTCCCGGCTATTATCGCGGCGCCGAAACGGCGCTGCGCATGGCGCGAGACATACGCCGGCACGTCCCGGCGGTCAGCCGAGGGGACTGACCCCGGTTTTGCCTGGTTTTGCCTTGCGGGGTCTGTCCCCGGTGAAAGTCGACGCCGGGCCCGCGCGCAAGCTCGGCCCCGGCGAGACGTTCTACGAGGCGCCCGCCGCGCTGCACGCCATCTCACGCAACGGCAGCCCGACGACGCATGTCCGCGTGGGCTTTATCGCGGCGGCAGTTTCCCTCCTCGGCGTTCACCGGCGAGCGAGCACAGCGGGACTTTCATGCTCCTACTGCAGCATGAAAGTCTCATACTCCAGCTGCGAGAGGCGCTTCTCGAGCCACTGCATCGAGATCAGCACGACGATGAGGAGCGATACCGCGTAGCCGTAGCCGTAGAAGGCCGGGCCGAGGTAGAACGACAGCCACGTCAGCGCGACGTTGAGCACCACGAACAGCAGCGTGAGCAGCGTCACGATGATGCGCTTGTCGAGATAGAAGAACACGTTCAGCAGGCCGAGGAAAACGACCTGCAGGCTCGCGCCCACCACCTGCACGTACAGCAGAGGCAGGTGCAGCTCCGAGATCCCGATCCAGCGCAGGAGCGATGGTCCGGCGATGAACACGATGAGCACCGTGATGCCCTGGATCTTGATGATCTCGAATATGCCCTGACGGATCGCGAACACCATCTCGTCGCGGATCTCGTTGAGGTAATCGAGCGAGCCGCCGTCGCGCACCGCGTCGTAGAACTTCACGTAGAAATCCACGAAGTCCGTCTCGATGCGAACCAGGAACACCGCCATTCCCGGCATGATCGACAAGTACGCGAGGAACACCGGCAGGTCGTAGATGACCGAGTGGTGCAGCAAGCCCACGATCTGTTCGCCCGTGTCCGGGTTGTACCAGAACATGATCTTGTCGATCCAGATCCCCAGGTTGTAGAACAAGCCCGTGAACGCAAGGCTCAGGTAGATCCGGCGCTTGTCGAGAAAGTCGAAGCCGATGAATTCGTGGCCCGGATAGTTCCGGAAGATCATCAGCAGCATGCCCATCAGCAGCACGAAGTGGCCGAGCACGAAGCCGAGCAACAGCCCTTCCATCCCCCACGGCCGCAGCAGCAGCGCGCCGCCGACCACGATGATGTAGCCGACGCCGAACATCGAGACGATGACTTTGTACTGCTTGAGCCCCGACAGGATGATCGTGCAGCACCAGATGCAGCACATGATCACGAACGCGCCGAGCATGAGCAGCCGATAGAAGTTGCTCTGGTCCGGGAACAGGAAGAACACCGCGATCGTGCCGAGGATGCCGCTCGAGAGCACGGTGATCATCAGCAGCCCGTTGAACGTGGGCGTGACCAGATCGGTGCGCTTCTCGAACAACCTGTCCGCGATGTAGCGGGTGTAGGCGAGCTGGACGATGCCGGTCAGGATCAGCGAAGCCATGAACAGGTTCGTGATCGACACCTGGAACTGCACGACCGCGACCGCCGGCACGACCACCGAGTAGCTGTAGATACCGACCAGCAGAATGCCGATGATCGACAGTATCCAAGGGCCGGAGCTGACGACGCCCGAATAGCCGTACGCCTGAAAGATGCCCCAGTAGGTGTCTTTCTGGAGAAGCTTGCGAAACTCGAAACCTATGCCCGCCATGCGTGTGCCTCGTAGATGTCGCGATAACGGCCGAACATCTGTTCCTGGTTGTAATACTTCTCCACGCGACGGATGCCCGCGTTGCTCGCCGCCTGCCATTTGTCCTGATCGGTGAGGAGCTCGACTACTGCGGTGGCGAGAGCCTGCGGGTCGGCGATGCCGACGACCGAGCCCGCCCCGCCGAGCGCCTGGTCTTCCGCGTCGAGGCCGTAGATGAGCTGACGGCACGCGCCGACATCGGTCGCGACCGCGGGGACACCCGCCGCGAAGCCTTCGAGCAGCACCAGCGGCAGCGCTTCACTGATCGACGACAGCACCACCACGCCGACCTGCGGCAGCACGTCGGTCAAGGACTGGAAGCCGAGGAACTTGACCTTGTCGGTGAGCCCGAGGCCTACCGCGAGGTTGCGGCATTCCTGTGCGTATTCGGCGTCCTCATCCTCCGGCCCGATGATCCAGGCCTCGGCTTCAGGCACCCGATTGACCACGGTCCGCATCGAGCGGATGTAGGTCATGATGTCCTTGATGGGCACGACGCGGCCGATCAGCGCCATCACCGGCGGCGTGCGTGCCGGGCGCTGCGTGCGCAACGGCGCGTAACGCGCGATGTCGATGCCGTTCGGGATGTTGGTCGTGAGCTCGGGGTTCGCGCCGTCTTCGATCTGGCGCTTACGGTTGCCTTCGAAGAGCGCGATGATCGAATCCGAAGCGTCGTAACAGATCTTGCCGATGCCTTCGAAGAAGCGCATCCACATCTGCCGGAAGTAGGCGATCTCCGTCGGGTCGCGCTGGAAAATCACGCGGTTGTCAGGGATCCAGTGCGCATTGAAAAGGTCGATGCGGCGCTCTTTGGTGTAAATACCGTGCTCCGACAGGATCAGCGGTTTCGCGGTGCGGTACTTGAGCAAGGCCCCGAGCAGCCCCGCGTAACCGGTCGACACCGTGTGATACGCGCGGCACGGTATGAGGTTTTTCGCGATGTTGGCAAGGATCCAAATGGGCGCGTGCATCGTGCGCACCGTCCAGAAGTAGTCGACGAAAGACGGGTCGGACGAAAATTCGCGGTATTGCGCCGAGATGAAATCCCACGAGCGGTGGCTGTAGAGGAAGTCCTCTTCGTTCAGCCGGCCGCCGGCGAGCTCGGGCGCGAGCTGCTGGAAGAGCGCCCGCCCTTCGGCGTGCGCGTGCGGCGCGCGGAAGTAGCGGTGCATTTCCTCGACCACCGCGAAAGTCGCGGGATCGCCGTCGACCTTCTTGATCTCGGGCGCAGCCCGCTTCCCGTAGAGATAGTGCCGCTCGAAGTGCACCACGTTCTGCGGCAGCTCGTATTTCTGTTCGCCGTATTCCTCTTCGAGGCTGCCGATGAACACCACCGCGAACCGCACGTCCGGAAAGCCGCGGATCATCTGGTTCACCCAGCTCGACACACCGCCCGCAACGTACGGGAACGTGCCTTCCAGGAGCAGGCCGATGTCGGCGTCCTGTGCGCGGCGCTCGCCGGGAAGCGGCTCGCGCTGCTGGTCTTTGGATTTCCTGAACTTCATGCAGCCTCGCTTCCCGAGTGTCCTCTCGACCAATAACGCACCGCGGACTTCAGCCGCGGCGAATACTGCCCTTCCGAAAGCGAGCTGAAGATCCGGCGCACTTCTCCATAATCCTTGCGCTCGAAGGCCATCTGGCCGAGGTACGCGAGCACGCGCGACTCCTCGAGGCCGTTGGCCACCGCGCGGTGCAGCGCCGCTTCGGCCGCGGCGTCGCGCTTGAATATCAGCAGCTTGCCCTTGAGGAACCACAGCCCCGCGTCCTCCGGCGCAAGCTTCATCGCCTGCTCCAGATAGCGCTCGGTCTCTCCCATCGCGTGCGCGCGCACGTCGCCGTGCACGAGACCGCCGTAGACGAGCTCCCAGTAGAGCTCGGAGAGCCGGCGCAAGCCCACGAGCTGCATCTCGGGACCATTGGCCTCGCGCAGCTTTTCGATTTCCTCGTGGATGAGCTGGTTGATGTTCTTCTCCTGGTTGTCCAGGATGCCGTAGGCGACGAGGCGGACTTCATCCGCGGTATCACCGAGCATCTCCTGCAGGAGGGGATTCGCGATCTTTGGGGGCATGCCCTGCAGCGCGAGCAGCGACTTGAAGCGCGTTTCCTTGGGCACGCCGGAGTCACGCAGGCGCGCAGTGAGCCCGCCGGGACCGTATTTCGTGCGCTCGCGTATCTCGCGAGGCGGGAATTCGAACTCGATCGGCGGGATCTCGGCATACGGCAGCTCGGGCACGTGCCGCGGGAGGTACTTCGAGACGAGCGCGGCGATCACCTGCCCGATGAGGCCGAGCACGGGAATGAAGAACGAGAAGCCGAACAGGAGCACGATCACCGGCGCGACCGGACGGCGCAGGTGCGGCGGCAGCGCCGCGGCGACGAACGCCGCCAGACACAGGCTCGCGATGCCGTGCACCAGCAGGAAGCCCAGCAGATGCGACGGATTGCCCTCGGTCAGGGGCATCAGCCAGAAGACGGCGATGACCTCCAGCACCAGCGCGAGCAGGCCGACGATCACGGTGATCATGCTGCGGATTCTCCGTTCACGATGCGGCCGAGGACGGCCAGCGGATCATGCTGTTCCATGGAGATGACGTAAGGCCGCACGTGCAGGCTTTCGAAATCTCCGCCGAAGCGATCCTTGAGCGCGCTTTCCATGCGCTCGAGGTAACCCCTGACAGCGATGTCACTCGCCAGCGGCATCAGGTTGGCGATACCGGTGGACTCCCGGTCGCCGCCGCCGAATTGCCATTGCACGTCGAATCGTCTTCTCAGGCGGGTCGCGAACAGGATCATGTCGACGCGTTCGGGGTGAGGCGCGAACTGCATGACCACCACGTGGCTGTTGATCCCGAAGTCGCGCTGCATCCTGATCAGCTTCACGAGCTCGTCGGCGAAATCGTAAGGGCAGCGCGGAACGCGGGTCATCACCTGGCCGACGTCGTCCGAGACCACGACGCTGTCGGCGTAGAGGCCGAGCAACAGGGAAAGCGTGCGCAGCGTGTCTTCGTTCAGCGCGAAGAACGGCATGCGGGTGACCACCAGCACCCCGAGGAGCTGGTCGCCGCTGGTCAGTATCGGAGAGATCACGAGGTGGTCGGTCGGCAGGTCGGCGCCGATCGCAACGTCCTCGGTCTGCAGGTGCGCGAGCGTGCGCTTCTCGAGCGCGTATTCGAGCAGGCTGTCGTTGGCCTTCACCGGCAGCGGGTCGCCCAGCTTCGCGCGCTGAACGTAGCTGCCGTCGACGATCTCGTACACGGCCGCGGCCTCGAGCTGGCAGTGGTGCGCCAGCAGAACGAGAATCTCCTGCGCGGCCGGGAGCGTGCTGCCCGTGCTTCTCACCGCCATCAGCATCCGCAGCTCATAGAGCGCATCGCGCAACGTCGCAGGCTGCGTGATGAGGTCATGCTCGAGCTGATCGTGCGACAGCCTGAGCACGTTGAGCTGGTTCATGATGCGGGTGAAACGTTCGGTCAGGTACGCGTTCAACTCACCCACGCGACGCAACCGTGTGCGCCACGTGGTGCTGTACTCGCCCGCGATCATGACGAGAATCAGCCCGGCGAGAAAATACAGCTTCGGAAATGCGGCGTCCGATGGAGTGATGAAAAACCAGCCGATCAGCAGGACGCCGGTCGACGCGATCCCCGCCATCACCCCATAACGCAGGGCGACCAGGACAGGCGCGAACCATGTCCAGGGAAACTCGCCCTTGTTGATGAAGAACGGGTCCTCCGGCGACGCGAGCCAGCACAGCCCGATGCCGATGACGGGGATGATGACTGCTTCCAGCCACAGCCAGCGGTTGGCGAGCAGCGGCGAAAACAACGCCGACAGCCGTGTCTCGCCAAGCAGTTCTTTCTGAGTTCTATAGTCCATGCGCCGGCAGCTCCGTGCTTAGGCTCGTTTCAGGCGAGCGCTTAGTCAGACGTCGGT
>JAQGMV010000177.1 GCA_028292225.1 Betaproteobacteria bacterium
GATCCGTTTCACCGAGACCGATCCGAGAATCCTCCCGGAGATGAGTGCCAAAGTCGCATTTCTCTCGCGCCAGATCCCGAAGCAGGAGAACACGCCGCATGTCGCGGTGCCTTCTTCGGCGATCGCGGATCGCGGCGGGCGCAAAGTGGTTTATGTCGTGCGCGAAGGCAAGGCGGCCGAGGTCGCCGTGACGACGGGCGCCGCTGCAGGCGATCTGATACAGGTGACCGGCGTGCCCTCCGGCGCCCGCGTGGTGCTCAAGCCTTCGGAGCGGGTGCGCGACGGCGCGGCGGTGGCGACGGCGTCCAAGTGACCGGGCAGCCGATCGTAGAGATACGCAGCCTTTCCAAGTCCTACCGCCGCGGGGGGCAGGTGGTGCCGGTGCTGAGCGACATCACGCTCGATATCGCGTCCGGGGAATTCGTCGCACTCATGGGTCCGTCGGGCTCGGGGAAGAGCACGCTGCTCAACCTGATCGCCGGCATCGACAAGCCCGACGGCGGCACGCTGCACGTGGGCGGCATCGACATCGTCACGCTGTCGGAAGCACAGCTCGCGGACTGGCGTGCGGAGCACGTCGGCTTCATCTTCCAGTTCTACAACCTGATGCCGGTGCTGACGGCGTTCGAGAACGTCGAGCTGCCGCTCATGCTGACCGGTCTTTCGGGTGCTGAGCGACGATCGCACGTGGAAGCCGCGCTCGCGATGATGGGTTTATCCGACCGGATGGAGCACTACCCTTCGGAGCTTTCCGGCGGTCAGCAGCAGCGCGTCGCGATTGCGCGCGCGATCATCACCGACCCGACCATACTCGTCGCCGACGAGCCGACCGGCGATCTCGACCGCGCTTCAGCCGAAGAGATCCTGAACCTGATGGACCGCCTGAACACCGAGCTCGGCAAGACGATCATTATGGTCACGCACGACCCGAATGCGGCGTCTCGAGCGAAGACGCTGAGGCACCTGGAGAAGGGGGTGCTGACTGATGGTGACGGTTTGCGTAAACGGTAAACGGTAAGCGGTGAACCGCTAACGTGGATATTGACGGTTCATCGTTTACCGTTCGCCGTTTACGAGACAAATGCATTTTTTCAAGCTCATCCTGCGCAACGGCCTACGCCACAAGCTGCGCACCGCGTTGACGGTGCTCGGGCTGGTTGTGGCGTTCCTGTCATTCGGCCTGCTGCAGTCGATCGTGGATGCGTGGTATCACGGCGCGGAGGCGGCTGCGCCGAACCGCCTCATCACGCGCAATGCGGTGTCGCTCACGGTCTTCCTGCCGCTGCATTACCGCGAAAAGATCCGCGCGGTCGAGGGTGTTAAAAGCGTCGCGGCGGTGAACTGGTTCGCGGGGGTGTACCAGGAGCCCAGGAATTTCTTTCCGCAGTTCGCGATCGATCCGGTTCCGTACTTCGCGATGTACCCGGAATACAAGCTGGGCGAGGACGAGTTTCGCGCGTTCATGCGCGATCGCAAAGGGGCCATCGTCGGGCGCAAGCTCGCACAGAATTTCGGCTGGAAAGTGGGCGACGTCGTTCCCCTGAAAGGCACGATCTTCCCCGGCAACTGGGAGTTCGCGGTGCGCGGGATCTACGACGGCGCCGACGCGAAGACCGACACTTCGCTCTTCTTCTTCCACTGGACGTATCTCAACGAGACGATGAAGCAGCGTTTCCCGCTGCGCGCGAACCAGGTCGGGATTTTTCTGGTCGAGGTCGCCGACGTCGACCGGGCTGCTGCGGTCTCCGGGGAGGTGGACAAACAGTTCAGGAACTCGCTTGCGGAGACGCTCACCGAGACCGAGCAGGCGTTCCAGATCGGCTTCGTCAAGCAGACCGAAGCGATCGTGATCGCGATCCGGCTCGTGTCTTATGTGGTCATCTTCATCATCCTCGCGGTGATGGCGAACACGATGGCGATGACGGCGCGCGAAAGGCTGGGTGAATACGCGACGCTGAAAGCGCTCGGCTTCAGCCCGGCTTACGTCGCAGGCCTCATTTTCGGTGAATCTCTCGTGCTGGCGGCGTTCGGCTGCGCGATCGGCATCGGGCTCACGTTTCCTGCGGGCGACTGGTTCGCGGGGCAGATGGGAACGCTCTTCCCGGTGTTCGAAGTCAGCGACCAGACGGTGGTCCTCCAGATGGCGTGCGCGCTCGCGGTCGGCGTGCTCGCCGCGATCCTGCCGGCGCACCGCGCCGCCCGCGTCGGAATCGTCGAAGGCCTGAGGTCGATTGGATGAGGCGCATGCGCTTGCCGCTACGCTATACCATGCGCAACCTGTGGACGCGCAAGCTGACCACGCTGCTGACGGCAGGTGGCATGGCGCTGGTCGTCTTCGTGTTCGCCGCGGTTCAGATGCTCGACACCGGATTGCGCGCGACGCTCGTTGCGACGGGACAGGTCGACAACATCCTCGTCACCCGCCGTGGTGCGAATGCCGAGATCTCGAGCGGCGTGGATCGAGTGCAGGCGAACATCATCGAGTCGCAGCCCGAGATCGCCGCGTCGAACGGCAGGCGGCTCGTGTCTAAGGAATCGGTGATCCTGATCACGCTGCCCAAGCGTCAGACGGGGCAGGCGACGAACGTGACCACACGGGGAATCGGCGTGGCAGGGCTCGTGGTGCGGCCGCAGGTGCGCTTCATTCGGGGCAGGGCGTTCGAGCCCGGCGCTGCCGAAGTGGTGGTGGGAAAAAGTCTCGCCGAGCGCTTCGAGAACACCGCGGTAGGAAGCGTGCTGCGTTTCGGCGGGCGGGAGTGGCGCGTGGTCGGTATTTTCGACAGCGGCGGCGCCGCTTTCGATTCGGAGGTGTGGGTCGATGCCGACCAGCTCATGCAATCGTTCAGGCGACAGGCGTATTCGACGGTGGTCGCGCGCCTCTCCGACGCGGCGGGCTTCGATGCGATCAAGGCGCGCCTCGAGGCCGACCCGCGCCTCACGCTCGATGTGAAGCGCGAGCGCACCTTTTACGAGGACCAGTCGCAGGCGCTTTCGAAATTCATCAGCTATCTCGGGCTTACGCTCTCGATCATCTTCTCGATCGGCGCGATGATCGGGGCAATGATCACGATGTATGCCGCGGTCGCGAACCGGGTCAGGGAGATCGGAACCCTGCGGGCGCTGGGCTACCGGCGCAGCGCCGTGCTCGGCGCTTTCCTCTTCGAATCGGTGCTGCTCGGCGCCATCGGCGGCGTCGTGGGCATCGGACTTGCGTCGTTCATGCAGCTCGTCCAGATCTCCACCCTGAATTGGCAGTCGTTCGCCGAGCTCGCATTCACATTTACCCTCACACCGCAGATCGCGCTGCTCTCATTCTGCTTCGCGGTGCTCATGGGCGTCGTCGGCGGCTTCCTGCCGGCGGTGCGCGCAGCGCGCCTGAGCATCGTCGATGCATTGCGCGCCGCCTGAACTGCTGGATCAACCTGCCCAACTTCCCTAGCGACGGGCGAAGGCCCCCACCCGGCGGCGCGTAGCAGTTGCGCCCGTCGCCACAGCCGCGGCTACGATGCTTCGAATCGGTTACCCTAACGCCCCAAGACTCGTACCAGCCCGATCCCATGAAATTCTGCAGCAACTGCGGCGCCGCCGTGACGATCAAGGTGACGCCCTGCTACAACGTGACGCGTCACTAGTGCGATTCCTGCGTCACGATTCACTACCAGAACCCGAAGATCATCTTCGGCAGCATCCCCGAATGGGAAGACACGATCCTGAACTGCTAGAGCGCGATCG
>JAQGMV010000187.1 GCA_028292225.1 Betaproteobacteria bacterium
GTGACCGACGTCGGCAGCGCCGAGCCCATGCGGGTCGCGCCGGGCGCGGACCTGAGGACCGACATTGCGAAGTACCGCATCTACCGCAACGGCGAGATCGTCGACGAAGTGACTGACGCGACGCCGTACTGGCGCGACGACCTCGTCGCGTTCCTGCTCGGCTGCTCGTTCACGTTCGAGCAGGCGATGGTGCAGGCGGGTGTGCGGCTGTGGCATCTCGAGCACGAGAAAGCGGTCGCGATGTGGCGTACTTCGATTCCGTGCCGGCCCGCGGGGGTGTTCCACGGCCCGATGGTCGTGTCGATGCGGCCGATCAGGCCGGGCGATCTCGCGAAAGCGGTGACTGCGAGCGCGCGTTTTCCCGGCGCGCACGGCGCGCCGATCCACGTCGGCGACCCCGCGGCAATCGGCATTGCGGACATCGACAAACCCGATTACGGCGACGCACAGCACATGGCGCCCGGGGACATCCCGGTGTTCTGGGCGTGCGGCGTGACGCCGCAGGCGGTCGCGCTCGCCTCCAGGCCGCCTTTCATGATCACCCACAGTCCAGGCAACATGTTCGTCACCGACATGCGCAATTCCGAGCTCTCCGCACTGTGAGCGTTGCGTTCAGCCCTGCGGGTGACCTGGCAATACTGGTCGAGCTGGAAGGGGAGATCGGACCTGCTTTAAGTGCGCGCCTGCTCGCGCTCGATCGGTTGATCACCGAGTCGGTGCAAGGGGTCGTCGAGATCGTCCCGGCATTTCGCACCCTGCTGGTGTATTACGATCCGCTCGTCATCGGTTACCAGGGGCTGTGCGACGCGATCGCGGGGCTCGAGCCGCGCGCAGAAAGCGGCACGGCACCGCAGTCGCGGACCATAGAGCTGCCGTGCTGTTATGAAGACCCGGAGCTCGGTCCGGATCTCGACGCGGTCGCCGAGCGGCTGGGTCTCAGCCGGGCGGACGTGATCGCGCTGCACAGCGGCGCCGAATATCTCGTGTACTTCATCGGCTTCGCGCCGGGGCAGCCGTATCTCACCGGCACGCCGCAGCGTCTGGAAATTCCGCGGCTCGCGACCCCGCGAACCAAGACGGCGCCGGGCAGCGTCGGCATCGGCGGCACCCAGTCGTGCATCTATGCGGTCGAAAGCCCGGGCGGTTTCTGGATTCTCGGGCGCACCCCGGTCCCGGTCTACGACCGCACCGCGGCGCAGCCGATACTGCTGCGCGCCGGCGATCACTTACGCTTTCGCGCGGTGGACCGCGGCGAATACGACGACCTCGCCGCCGCGGTGGCCGCGCGCAGCTATAGCCCGGTGATCGCATGATCGTCATCCTCGACGGCGGCCCGCAGACGACGGTGCAGGACCTCGGCCGTTTCGGACAATTGCGCTACGGCATTCCGCCGTCGGGACCGATGGACCGCGACGCTTTCGTGCTCGCAAACCGTCTCGCCGGTAACGCCGACGGTGCGGCAGCGCTCGAGTGCACACTGATCGGGCCGCGCTTCGAGGTGCACGCGCGCTGCGCTTTCGCGGTCACCGGCGCGGAGATGCCGGTGACCATCAACGGCACGCCGGCGCCGCGATGGACGACGCTCATCGCAAAGCCCGGCGACGTGGTGAAGCTCGGCGTGGCGCGAGCGGGCGTGCGCAGCTACATCGCGTTCTCGGGCGGCATCGACGTTCCCGAAGTGCTGGGATCGCGCTCGACTTATCTGCGCGGCGGCCTCGGAGGGCTCGAAGGCCGCGCGCTGCGCAAGGACGATCGCCTCGTGCTGTTTGCAGCAGCACTGCCGGGCGTGTCACGCATCGAAGCCGTTGCTGACTATGCAGCCGAGCCTGAAATCCGCGTGGTACTTGGGCCGCAGGCCGACCGCTTCACGCCAGCCGCGATCGAGACGTTTCCAGCAAGCGCCTACGAGATGTTGCCGCAGTCCGATCGCATGGGCGCGCGCCTGCGCGGCCCCGCCGTCGCGCATACGCGCGGGCACGACATCGTCTCGGACGGCACCGCACTGGGCTCGATACAGGTCGCCGGCGACGGCCAGCCCATCGTGCTGCTCGCAGATCGCCAGTCGACCGGCGGCTACACCAAGCTCGCGACCGTGTGCTCGTTCGATATCGGTCGCTTTGTCCAGGTGAAGCCGGGGCGGTCGGTGCGGTTCAGGGCCGTCAGCGTCGACGAGGCCCACCGCCTCCTGCGCGAGCACGAGGTCGCGCTTGGAATGCGCTCCAGCGGGCGATAACCCGTGATTCGAATCCATGTAGGTATACCAGTTAATTCAGGTGCTTAGCGCTGAAGCGCATGGGTTCGTCTAAGGATCGATATATAATAACGCATCAAAATATATGCTCGATGCATTAATATATATCAAAAATTGTTTTACCGCCTTATGGTGATATGCTTTAATGCATCACATAACAGAAATGACGCATAAAAAGATATCAAAATGGCTTACGAAATCGAGGAAATCGCCAAAACGCTTCAAAGCGCGCGCGTTATCAAGGGCTTGAGCCAACGGGCGCTGAGCGAGCGCGCTGGAGTGCCGCAGGCCCATATCTCCAAGATTGAACGGGGTACCGTAGATCTGAGGCTTTCGAGCCTGATCGCATTGGCGCGTGTGCTCGACCTCGAAGTGGCACTTGTCCCCCGGAGCGCTGTCCCGGCTGTGCAGTCAATCGTCAGGAGCAGCAGTGGCCCCACCAGAAGTGCGCGCTCAACACCGGCTGTCATAAAGGAACTGCAACGTCTCCATCAGACGCTGGCGGGTATTGACCAAGTGACGAACGGACCGAAGGAATTACTACAATTCCAGCGGCAACTACGAGAACTGCAACACCTTCCCTTGGCCCATGAACACCTTGCTGCATTAAAAAACGCGAATAGTGCGTTAGAGGCTTTCAAGAAGCAGCAAAGTGGAACGGAGGACATACGCCGAGCCTTATCGAACCTTCAAACTCTCCGAAATTCCATAGCGCATCAAAGCGACTCGTGGGCCGCTAACACTACGCTGCGCCCGGCCTACACCTTAGACGACGAGGTGGGCAATGGCTGAAGTCAACGTCCTCGAGGTGCTTTTATATGGAACGCCCGTCGGCACATTAACGCGCGTCGGAGGCGATCGGTCGCTCTTCGCGTTCAATGACAGCTACATCGCCGACGAGCAGCGCCCCGTACTCAGCCTCGGTTTCAAAGACGCCCTGGGGGCGCTGATTACCGACTTTAAGCCCACGCAGACCCGCGTAATACCGTTCTTCTCGAATTTACTTCCGGAAGGACACATGCGCACTTATTTGGCCCAGCGTGCGGGTGTTAATCCGGTGCGAGAGTTTTTCCTACTCTGGGTTCTAGGTATGGATCTCGCCGGAGCGGTCACAACAAGACCGGCAGACGGGGAGGCCTGGCCGCCAGATGCCGATGCGGGGTCGGAATCGCAGAATGATCGTCATGATGATCGGCGCGACACGGCACTGAGATTTTCGCTCGCAGGGGTGCAGCTCAAGTTTTCGGCTGTAAACGAAACACCTGGCGGCCTGACGATCCCGGCAAAGGGCGTCGGTGGCTCCTGGATCATCAAGCTGCCGTCACGCCAATTTGCGGGCGTGCCGGAGAACGAATATTCGATGATGACGCTCGCGCGACTGGCTGGCATGGACGTGCCGGCCCTAGAACTGGTCGATCTGCGCGACATTAAAAATCTCCCTGGGGAGGTCGAGGACGTAAAGGGCAAGGCCCTCGCCATCGAACGTTTCGACCGCCTGAACGATGGCACCCTAGTGCATATTGAAGACTTCGCTCAAGTTTTTCGCGTGTACCCTGGCGACAAGTACGAAAAGGCATCGATGCGCAACATTGCGAGTGTCATCGCCGCCGAGGGCAACGAAGCGGACGTAGCGGAGTTCATCCGGCGACTTACTTTCAATATGCTGATCGGTAATGCAGACATGCATTTGAAAAACTGGTCTTTGATCTACCCGGACAGACGTCGCGCGGCGCTCGCGCCTGCCTATGATTTTGTGTCTACCATTCCGTATATCAATGATGCGAAGTCGGCCCTCAACGTCAGCCGGACCAAGCGTTTTGACGAATTCACCAGAGATGAACTGTCGCATCTGGCGGCCAAAGCGCGACTCCCGGAAAAGCTGGTACTCGAGACGGCAGCGGAGACAGTCGCGTTGTTCCGTCAGCACTGGCAGGCGGAGAAAAAAAATCTTCCATTAGCCACCAAGATCGTCGAGGCCATAGAGCGGCACCTGCAAACCGTTCCGCTTGCGCAAGAAGCCTAAGCCGGCACGGCACAACTGTATCCAGCAGCTGGTTCGAAGTTTCGCCGTCAAGGAACCCCGTCGCCCTTTTACGCCACGGCGACCGCGGCTCCTGACTCGATCGAGCGTATCGTCGCCTCCAGCGCGGCGACCGTGTCGATCATCTGCTGCATCGTGATGGGATACGGCGCACGGCCTTCGACCGCATCCGCAAAAGCTTCGAGCTCGAGCGCGAGCGAATTCACCGGCGCGTGACTCCGATGCTGGGGATCCTTGTCGGTCAGGCGCAGCGTCGAGCTCGTCGGGCCGACCGCTTCGATCGAGCCTTCCTTGCCGAACGCGTGGACGCGCACGAACGCCGGCGTGGTGCGCACGCTGCACAGTACGCCGCTCACGCGATTCCTGAACTCGAGGAAGAGGGTCAGGGTATCGACCGGCTCAGGCGCGGGCGGATGCGCCACTACATGCGCATGCACCCGGTGCACCGGGCCAGCAACAGCGACGAACGCATCGAGGATATGGATGCCCGTCGCCGTGATGACGCCGCCCGGCGCGTCGGTGTCGGACGCTCGCCAGCCCTCGAAGAACCTGCCCGTGCTCTCGTTGCTGAAATGACCTTCGAGATGGAGCAGGGGGCCGAGCGCGCCGCTCGCGGCGACTCGCCCGAGCTCGGTCATCGAGCCCCAGAATCGCTTGTCGTGTCCTAAACCGAGGACCACGCCGGCGCGCACGCACGCGTCCACCGCACGCTGCGCATCGGCTTTCGTCAGCGCGAGCGGTTTCTCGCAGAAGACCGCCTTGCCCGCCGCCGCCGCTTTGATGACCTGCTCGACGTGCAGAGAGTGCGGGGTCGCGAGCACGACCGCGGCTATGCGCTCGTCGCGAAGCATCGAATCGAAATCGGTGGAGATCTCGAGATTCTGTTGCCTCGCGAAGTCGCTCACGCTTTCAGGTCGCCTGACGACACACTGCACGAAGCGCAGCTTGTCACTCCTGCCCTGCACCGAGGTCACGAGGTTCTGACCCCAGCGTCCCAAGCCTACGATTGCAGCATCGATCATGTACGAGCCTTTCCTAGGAAGCGGTGCCCTGCTTAAGTGCAGTGGTATATTTTTGTCGTCCGTAACAATATCATCAGTGCCTGCACATAAACGCGGAGTCGTCATGCAGAAGCGGGCTCGTGCTGCGTTGGGTATGTTCGTGTTCGCTGCCGGAAGCGCTTTCGCACAGGCCCCGGCGGGAGTGGCGTATCCGGTGAAGACCGTCCGCATACTGGTCGGGTTCGCATCGGGCGGCGGCATCGACATCGCCGCGCGTCTTTACGCGCAGCGCCTCACCGAAGCGCTCGGCCAGTCCTTCATCGTCGACAACCGTCCGGGCGCAGGCGGCACGATCGCGAGCGAGCTCCTCGCGAAAGCGCCTGCCGACGGGTACACGCTGCTCATGGTGTCGGTGACCCACGCGATCAATGCGACGCTGTACTCGAAGCTTCCCTACGACACGATCAAGAGCTTCGCCCCGGTGACGCCGGTCGCGATGCAGGCCGACGTCATCGCGGTCCATCCTTCGCTGCCCGTGAAATCGCTGCGCGAGCTCATCGGGCTCGCCAGGTCGAAGCCGGGTACGATCAGCTATGCGCACGCCGGAAACGGGACGATGATGCACGTCGGCATGGAGCTCTTCCTCTCGATGGCCGGCGTGAAGATGCTCGCGGTGCCTTATAACGGCTCGGGACCGTCCACGGTGGCAGTGCTCGGCGGGCAGGTGCCGGTGCTCTCCACCAGCCTTCCGCCGGCGCTGCCGCACGCCAAAGCGGGGAAGCTGAGGATACTCGCCGTGACCACGGCCAGGCGCACGCCGCTCGCGCCGGAGTACCCTTCGGTCGACGAAGCGGCCGGCCTCAAAGGTTACGAAGCGGTCGTGTGGATCGGCCTGCTCGCGCCAGCCGGAACGCCGCAGGCCATCGTCAGCAGGCTCAATGCGGAAGTCGAGCGGATCCAGCAGACCCGCGAGCTCAAAGAGCAGATGGCGCAGCAGGGCGCCGATCCGTATCGCGACACCCCCGCGGGGTTCGCCGAGCTCATACGCAACGACATCGCGAAATGGGGCAAGGTCGTGCGGGAGACCGGGCTCCAGCAATAAGGTCTCGAATCAACGGCCGCGCTCGTCGGGCGGCCGCCTGACAACGTAGTCACTACCGTGAGGACAAGCATGCGCTACAAGCTCGGGATCATCGTCCCTTCCTGGAACACGATGATGGAATACGAAACGCAGCGCATGGCGGGTAACGGCACCTCGGTGCACTCGATGCGGATCTCGCACACCGCGGACACCGAGGAGAACGTCATCTGGATGGGCACCCAGGTGCCTGCGGCCGCCAAGCTGCTCGCGCACGCCAAAGTCGACGTGATCTGCTACGGGTGCACCGGAGGCGGTTTCATCAAGGGGCCGGGCTACGACCAGCAGCTCACCGCGGAGATCGAAGAGGCGACGGGAATCCGCGGCACGACCACGATCGTCGGCGTGACCGACGCTCTGCGCGCGTTCGGTGCTACGAAGCTGTGTATCGCGTCGCCGTACGAGCCGTGGCTCAACGCAAAGCTGCGCGACTTCCTGCAAAAGACCGATTTCGAAGTGCTCGACGTCAAAGGGCTCGGCACGCAGGCGCATGCGAGCGTGACGGCCCAGGACGTCGAGAAACTCGTTCTGAGCGTGGACCGCCCCGATGCCGACGCGATCTTCATCAGCTGCACCAACTTCGGAACGCTCGACATCATCGAATCGCTCGAAGCCAAGCTCGGCAAACCGGTCGTCACGAGTAACTCGGCGTCGATGTGGAAGATGATGAGGATCGTCGGCGACACCGCCGCAGTGCCCGGCGCCGGTCGGCTGTTCAGGGAGCATTGACACGTATGAGCGCGAGCACCGCAGTGAAGCCGTCTAAGCCGATCAACGAATGGAGCGCGCTGGAGATCACCGCCGCGATCCGCAGTGGCCGCACCACGTGCGAAGCCGTCACGCGTGCGTGCCTCGAGCGCATCGACGAGCGCGAGCCGAAGGTCGGAGCGTGGGCTTTTATCGACGCCGATCTCGCGATCGCACAGGCGCGCGCGCTCGACCGGGGAAGCGCGTCCGGACCGCTCATCGGCGTGCCGTTCGGCGTCAAGGACATCATCGACACGTTCGACATGCCGACGGCGTGCGGATCGCCGATCTACGAAGGGCACCGGCCGCAGCGCGATGCGAGTTGCGTCGCTCTCGGACGCAAGGCGGGCGGCGTGGTCATGGGCAAAACGGTGACTGCGGAGTTCGCGGTGAACTTCCCCGGAAAGACGCGCCATCCTCTCGATGCTGCGCGTACGCCCGGAGGCTCGTCGAGCGGCTCGGCGGCGGCGGTGGCCGATTTGCACGTGCCGCTCGCGCTGGCGACCCAGACCACCGGCTCGACGATCAAGCCCGGCTCGTTCTGCGGCGTGTTCGCGTATCGCCCGACGTTCGGCGACGTGCGCTGCTCGGGCGTCATGGAATCGTCCGGTTCGTGCGATGCGGTCGGCTTCTACGCGCGCAGCGTGGAGGACATCGCGCTGCACCGCGACGTGCTCGTCGGCATCGATCCCGAGCCGCTGCCCGAAGACGCGTCGCCGCCCCGCATCGGCTTCGTGCGTCCGCCTCAGTGGAGCAAGCTCGAGCCTTACACGCAGGCGCTGCTCGAAGACGCCGCGCGCAGGCTCGCGAGCGCCGGCGCGAAAGTGTCGGACGCGGCGATGCCTCCGGAGTTCGAGCACGCGGAGGCGACGCATCGCGCCATCTCGTGCCGTGAGTTCGTGCTCAATTTCACTCGCGAGATCGAGCACCACTGGGACGCGCTCAGCGAAGACCTGCGCAACGGCAAGATCAGGATAGGCCGCGAGGTCACGTTCGAGCGCTATCGGGAGGCGCAGGTGCTGGCACAGCGCTGCCGCGCCGGGCTCGCCTCGATGTTTGCCGATTACGACGTGCTGCTCGCGCCTTC
>JAQGMV010000204.1 GCA_028292225.1 Betaproteobacteria bacterium
CTCGCGCCGACGACCCGGCTCGCCGAGCACGCGTGCCGCGAGATCGAGCGTTATCTCTCCGACCCGCGGTACGCGCCGCAAGTGGCTTTCGATTACGCGGGGACGCCTTTCCAGTGCCGGGTGTGGCGCGAGATCAGCGCGATCCCCGCCGGCGGTACGCTCACCTATAACGACATCGCGCGGGTCTTGAGCACGGCGCCGCGGCCGGTCGGCGGCGCCTGCGGGAGGAACCGTTTGCCGATCGTGATCCCGTGCCATCGCGTGCTCGGGGCTAGCGGCATCGGGGGCTTCATGGGCGGGCGCGGCGAGACCGGGCTGGAGATCAAGCGCTGGCTGCTGCGGCACGAAGGCGCATAGCCCTGTATCCTCGGCGCTAGGATTCCCGGCGTTACGGATCGTCCCGGCGTTCGGTCGCCCTTAAATCGGAGAAGTCTGACGTGCTCGACAGTTGTGTCGTTAACCCGGCAGTGGCGGTTCAATGCGATGTCGCGGTGATCGGCGGAGGACCGGCCGGCTCGACCATTGCAGCCCTGCTCGCGGAACGCGGGCGCAGCGTCGTGCTGCTGGAAAAGGCGCGGCATCCGCGCTTCCACATCGGCGAGTCCTTGTTGCCGCTCAACATGCCGCTTTTCGAGCGGCTGGGCGTAGCCGACGAAATGCAGCGCATCGGCATGGCCAAGTATGGTGCGGAGTTCGTGTCGCCGTGGCATGGCGAGCCCGTCACTTTCGATTTTGCCAACGCGATCGACAAGTCTTATCCCTCCGCGTATCAAGTGCGTCGTTCGGATTTCGACGAAATTCTCTTTCGCAACGCCGCGCGCAAAGGTGCGACCGCGCTCGAAGAATGCCGCGCGACCTCGGTGCAGTTCAATCGGGACGGTGCGCTGGTCTGCGCGAGGGACGTGAACGGCGAGGAGCTCCGATGGCAGGCGAAGTTCGTGGTCGATGCCTCGGGCCGCGACACACTGCTCGCCAACCAGTCGAAGACCAAGCGCCGGAACAAGAAGCACAACAGCGCTGCGATTTACGGTCATTTCACCGGCGCCTCACGCCTGCCGGGCAAAGCGGAAGGCAACATCAGCCTGTTCTGGTTCGAGCACGGCTGGTTCTGGTTTATCCCGCTCTCGGATGGCACGACGAGCGTCGGCGCCGTGTGCTGGCCTTATTACATGTCGTCCCGCAAGACCGATCCGGAGCAGTTTTTCCTGAACACGATCGCACTCAGCCCTGCGCTTGCCGCGCGGTTGACGAACGCCCACCTCGCGTCGCCGGTTACGGCGACCGGAAATTATTCGTACGAGGTAGAGCGCGCTGCGGGCGAGAATTATCTGCTGCTGGGCGACGCGTTCACCTTCATCGACCCCGTGTTCTCGACGGGCGTTTTGCTGGCGATGCAAAGCGCCTTCACGGGGGCCGACGCCGTTGAGGCCTGCCTCGATCAGCCGGAAAGCGCCGCCCGGGCGCTGAAGGCGTTCGACGCGGGGATGCGTCGCGGGCCGAAGATTTTTTCATGGTTTATTTATCGACTCACGACGCCGACTTTCCGCGACATGTTCATGCATCCGCGCAACGAGAAGCTGCAGGAAGCCGTGCTGTCCGTGCTGGCAGGCGATCTGTTTCGCGGTACGCCGGTACACGGCAGGCTGCTCGTGTTCAAGGTCATCTACTACCTGAAGAGCTTTTTCACTCTGCGCACCAGCCTGAAAGCGTGGATGAGCCGAAAGCGCGCAATCCGCGAACTCGGTGCCGAGGGCACAGCAAATTAGTGCCGGCGAGGCGCCTGAAGCGATTACATCGTTCAGGCTGAAGTACTTGACCCCGCACGCGTTCGAGGCAACGCGGAGCGCCGGTGAAGGCCGCATACTCGGGGCCATAGCGTTCGGAGCCGAGCCGCGAGCGCTCACCGCACCTGATTTTCCATTCGCGTGGGTCGACATGCCGGTGCTGGGTGCGGGCACGATGTTCGAGGTGTGGTTGAGCGAAGAGCCCGTCATCAGGGATGCAGCCGACGGCGTGGCCAGCGCGCGCAACGACGAGGTTCTTTTCGGCTGCGTTCAATTAGAGCATCCCGGCAGCCTCGATGAAGCGAGCTACATCGCATACGGCCGCGTCTTCGATTTCATCGACAGCCGCGGATACTCGAATTTGCTGCGCGTATGGAATTATTTTCCGCAGATCAACAGAGACGCCGAAGGCCTGGAGCGCTATCGGCGATTCTGCCGCGGACGGCACGACGCGTTTTGCGCGAAAGGTCGGATCATCGGGGAAGACACGCCGGCAGCCTCCGCGCTTGGAAGCCGTGCCGGCCCGCTGACGGTGTACTTTCTCGCCGGCAAGGCCGCCGGAGAGCGCGTCGAGAATCCACGCCAGACGAGCGCCTATCACTACCCCGCGCAATACGGCCCCCGCAGCCCGACATTCTCGCGGGGGACACTGATGTGGAGCGACAGTGGCGCACTGCTGTTCATCTCAGGCACCGCGGGCATCGTCGGGCACGAAACCCAACATCCCGGCGACGCCGCCGAACAGGCGCGCGTGACTGTCGAGAACATACGCGCGGTGGTGGCCCAGGCGCACGTGGGCGGAATGCCCGATCGCTCCGGAAAATTCGCGTTCAAGGCGTACGTGCGGCACCCGGACTACCTTCCGGCCGTGCGTGATGCGCTCGAAAAATGCTTCGGCGATGGGTGTGAAACACTTTATCTGCAGGCGGATATATGTCGCCGCGACCTGCTGCTGGAAATCGAAGGGATGTACGCCGACGAAGGCGGGGCTCCAGGCTGATGCGCAGCGCGGTCGTCCCTTCCGGTAAGGCAGCGAGCGGATTCAGGCGGGCACTGTGTCTGCTGAGACTGCCTTACGAGTATCTGGTGTTGTACGGCGGCTTGTTGTTGTTCGCCGCGATCTTCCTGCCGTGGAGCCTGCTTGCGTCTGCGCTCCACCGCGTTCTCCCCTCGCACATCAGCGTTCCGCTGGGGCAATCCGTGCTCACGAGGCTGTTCAGGGCGTATCTCTTCGTACTGAAGGCGAGCGGTCTTCTGAAGATCGACCTCGGTGCTCTGGACGCTTTGCGCGCAGAGCGGTCGCTGATCATCGCGCCGAATCACCCGAGCCTGATCGACGCGGTGCTGGTGGTGTCGCGACTGCCTCGCGTGACGTGCCTGATGAAAGGCGAGATTCGCGACAACCCGATGCTCGGCGGTGGCGCGCAGCTTGCCGGGTACATACGCAATAATTCCGCGCTGGGCATCGTCAGATCGGCCGCGGCCGCGGTGCGAGCGGGCCAGCAACTCCTGATTTTTCCCGAGGGCACCCGGACGAGGCAATCTCCGGTCAATCCGTTCAAAGGCGGTTTTGCGCTGATCGCGAAAATAGCCGGGGTGCCGGTGCAGACGGTCTTCATCGAAACGGACTCGCCTTTCCTGAGCAAAGGCTGGCCCCTTCTACGCAAGCCGAAATTCCCCCTGACGTACCGCGCAAGGCTCGGCGAGCGCTTCGAGGTGAACGGCGACGTCAAAACCTTTGTCTCGAATCTCGAAGCGTACTATTCACACGCTTTATCCGGGGCAGGATAGCCGCCTGATTCGTCATGAACCCTGCATCGCGCTCGCACCTCGTCCTGATTCCGAGTTACAACACCGGCCCCAAAGTGCTGGAAACCGTGGCGGACGCGCGCCGCTTCTGGGAGCCGGTGTGGGTCGTCGTCGACGGCAGTACCGACGGTACTGCCGAAGCGCTGAAGGCGCTCGCCGACCGCGACGCCGGGCTGAAGGTCTTTGTGCTTCCGCGCAATGAAGGTAAAGGCGCCGCGGTGCTCCACGGCCTGTGCAATGCGGCGACAGCCGGGTACACGCATGTCCTGACCATGGATGCCGACGGCCAGCATCCACCCGACAGAATCCCGGCCTTCATGGACGTTTCGCTCGCCCGGCCCGACGCGATGATACTGGGCCTGCCGGTTTTCGACGCCAGTGCGCCGGCGATCCGGTTGCGGGGTCGCAAGATCTCGAACGCTCTCGCGAATGTGCAGACGCTGTGGCAGGGAATCGGCGATGCGCTGTTCGGCTTTCGGGTCTATCCGATCGTGCCCCTGCGCGACATCATGCAGCGCAGCCACTGGATGCGCCGATTCGATTTCGATCCGGAGGCCGCAGTGCGCCTGTGCTGGCGGGGGGTCATGCCGATCAACGAGCCTGCGCCGGTCAAGTACCTGCGAGCTGAAGAGGGCGGCGTGTCGCACTTCAATTACGTGCGCGACAACATCCTGCTGACCGGTATGAATTTACGATTGCTCGCCGGGTTCGTGCTCCGCCTGCCGCTGCTGCTGTGGCGGAAATCACGAGAACGCGCCTAGATCATCCCGCCGTTGATCGAGATGATCTGTCCCGAGATGTAGGCGGCCTGCTCCGAGGCCAGAAAGCCGATCAGGTCGGCGACCTCAATCGGCGTGCCGGCGCGTTTCATCGGAACCAGCCGGTCTATCGCCTCCTTGGGGAATGCATTTTCGCTCATGGCCGATGCGATGATGCCGGGCGCGACCGCGTTCACCGTGATGCCGCGGCTCGCGAGTTCGAGCGCGAGCGATTTGGTCGCGCCATGCAGCCCCGCTTTTGCCGCGGCGTAGTTGGTCTGGCCGCGGTTTCCGGCCAGCGCGGCGATCGAAGACACATTGACGATTCTTCCCCAGCGCGTCGTGACCATCGGCATCAACAATGGCTGCGTGACATTGAAAAAGCCGTTGAGCGAAACGTCGATTACGCGCGACCACTGCTCGGCCTGCATCGCGGGCATCACTGCGTCGTCGTGTATCCCGGCGTTGTTCACGAGGATCTGGATCGGTCCTTCGACGAGCAGTGCGTCCAGCGCCGCCTCGGTTTGCGCGCGGTCGACGATGTCGAATACAACGGCTTGCGCGAAACCGCCCGCAGCAACGATCTGCGCGACGACGGCCTCGGCGTGCCGCGGCTTTGTATTCGCGTGCACGTAGACATGGCGACCGTCGGCTGCCAGGCGGCGGCAGATGGCCGCGCCGATCGCTCCGCTGCCCCCCGTGACGAGCGCGCGCTTCATGCGGCTCCGGCGTCCAGAACGACCGTGGCGCGGCCGTTCAGGATCTCGGTTTCACCCACCCACAGCGTGAACCGATAGATCACTCGCGCTTCGTCGCCCATCAGGCGTTCCGCTTCGACCACGAGGTCTCCGGCGGCGCCGTCGAGGTGATTCTGAAAGCACCCGACGTCGCGCAGACTCGCCAGGTAGCCGGCGCCGGGCTTTCCCGGAATCGTCGCGGAGAGTCCGCCATGCACCGCCATCGCCTGCGCGGCATATTCGATCCCGCACAGCGCCGACAGCTTTCCCGCGACGCGCATGGGGTTCCCGGGATCGCGATGTGTCCGGCTCGAACAGCGGATGGTCGTCGCATCCCACTCGACGACGTGCTCGAGCAAACACATCCGGCCGGCGTGCGGAATCAGGCGGGCGATCTGCGCTGCGTTCAGCACGGCGCAACCACGACGCACAGATGCGATGCGGCGCCACACTCGAGGACCACCGCCTGCTCGATGCGCCGCGCGAGCGCTTCGAGCAACGGCAGGCTGCGACCTGCGGGCACGCCGGCTCGGACCGCGTCTAGCGCGGGGAGCGTCATTGCGGTGGCCTTCGCAGCACCGGACCCGAAGCTCACGTCGAGCGTAGCGAAGGTGTGAGCGGTCGGCCCGGGCACGAGCAGAAGCGCGACGCCGAAATTCGAATCGATCGGCCTCACCGCTTTCAATGGCGGCGGATACTGCTGATCGTATGCGATCAGCGCGACGGGACTGCGATCCGCGGCGATCTGCGCCGCTGCTTCGAGCAGGCCCGCCGCGAAGCTCCAGTCGTACGCGCATATGCTCGTCGATGGCTCACGCGTGCCCGTCGCAATGCTCCAGTACCCGGCTGCTGCGTTGTGCACCGAATTATGAAAGCGGGTCGGTGAGACTTCGCGCTCGGCGGACGCGAGCGTTTCGCAAATCTGGTGGACGTTCTCGCCGTCGCCGCCTGATGACGTGAACACGGTCGCCGTGGAAGCGGGGTCGCGTGCAGCGCCGGCGAACGCTTCGCATCCCACGGCGAGCGCAAGCTTCACCGGCACACCGATCCTGCGCCGCTCCGCAGCAGGTAGCAACGAGCTTGCGGTGAGAACGGTCGGCGCGTGCACGTAGTCCGCCTCGCCCAGCAGCACGGTGCGCGTCGCGTGCCAGCCGCAGAGCCCCGGCCCGGCGATGCCCACGCCTTCGAGCCAGAGGCGCATTATCCGGCGCGCCCAAGCACGAGGCTGCTGTTGCTGCCGCCGAAGCCGAACGAATTACTGAGGACACGATCGATGCGCCCGGGGCGGTTCTCGAGCAGGTAGCGGCTTCGGAGCTCCGGATCGATGTCGACGGTGGGCCGCCCGCCGGGCATCAGGTCGTGCTCGATCGCGAGCATCGAGATGATGACCTCGGTCACGCCCGCGGCGCCCAGCAAATGTCCGGTCGATCCTTTGGTCGAGCTGCACGGTGTGCCGCTGCCGAAAAGCTCGAACACCGCGCGATCTTCGCTGGCGTCGTTGGTGCGGGTCCCGGTGCCGTGCAGGTTGATGTAATCGATGTCGGAGGCCTGTAGGCCGGCGGAGGCGAGCGCGCGCTGCATTGCCAGCCGTGCGCCGAGGCCTTCGGGGTGCGGCGTAGACATATGATGGGCGTCGCCGCTGTCGCCGACGCCGAGTAGCCGGATGATGCCGGACTCTATTTTCGCGGATTCTTTTTCGATCAAGGCGAAGCCGGCGCCTTCGCCAATTGAAATCCCGTCGCGCGCCACATCGTATGGCCGACACGGCTGGTGCGATAACAGGCCTAATGAGTTGAAGCCGTACAGGGTCGTGAGACACAGCGTATCCACGCCGCCGACCACCGCTGCATCGCATACGCCCGACGCGATCATCCGGGCGGCGTTACCGAACACTTTTGCGCTCGAGGAACACGCCGATGACACCACGAAGACCGGACCTTCGAGGCCGAGATAGCGCTGGACGAAATCGCCCAATGAATAACTGTTCTGCGTTTGCGCGTAGTTGAACGCCAAAGGCAGCGCGCCCGTCGTCGGGTCGCGGTGGCGATACGCGAGCTCGGCTTCCAGGATTCCGGAGGTGCTGGTCGCGACGAAGACCCCGATTCGCGCACGGCCGTATTGCCCCGCGGCGGACTCGACAGCGGCTGAGAAGCCGTCGCACTCGAGCCCGCGTTGTGCGAGCCGGTTGTTGCGGCAGTCGTAGGCGGACAGATCGGCGCGAACCGTCATCGAATCGAGCCCCGCGACTTCCCCGACGAAGGTGTCGAGCTCGACGGTTTCGAAACGGCACGGCGCGAGGCCGGTCCGGGCGCTGCGCAGCGCCTCGGCGATCTCGCGCTTGCCGGCGCCGAGGGCGTTCACGATCGAGTAGCGGGAGATGGAAAGCGGTTGCAAGGCGATTCAGACGGCAGAGGGTAGAGCGACGGACTTCAAGCCGCGGTTCGAGAGTGTATCAAGCAGGGCGGGCAACACCGCAAGGACCATCGGAATGCCCGCCGCGGTTCGCGCAGCGCTGCCGTCGTGCAACAGGAGCACGTCACCGGCGGCAAGCCCGCGCGTGAGAGTGCTCAATGCGGCGTGCGGGTCGGTGCGCACCGTGTCGTAACTGCGGCGGGTCCACGACGCATAGCGCAGATGGCGCCGGGCCAGCACCGGATCGAGCAACGGACTGCGGAACCCCGCGGGCGCGCGGAAAAATCGCGGCGCGCAGCCGACGATGCCGGCGATCGTCGCCTGGGCCGCTTCCACGTCCCGCGCCAGCCTCGCGAGGCCGAAAAATGCGAACCCGTGCGAATGCCGATGGCTGTGATTTTCGACGCTGTGCCCACGTCGCGCGATGTCTTTGACGATCTCCGGATAAGCCTGCGCCTTTATGCCGATACAGAAAAAACTCGCTTTCATGCCGTACTGATCGAGCAGATCGAGCACCCTGGGCGTGACCTGGGGATCGGGACCGTCGTCGAACGTGAGCGCGATCTCGCCGCGGGCCGCGGCGGCGGGAGCCAGGCGGACCAGGTTAGGGCCGAGCAGGCGGCCGCGCGGCCACAGCACTGCTGTGGAGAGGACGAGATGGTTCGCCACCAGCACTGCCAGCACCCAGGGCCACGCCCCCGGCTGGAATACGAGCACGGCCGCACCGAGCGCGTGCAGCCCGATCGACACCTGGATGGCGGGTGCGGGACGCCAGCGCCCGCGCGGTGTCTGGAGCGTGTCAGGCCGGTTCAACATGGGGTAGCTCGCGCATTGTCGGGCGGCGCGCCAGGAAAGTCGCCGAAAATACAAAGCTGAGTATCCCGCCTAAGCCCACGGTCGAGCCGAGCGCACTGAGTACCGGGACATGCGAAAAGGAGAGCACGCCGAAACCCAGCACGGTGGAGAGAGTCGCGAACAGGACCGACACGATGGTTCGGCTGCGATCTTCGTCCGAGGCGCCTCGATGCTCGAAGAACAATGCGTAGTTCGAGCCTACCGCCACCACGAGCAACAGCCCGATCAGGTGGAAGATCGACAGCGCGCCCACAGCGAGCACGAGTATGCCGAACGTTACGATGACCGCGGCGGCGAGCGGTGTAACGACCGCCAGCACACGGCGCGGCGAGCGCAGCGCGATCAACAGCACGAGCAGTATGGCGGCCCCACCCGCCATTGCGTGTGTCGTCGCTTCCTTGCGATAAGTCTTGAAGAGCTCGTCGGTCGCGCTTTTGAGGTCGAGCGACACGATGCGGCTGTCTCGTTGCCCGGCGATCGCACGGTCGATCGCCGCGGCATCCGCGACTGCGCGCAACGGCAGAATGGCTGCCCAGCCGTCGGCACGCCTCACCAGCAAGGAGTCGACTTTGAGCGCGAGGGCAGTGCCCTCGAGGCTGTCGCGCTCGAGCGGGCGCGCGACCTTTGCGGCCTGTGCATCGACGATGAACGGCTCGAAGAGGCCCGGCCGGAACGGCAGGCCTTCGAGCGCCTGCTGCAGGTGCGTGCGCAGGACTTCCGGTGCGGGCAGCGCCGCCTGGCGCATGCGCTGAGTCGCCAGGCTCGGCAGGAAAGTTGCCGGGCTGTCGAAGCTCTGGAGCTCACCCCGGCGCACGGCGTCGTGCAGCACGGCGGCGGTTTTCTCCGCCAGCTCGAGTGCGGCCTGCCGATCATCGGCTGTCACCACGACGAGGTGGCGCACGTCGGGCGCGCCGATATCGCGCCGCAGCTCGCCGTCGAGCTGCGTCGCACTCCTGGGAATGGGGCTCAGGCTCGCCAGGTCGTCACTCCACAATGCGTCGCGATGCAGCGCGAGAAACATCGCGGCGATGCCGATCAAAACGATGGCGGGGTAGCGCAACGCCGGCGCCCAACCCACCAGCGTCATTATGCGCGGGGCGATCGTGGCGGCGCGCGCCGTGTAGCCGGGCGGCAGCAACGCCGGAAGAACCCAGCGCGTCACCGCCAATGCGACGAGCAGCCCCGCGATCGAGAAAAGCCCGAGCTGTGCGAGGCCCGGAAAGCCCGAGAGCAGCATGGCGCCGAAGCCGCAGATCGAAGTCGTGACGCCCAGCCTCAACGTCGGCCAGATGCGCGCGAGCGTGGATTTGGCCGACGACCCCTCGCGCATCTGCGTGAACAGGTAGATCGCATAATCGACGCCTTCGCCGATCAGTGTCGCGCCAAACCCGAGCGTGATGCCGTGCACCGATCCGAACCCGAGACTCACCGCGCAGACGCCGCCGAGCGCGCCGCTTGCCACCGGCAGCAGTCCGAGCACCAGCACCCGCGCCGAGCGGTATAGCGCGAGCAGCATGGCTGCAATGAGGCTCGCGGCGATCAATGAAAACCGCCACGCGTCATCCTTGATCTGGGCGCGCGTGAGCACCGAGAAAACACCGGGGCCGGTCAACAGGAGCGTCGGTGCGCGGGCGGCGCCGGCGCTTGTCGAGGCGGCAGGCAAGGCCGAGCGGATGATCTGAAGCGCACGCTCCTGAGCGTCGATGTCGTAACCGGCGGCGCGGGTCTGGGCCAGTAACAGCGCGCGCCTGCCGTCCGCGGAAAACCAGACGCCGTGCTGCACGTTCGGTTTCGACTGGCCTTCGAACGCCTGGACCAGTCGAAGCAATTCTCCGCTCGGGTCACTCGGCAGAATTTTCTGCACGAATATCGCGGCGGGCGAACCGAGCAAGTCGATGTTCTCCTCGAGCGATGCACGCAGCCCGGCGCTCGAAAAATGTTCCGCAGTCATCGCGGGGCTGAGGAGATAGCGGTTGCGCCACAGGAACTCGCGGTCCTGGGTCAGGCCGCTGTCCTCTCCATTGCGTACGGAGACGAAAGCGTCGTGGCCTCGAAGTGCCGTCGCCAGACTCTTGCTCGCCTGGGCAAGCGCGGCCGGCTCCCCGCCTTCGAGACCGATGAGCACGAGCCGTGACACCACGCCGTCGCGCAGTTGCTCGACCAGGACCTGTTGCGTCGGGGACGCCGAGCGCGGCAGGAACGCCGAAAGGTCGGCGCTGAACTGCGTGCGGCCGACGAGGATAACGCATGCGACGACGAAAACAGCCCACGCGAGAACCGGTGCGTATCTCGATTTCATCGGCGCGCTTTACTCAAGGTGCTTCGGTAATCGTCATCACCGAACGGTCGCCCTCGGCTTCGACGATCTCTATCGTGCGAACCCGGCGGCCCTGCCCGCCGATGCGGATGATCGTCAACACGTTGCCGAGCTTCGGGTCTGTCGGCCTGAGCAGCAGCCGCCACTGACTCTCAGTGCCTTCGAGATCGACGCGATAAAAGCGACTCAGCCCCTGCAGGTCTCCGGCGAGCGTGGCGCGTATGCTTTCGACGAGCGCCCAGATCAACGGATACTCCTGGAGCTGAAGGACGCGCCGCTGCTTCCTGACGCTGTCCTCCACCACCAGGGTGCCCTGGTCGAGGACGAGGCTCTGCGGCTTGGGCAGCAAGGTGTGCTTTTCAAGATGCGCCGGTGCGGCGTAGGCGAGCGTGCCGGAAAAATCCAGGGGTTCGGTCAGGATGCGCAGGTTCTTGCGCTCGACGAACGTCCCCTTGAGATTTTTCACCTGCGCAAGGCTCTGCATGAGCTGATCGATGCCCCAGCGGCCGGCAGGGTTGGATTCCGCGGCCGGCGCGGCGACGCAGAAGACCCCGGCGATCAGCGCGATCGCCACGCGGGCCGGCAACCTAGTCCCAATAGTCATAGAAGTTGAACCAGTTATACGGCGCGAGCCGGCAGTAGTGCTCGAGTCGCCTCACGTAGCTCTGCACCGAGCGTTCGAGGCAGGCGTTTCGAGGCTCGCCGGCGATGCGCTCGGACTGTTCGAGCTTCTCGAAGTGGATCTCATAGCGATTGCCGCCGAGATAGAGGCCGAACATCAGTACGACAGGGCGGTCGAGCATGGCGGCCAGGCGAAACGGCCCCAATGGAAACTGCGCGGGCGCGCCCAGAAATGAGCAGGTGACGGTGCCTTCTCCGGCGATCGTGCGATCGCCCAGCATGCCCACGAATTCCCCGCGATCGAGCGCCTGTTCGACCTTCAACATGGCGTCGACTTTCCCGAGCGCGATCACCTGCGGTGCGCGGTCCGGCTTTATTGCGTCGAGCACCGAATTCAGCTTTCTTGCGTTCTCTTCGTACATGACCAGGCTCACACGCAGTCCGTGCGCATCGTCGCCCAGCGCACGAATGACTTCGAAGCTTCCCATGTGCGCCCCGAGCAGAAAACATCCATGGCCGCTCGCAGCCATCTCCTTGGCGAGCGCCTCGCCGTGGGTGCGCACGTCGAGCTGCGCGTACAGCCCCTTCAACAGGAACACGCGATCGAGGACCGTCGACGCGAACGTGAGGCAGTGATTGAGCAGGTCGGACGCCCGCGGCTCGCGTGCGAGCGCCCGTCGCAAATAGCTCCTGGAAGCGGCTCGCGCCTGGCTCGAAAACAGCACGAAGTAGGCGCACGTGGGGTAGAGCAGCGCGCGCGCCGCGCGCCGTCCCAGCGTGACCGCAACCCAGACCATCGCACGCAGCGCGAAGGTATTGCCGCGCTCCGGCCGGGCTGCCCATACGGGACCGGGTCTGCGCGCTATGGACTTGTCGGGGCTGCGTTGCATTCAATCTGGCCTGCGAGCACCTTGCTGCCTCGCACTGCGCACTCGAACCTGAGGCTGCCCGGCGTATTGCCGGTAAATTCGATGACGACCGTGTCGCCGGGTCGTGTCGGCAGATAGAATTTTGCCGACCTGATCGTGCACGGTGAAAGGCTCACACCGAGCGCTTCCGCGATGGCCTCGATCGCTGCGCCGAGCAATACGGCGCCGGGAATGATGGGGTTGCCGGGGAAGTGGCCTTCCGCAGCCGCATGATCGAATGCGAAAGTCCGCTCTGCGCTGCCCATCGTCACCGGTCTTCGGCCGCGAGCTCGGCGACGAGCGCGACGAGTGCGTGGCGCGGCAGCTTGCCGGTGCTGTTGCGCGGCAGCGCAGCCACGAGGCGCAAAGGGCGGGGGAGGAATGCAGCGTCGATGCGTCGTCGCAACGCCTGCATCAGGCTTTCCGTCGTGAGGTCCGGCGCCACGACGAACGCCATCAATCGAGTCACGCCTTCACCCTGTTCGTCAGGCATGACGAAGACGCCATCGCGCACCCCGTCGATGGAGTTCAGGTGATAGTTCAGATTGGCGAGAGAGGTGCGCTTACCTGCGATGTTCACGAGGTCGGCGGTTCTGCCGTGCAGCACGAAGCGATCCGGCCCGCACAGCTCGATCACGTCCCCGAGCAGTGTTTCGATATCGACGTGGCCCCCCTTTACCCAGGTTCCGTGTTCGTCCTGGCGCAGTGAGACACCCTCCAGCGCCTGCCACTCGGCGGTGTGCACGGTGCAGCGCGTGGCGACCTGGCCCGCTTCGGTGCATCCGTACACTTCGTGCAGACGCACTCCGAAACGTGATTCGGCTGCGGCCGCGAGCTGCGGAGACAGCGGGGCTGTCGCGCAGACCAGAAAATCCAGCGGCGGCAGCGCCGTGTCTTCCGCGAGCAACGCGCGCAAGTGCACCGGTGTCGTGACGAGCCCGCGCGGGCGCGGCGTGCGTTCGAGCTCGGCACAGACATCGGCGGGATAGAAAGGGCGACCCGCGTGCACCGCAAATCCGCCCTGCAGCGCGAGGAGCACCGTGGATTCGAGCCCGTACATGTGCTGCGGCGGTACGGTCCCGACGATGACCGCGCCGGGGAGAGCGGCCAGGCCGAGCCTCGACCGTTCGGCGCGTGCGCTTCTGACGAGCGCACCCCAGGTTTTCCGATGCGGCACCGGCTCTCCGGTCGAGCCCGAAGTGAGCACGAGCGCGGCGACCTGCCGTTCGGGAAGCAGGGGTGCATCGATCGATTTCGCCGCGGTTGAGTCGAGCTGCGGGAACATCATAGTCGGCAGGGCCGTGTGCCCGTGCTCAGTGTCCGCAAGGCAGTAGGCGTCCGGGTACTTATCGAGCAATTGCCCCAGCAGCCCAGGCGTGTTGTTCGGCGGAAGCAGATTGACGTGACCGCGCACGAGCGCGGCGGCGAAGCCTACGCTGAATCGGTAGCGGTCGGCGCACAGGTTGATGACATGCCCGCCGGCCGGCAATCGCGTTGCGAGCTGCTGCACATCCTGCAGAAACTGCGGGACGGAGATCGGCGCGCCGAAGCGATACGAGAACACCGCGTCGGCCCCGAAGCCGTGTATGAGAGGCAGATCAGGCATCGGCAGGAGCGGGCTCTTTGGCAGACAGCGAAGCCGCGTTCGCGACAGCGCTCTGCATCGCGAAGCTGCTGCTTAGCCGAAGATCGCTATCGGTTCTGAATTCCGGGGGCACTAGCGGACGGGGCGACGTCGGAGAGCGGCTTGTGTTCGCTGAACATCTGCACGCCCTTCATGATCGATGCGTGCGGGAAGTCGCGGTGGCGCGCCACGCGATAGAGATACTCCGCACCGAACATCAGCACGAGGAGAGGGAAATTGAGGACGTTGACGAAGAGAGACCACACGTCCAGCGGAGCCCACACGAACAGGACCGCAGACACGGCAACCTGCGCGGCAAAGAACATGCACCATACGCCGGTCAACTGCCGGGTATACGACTCCATGCTCGGAGGTAAGGCGCCGTGTATCTTGCGCGCGAAGCCGGTGATCAGCGGCTCGCGTCCGTGAGCAAGCGTGCGCCCGAACGAGAAGAGCAGCAAAAGATAAATCGCAGTGTGAGGTATGCCGTAGGCCGCGGCGAGCCCGAGCTGCGCTTCGTGCTCGATGATGTAGATGGCGATCGCGGCAGCGGCCAGCAGCAGCGTCCAGCGGAACTTGTGCTGCGCGCTGCGAAAGATCCACAGGCCGAGCCCCAGCAAAGGCAGCAGCGACAGCGCCAGGCGCACGTAGCTGCCACGGCCGCCGGTCATCGCCGAGTGGACCAGCAGTTGATAGCCGACGCACCCGGGCACGATGAGCGCCTTCCACAATAAGCCGCTCCAGCGTTGCATCTATGCGGCCCGGTGCTCTTGAATATAGCGGCTGAGGGCGCGCAACGAGCTGAAAATCCTGGAGTTGTTCTCGTCGCCCGCACGTACTTTGACGCCGTAGGTTTTCGATATCACCAGCGCGATCTCGAGGATATCGATCGAATCGAGCCCCAAGCCGTCCTCGTAGAGCGGGGCGGTAGGGTCGATATCGGCCGCGGCAACTTCGAGATTGAGCGCGTCGACAATGAGCTGCGCGAGCTCGAGCTCTTCGGGTGCGGCTGCGCCGGGCGGATGTTCTGCCGCTGTGTTTGTCATTCCGGTTATACCTTAGGCGTCCAGGGAGGGTGGGCATCGCGGCCCGGTCGACCCTGAAGGATCCCATGCCGGTGCGCGCCGTCATTATAGCTGCACCCCTTCGACGACCGGCCGACGCGCGCCTGTTCGTGCGTCGGGCGGAGCGGTACTATCGATCGGGGAGCACAGGGCCGCCGGACCACTATCTTGATTCTCAACGACACTCAGCTCGATGCGTTTTGCGACGCCCTATGGCTCGAAGACGGTCTGTCGCGCAACACACTCGACAGCTACCGGCGGGACCTGATTCTTTTTGGCGTCTGGCTCGAGCGTGCTGCGGCACGCCCTTTGCGCGACGCGCAGCACGGCGACATTCAGGCGTATCTCAGCCATCGCTACACGCAGAAGACCCGCGCATCGAGCGCGGCGCGGCTGCTCTCGAGCCTGAAGCGCTTCTATCGCTACCTCGTGCGAACCGGCGATATCAAGGTCGACCCCACCTTGAGGATCGACGCGCCCAAGCTTCCGCGCGGTCTGCCGAAGACGATCACCGAAGCCGACGTCGAAGCGCTGCTGAACGCGCCGGACGTCGAGACGCCGATCGGGCTGCGCGACCGGGCGATGCTCGAAGTGCTGTACGCGAGCGGGTTGCGCGTGTCGGAGCTCGTGACGCTGACCGCGGTCCAGGTGAGCCAGGACATGGGTGTGGTGCGGGTGATGGGTAAAGGTGCGAAGGAGCGCCTCGTGCCGCTCGGCGAGGAATCGCTGTCGTGGCTCGCGCGGTACCAGCGCGAAGCTCGCCCGGTGCTGCTCGGCGGCCGGGTGAGCGACGCGCTCTTCGTCACGTCGCGGGCTGAGGCGATGACGCGGCAGGCCTTCTGGTATCGCATCAAGCACTATGCGTTCCTCGCCACGCCGGGGAAACACATCTCGCCGCACACCCTGCGCCACGCGTTCGCGACCCATCTGCTCAATCACGGCGCCGATCTACGGGTCGTTCAGCTATTGCTGGGTCACTCGGATATTTCGACCACGCAGATCTATACGCACGTGGCGAGGGAAAGGCTCAAGCAATTGCACTCGAAGCATCACCCCCGAGGTTGACGCGTTGGGGGCGCGAGCGAGCGCGGCGCGCCAAAGGAGAGGAGGTCTCGGAGGGAAACCTTGGTTTCCCTCCGAGTCGTTTACCGGCGCTTATGCGCTAGCGCAGCTCGCGCGTCCCGCGTTCGATCGTCACGCCGAGGCGCTTCACGCCTTTCAACGCGCCGAGCTTGGTGACGCTCGTGCGGATCCACGGTGCGCCGAACTCGGTGAGGACGAGTTGGGCGATGTGCTCGGCAAGCGCTTCGACGAGCAGGAAGCGATTGTCGGCGAGGCTCTGCTCGATGCGCGAGACCACTTTCGCGTAATCGATCGTGTCGCCGATCTTGTCCGAGCGCTTGGATCTGGGCGGCAGCGCGAACTCGAGATCGAGCTGAACCGTCTGCGGCACCCGGCGTTCCCATTCGTACACGCCGATGAGTATGTCGAGCCGGAAATCGCTGATGAATATCGTGTCCACTGCGGCCTTCAGGATTCAGCGGGGCACTGCGGATCGATGCTTTGCCGAATCGCGTTAAAATTCAGCGGTCATTGTATTTGAAAAGACCCGTGGCGACTTTAACCCTCAGTCTCATCGCTTATCTGATCGGATCGCTTTCGTTCGCCGTCATCACGAGCCGCGCGTTCGGCCTGCCCGATCCTCGCAGCTACGGCTCGGGCAATCCCGGCGCGACCAACGTGCTGCGCACCGGGAAGAGAGCGGCTGCCGCGCTCACCCTGCTCGGCGACAGCGTGAAAGGCTGGCTCGCGGTTTTCATCGCGGGGCGCTTCGCTGAAGTCGATGCAGCGGAGATGACGATGGGCGCCGCGGCGGTCGCGGTCATCATCGGCCACATGTATCCGGTGTTCTTTCGGTTCAAGGGCGGAAAAGGTGTTTCGACCGCGCTCGGCGTGCTCGCCGCGCTGAATCTTTACGCCGCCGCAGGCACGCTCGCGACATGGCTCGTCGTCGCTGCGTTTTTCCGTATCTCTTCTCTTTCTGCGCTCGTTGCGGCGCTCTTCGCGCCGTTCTTCATGCTGATCCTGTACAGCCCCACGCATCCGTTCTTCATCAGCATGACCATAGTCTCGGCGCTGCTGATCTGGCGGCACAAGAGCAATATCCGCAACCTGCTCGCGGGGACCGAAGGCCGGCTGGACGCCAAGAAAGACAGTGTTTAAAAAATCGGGGTCTGTCCCCGATTTAATGGTTGCGCGAGCGCAGCGAGCCTAAGGAAGGGAGGTCTCGGAGGGAAACCATGGGTTTGCCTCCGAGGCGTTTACCGGGCGGAGCTCAGTCCACCGACAGGTGGACTGAGCTCCGCCAGGTCCCACCGGGGCCTGACACAGAAGCCGAGGGGCTCGGCTTTCGCGTTCCCTGCCACTCCCTGGTCGAGCCGCAATGCGCCCGCAAAGGCGATCATTGCGCCGTTGTCGGTGCAGAACTCGAGATCGGGGTAGTACACGCTGTATCCGCGCCGTGCCGCGCGCGAGGTCAGCGTGTCGCGAAGCAGACGGTTGGCGCCGACCCCGCCGGCGACGACGAGTCTCGTAAGGTCGCTCTGCTCGAGCGCCGCGATCGATTTCGAGACGAGGACGTCCACGATCGCCGCCTGCACTTCGGCCGACAGATCCGCGCGGGCCGCGTCATCGAGCGTCTGGCCGCGCACCGCGGTCAGAACCGCAGTTTTCAACCCGCTGAAGCTGAAATTGAGGTCGCCGCTGTTGATCATCGGGCGCGGCAGTTTGTACCGCCCGGGCGTGCCGGCCGCGGCGAGCCTGGCGATCTCCGGCCCGCCCGGATAACCGAGCCCCATCAGCTTGGCGCTCTTGTCGAACGCTTCGCCCGCCGCGTCGTCGAGCGTTTCCCCGAGCAGGGTGTAATCGCCGACGCGGTCCACCCGCATCAACTGGCTGTGGCCGCCCGAGACCAGCAGCGCGACGAAAGGAAATTCGGGCGCAGGGTCGGCGAGCAGCGGGGAGAGCAGATGACCTTCGAGGTGATGCACCCCGATCGCGGGGACTTCGAGCGCGTAGGCCAGGCCGTGGGCGGCGCTGGCGCCCACGAGCAGCGCGCCCGCGAGCCCGGGACCTTCGGTGTACGCCACTGCATCCACGTCCGGGAGCGCGAGACCTGACTGGGCGAGGATTTGCCGGGTCAGCGGCAGGAGACGCCGCACGTGGTCGCGCGAGGCGAGCTCGGGAACGACCCCGCCATAGTCGGCGTGCATGGCCACCTGGGAATAAAGGGCGTGCGCGAGCAGCCCTTTTTCGGTGTCATAGAGCGCGACCCCTGTCTCGTCGCAAGAGGTTTCGATGCCGAGCACGACCATGGGAACTGAGAAACCTTGGGGGAGGGTTTGAAGCGGGGCGGGAATTGATTATAATACGCCCCCTTTCTCAAGTTCCCGGACCGAGCGCCTACGCAGCGAGCGGCCCTCCCTAAAGAGACCTTATGCCGACAGTACGCGTCAAGGAAAACGAGCCGTTCGAAGTGGCGCTGCGCCGCTTCAAGCGCACCGTGGAAAAAACCGGTCTGCTCACCGAGCTTCGCGCCCGCGAGTTCTACGAGAAGCCCACCTCGGAGCGCAAGCGCAAGCTCGCCGCTGCAGTCAAGCGCCACCACAAGCGCCTGCGCTCGCAGCTCCTGCCGCCGAAAATGTACTAAGTCTCCAGAATTCAGCGTTCAGAAGTCAGCACGGTCGCCCCGCCGCAGCAGCGTTGGGGCGATTGTCTTTTCTGGCCGCGGTTTCCGGAGCCGTAACGCCGTTCTCCCTCCTCCGAATTCTGACTTCCACGAGTGCGCCCCATGTCCCTCCGCGACCAGGTCAACGACGAGCTGAAAGCTGCGATGCGCAGCGGCGACACCCGCACGCGCGACGCCCTGCGCCTGCTGACCGCGGCGCTCAAACAGAAGGAAGTCGACGAGCGCAAGACCCTCGACGACGGCGACGTGGTCGCGATCATCGAGAAGATGATCAAGCAGCGCCGCGATTCCATCGCCCAGTTCGAGAAAGGCGGGCGCGACGACCTCGCGGATAACGAGCGCTTCGAAGTCGGCATCCTCGAGCGCTATATGCCTGCCGCGATGGGCGACGAGGACGTCGACGCGGCGATCGCTGCGGCCATCGCCGAAGTCGGCGCGAAAGGCCCGGCCGACATGGGCAAGGTGATGGGTCCTCTCAAGGCGAAGCTCGCCGGCCGCGCGGACATGTCCAAAGTGTCAGGCCGCGTCAAAGCCAAACTGGCCGGATAGTTCGACCCCACCACGGGGCGAGCCGGTCGAGGCGTGCCCACTGCCTCGGTTGGCGTCGGTCCTCTTATAATGAGTCGATGACGGCCTATCCAGACGTGGGGACAGTGCCCGGCGCGGTACTGGCGCCGCACGCCCCACGCCTTGCGCCGCGAAGTCCCGCATGATCCCCCAGTCGTTCATCCAGGATTTGCTCCACCGCGTCGACATCGTGGATGTCGTCGATCGCTACGTGAAGCTCAAAAAAGCGGGCGCTAACTTCGTTGCCTGCTGCCCGTTTCATTCCGAGAAGTCACCGTCGTTCACGGTCAGCGCGACCAAGCAGTTCTATCACTGCTTCGGCTGCGGCGCGCACGGTACCGCGGTCGGCTTCATGATGGAATACTCGGGGCTCGGCTACGTCGACGCTATCAAGGATCTCGCCCAAAGCGTCGGCATGAAGGTTCCCGAAGTCGAGCGAAGTGAGTACTCACAACGCAAGGCGAGCGAGAGCCACGACCTCTACGGGGTGCTGCTCGAGGCGGCGCGGTTCTACGGCAAATGCCTCAAGGAGTCGCCGCGCGCGGTCGACTACCTCAAGAGCCGGGGCCTGTCCGGCGAGATCGCCAAGCGCTTCGGCATCGGCTATGCGCCGGAAGGGTGGCAGGGGCTCGCCGGGGCGTTTGCCGATTACGCGAACGCAGCGCTGGTCTCTGCGGGGCTGGTCAAGCAGAACGAGGGCAAGCGCTACGACGTCTTTCGCGACCGGATCATGTTTCCGATCGTCGACGTGCGCGGCAACGTCATCGGCTTCGGCGGACGCGTGCTCGACACGGGCGAGCCGAAATACCTGAATTCGCCCGAGACCCCGGTGTTCGAGAAAGGCCGCGAGCTCTATGGTCTTTACCAGGCTCGCCGGGCGATACGCGACGCCGAGCGCGTCCTCGTCGTGGAAGGTTATATGGACGTCGTCGCGCTGGCACAGCACGGCATCGAGTACGCGGTCGCCACGCTCGGGACCGCGACCACCGGGCTGCACGTCCAGAAGCTCCTGCGCCAGGCCGACGAAGTGGTGTTTTCGTTCGACGGGGACGCCGCCGGCCGCCGCGCTGCGTGGCGTGCGCTCGAAAACAGCCTTCCCGAGCTGACCGACGGCAAGCAGGTGCGGTTCCTCTTCCTGCCGCAGGGCGACGATCCCGACACGTACGTGCGGACCCACGGCAAAGCCGGGCTCGAGGGGATACTGCAGAGCGCGGTACCCCTTTCGCGCTATCTCCTGGACGAGCTCTCCGCGCAGGTCGACCTGAGCTCGGCCGAAGGCCGCGCGAGCCTCGTCCATGCCGCCAAGCCGCTCGTCTCCAAGCTCCAGAAGACCGCGTTCCGGGTGCAGATCCTGAGAGAGCTCGCCGAGCGTTCGCGGCTCGCACTGCCCGAAGTCGAGGCGCTGTGCGGCCTCCCGGGTCTCGAGCCGTCACGGCAAAAGGCGTCCCCGCCTCCGGCGCGGCCGGCGCGCTCGCGCACGATGTCGTCGCTATGGCGCACGCTGCTGCGCCTCATGATCGACGCGCCGCAGCTGGCAGAAGCACTCACGCCCGATCAGCACCGGCTGCTCGAGACCGATCCCGAATTCGAGCCCGTCGTCGCGCTGGTGGACATGGTGAAAGCGACCGGCGTTTCGACCACCGGCGCGTTGCTCGAGGCCGCGCGTGGTTCGACTCACGCCGAGCTGTATGCGCAAGTCGCCAGCGACGGCCTCGCCGGTTCGTCGTCGTTTGACGATGCGCGAACGGACCTCGAAGGTGTGCTCGCCAAGCTCGAGCTCCACGCGGTCGAAGCACAGTATCGCGTGCTGATGGTGCAGCCGCCCGTGACTGAGGCGGAGCGCGCGCTGTACGAGGATCTGAAGCGAAGGCTCGCTGAACTTAAAGGGGTCGCCCGGGTCGGAATGGTTCCTCCGACTTAACCCCGTCCGGGTCGGAATGGTTCTCTCCGACGTAGCCCCTGTCGCCGCTGAGCTGCGGCAAACAGCGCGCGCGTGATCTTGAAACCCACGCTCCAGCCGGAATCATTCATTAGAGATGATCCGCAGCGGCGGGTGAGCCGCTCAAGCAAGGTTCGCGCCCGATCAGCAGGTCTTACGTAATTGAAACAACGGTTTATCGACGAATCTTATAAGCCCGAGCCGCGGTCTTAGGGTATAATTGACGGTTTTTTCAACGCACACTCAGCCGCGGGGCACCCGACATGGCCAAAGCAAGGAAAGCCGCAGCATCTAAAGCAAAGAACGTCGCAGGCAGGAAGCTTGCGGCAAAAAATACCGCCCGGGTCCGCGCGCAGAAGAACGCCGCCAGAAGCCGCGCTGAGAAGCCGGCCGCCAAGCCGCGCGCACCAGCCGCGCGCGCGGAGAAACGGGCGACGGCCAAACCTCGCAAAGCGTCAAAATCGAAGCAGCCGCAAAAGGTCAAATTGAAGGCACATCGTACCAAGCAGCCCGTCGCGAAAGCGCCAGCGAAAGCAAAACCGAAGGCGGCTTCTTTAAAGCATGCCGCCTCGAAAGCTCCCAGCAAGCCCCCCAAGGCGCCGAACAAAGTCGCGATCAAGAAAGAGCAGCGGCTCGCGACCCTGAAGGCGGTCGGCAAGAAAGCCCTCGAGAAAGTTCAGGCCGCGCATCACTCGCAGAAGCCTGAGGTCAAGCCGCAGCCCGCCGTCGCCGCCAAACCCGCGCCTACCGCGCCGGTCGCCAAGAAGTCCACGCGAGGCCTGACGGCGAAGGAACGCGCGCTCGTCAAGGAGTTCGAGCGCCGCGAGCTCTCGCCCGCCGACGCCGAAGCGCGCCGCCTGCGCCTGAAGAACCTGATCGTGCTCGGCAAGGAGCGCACGTACCTCACCTACGCCGAGATCAACGACCATCTGCCCGACGACATGATGGACGCCGAGCAGATCGAGAACATCATCGGCATGA
>JAQGMV010000231.1 GCA_028292225.1 Betaproteobacteria bacterium
TTCTCTTTGATCCAGCGATCCTCGAGACCGACGAGACGCTCGCGATCTCGCCCGATCTTCTCTTCGGCCTCGGCGCGGCGGGTCGCGGCGTAAATCCCGATCGCCTCTTCGCGCCCGATGATCTCGAGCTCGGTTTCGAGCGACTCGATACGCCGGCGGCAATCTTCGACTTCCGGCGGCGTCGCGTGCTGGCTGATCGCGACGCGCGCGCACGCGGTGTCGAGCAGGCTCACGGCTTTGTCCGGAAGCTGGCGCGCCGGAATATAGCGGTGCGACAGCCGAACGGCAGCCTCGAGCGCTTCGTCGAGCAGCTGCACGCGATGGTGTTTCTCGAGCGTCGAGGCGACGCCACGAACCATCAGCAGGGCTTTGGCCTCGTCGGGCTCCGCGACCGGTATCGTCTGGAAGCGCCGCGTGAGCGCCGGATCTTTCTCGAAGTATTTCTTGTACTCCGCCCATGTCGTTGCCGCGACGGTTCGCAGCGTGCCTCGCGCGAGCGCGGGCTTGAGCAGGTTGGCCGCGTCGCCGGTGCCGGCCGCGCCGCCGGCGCCGATCAGCGTGTGCGCTTCGTCGATGAAGAGAATGATGGGTTTGGGCGAAGCCTGCACTTCGTCGATCACCTGCCGCAGCCGGTTCTCGAACTCGCCTTTCATGCTTGCGCCCGCCTGCAGCAGCCCGATGTCGAGAGTGAGCAGCGAGACTTCCTTCAGTGCCGGCGGCACGTCGCCTTTTGCGATGCGCAGCGCGAAGCCTTCGACGACGGCGGTCTTGCCCACCCCCGCCTCACCGGTGAGGATGGGGTTGTTCTGGCGGCGCCGCATCAGAATGTCGATGATCTGGCGTATCTCTTCGTCGCGCCCGGTGATCGGATCGATCTCCCCTTTGCGCGCGCGCTCGGTGAGATCGACGGCGTAGCGCTTGAGCGCCTCGTTCTTGCCCATTTGCGCGGGCGCCATCGCGCCGCTCGTTTCGCCGGGCGCGGCCATAGACGAGCCGTCGGTCGGCCCGAGGTGCTCTTCGGGCGAGCCGCCGGTGATTTTGACAAAGTCGTCGACGAGGGCATCGAGCTTGATTCGATCGAACTGCTTCGAGATGTTCAGCAGCGAATTTCTCAGGAAAGGTGCTTTGAGTATGCCGACGACGAGGTGTCCGGTGCGAACGCGGTTCTCGCCGAACATGAGCGTGCCGTAAACCCACGCGCGCTCGATCGCGTCGGGAATGTGCATCGACAGATCCGAAATCGAGCTCGCTCCGCGCGGCAGGCGGTCGAGTGCGTCGGTCATGTCCTTGGCAAGGCGCGACGGATCGAGCTCGAAGTGCTTGACGATGCGGTGCACGTCGGAATCCTGCGTCTGCAGGATCTGCTGGAGCCAGTGCTCGAGCTCGACATACGGGTTACCCCTCAGCTTGCAGAACACGGTTGCGCCTTCTATCGCTTTATACGCGAGGCTGTTCAACTTACCGAAAAGTGCAACGCGGCTGATTTCGCTCATGGCTGGGCTCGTAAGAGTAGTTAACGTTTTAAAAAGACGCACCGACGCTCGCGACCGTGTATCCGGCCGCGCTGCGCGCCTGCTTCGCGGTCGCGGTATGCAGGACCGCGGCACGCGTGTTGTGCAAAAGGCCTTCAGGGTTGAGCTTCAGATCGTCGACGTCGGCGCTGCGCGGGCCTCGCTTGCCCAGCCACGTCGTCCAGCCCAGGCGCCCATACTCACCCAGGCGCGTGCGCGGTACTTGCGTATGCGTGAGCACCAGACGCAGATCCCAGTCGAGCTCGAAGTTCACATACTGCCTGACCCACGCGACAATCTTGGAGATCGCGCTGCCGCCCGGCAGAAAACTCTCGTACTGGGCGAGATCGAGCGGACCTATCCAGATCCTGAACTTGTGCTGCCGGTCCCAGATGCGCGAGCCGAGCATCGCCCCGCCGCCGAGCGAGCCTGCGCGTCCGGCGAGCCGGGTGCGATCGTGAACGGGGAGCGTGAGCCAGTGACCGACGAACTGCTCGATGCGCACCGGGATGCGGAAAAAGCCGGACAGCAGTGCCGCAAGACCGTCGCTGTTGCGCACGTGCCGCGACAGGAGGCCGGCGTAGAAGAGTTTCGCGTGGTCGGGCACCGCGTCGCGCTCGCGCACACTCGGCATGCCGAGCCCGAGCAGCGCCCCGACGTAGGCGGAGAAGCGGTCCTCGCGCGGACGATCGAGGCTGACGGTGGGCTGCGCCTGCGCCCACGCCCGATAAAACATCGAGATGTAGCGATGGTGAAAGACGTCGAGGAAGCGCGCGAAGGTGCGATCGCCGTGGTGCATCACCCGCTCGCGCGCGTACTCGGTGAGGTGCAGCGGCAGCGGACCATTCGGCCCCAACAACCCGAAGAAGCGCACTTCCATGCGCGGGTAGCGCCACTCTGCACTGGGAAGCTGGAAGCTCGAGAGCGTCGCCGGTGCAAACGACAGCGAAGGCTCCTGCGCGAAGCGCACCGGCTCGTCGATGGGGCGCAGCGCAAGGCCGATGCGCGGCTTGCCCGGAAACAAAGACTCGATGCGCCGCATCACCTGGAAGAAATCGTAGCGGTAAGGCTCTTTCTGCAGCGCCATGAAAAATTCAGCGCGCTTTGCATCGACCGCGCGATCCGCAGCCGCTGCCGCGCCGACTGCCGGCGGCTCGGCGCACCGAACGGCTTCAGCGGCCGGAGCGGGCTGGGCGGGGTCTAGAGTATCGGTCGTTCGCCGCATCTGGGCACCCAGCGCATGATCGGACCGCGTGCGAGCGAGCGCAGCGCAGTCTCGGTGAACGAATTGATGGCGACGTGGCGGGCAAAGAACCGCTCCATCACCGAGCCGAAAAGAAAAGCGCTGCCGCCCTGGAAAGCGAGCTCATCGACCTCGAGGTCGATCTCGACACCGCGGCCGTACGCGATCGCTCCGGCGAAGGGCAGCCGCCGCACCGAGCGACGCGTGCGCACGCTGCGCACGCCTTCGATCTGCTTCTTCATCGCGGCGTCGGCGCTCTCGGCATACAGCGCCAGCATGTCGCGAAGGGCCGCCGCACCGTCGGACGCGCTCGAATCGAGCAGCGAGAGATAGTTCAGGGACAGATGGCTGATGAAGCGCCACGCGAGCGGGCCTTCTCCCAGCGGCGCGAGCGGCCGCGACGGGCCTTTGACGCAGCGTATCGCCTGGACCGGCGCTGCGGCGCCGAGGGTGAAGTCGGTCTTACCGACATGCAGCGGCATCTGGAGCGGCAGGTCGCGGTTGGTGCACCACGCAGTCACGGCGAGCTGCCGCAGCTCGCTGCGATACGGCGCCTCGTTCGGATCGACGAGCGAGATGTAGGTTTCAGTGCCTACGTAACTCGTGCGTATTCCAGTCTGCTTCTGGGATTCCGACATCAGCCGCGGTTCCCGATGCGCCATGTAGTACGCGGGACTGCGCGCATCCTCGGCATGGAAAGCGGCGTAAAACGGATGGAAGGACTGCTCGCTGTCGCTGCCGACGCCGTAGCCTGTCACCGCGGTGACCTGGAACACTTCGAAGTCCATCGGCCGCGTGCGATCCGCGACGACATGGTGCATGTGGGTGCTGTCGCTCAAGTGGATGCGATCGGCGCGCTTCGGAAACAGGTTGATCGCCGGGGTGCAGAACAGTGCGAAGTTCGACGCGTCCACCACACTCTCCAGCGACGGCTCGCCGCGGTCGAACAGCAGAGCGATCTCGATCTCGGTGCCCGTATGGCGGCGTACCGCCGCGCCGAGACCGTCGATGTCGAGAAAGAGAAAGCGCTGCGGGAAAGAGAAATATTCCTGGAGCAGTCGGTAGCCCTGGAAACTGCGCAGCGTCGCCGGGAGCAACGCCTCTTCGTCGCTATAGCCGGCAGCCCGGACGTTGTCCGCCGTGAGCATTTCGTGCCACGGCTGAGAGGAAGACTGCGGCATCGGGCGCACGATGCCGCCGATGCACGCGCCGTGACAGAGCTCGTGCAGCTTGTACGCCGCATCGTCGCTGCCGGAGATGAATACGCGAAGGCAGTCGAGATCGAGCTTGTTGAATGGCAGACCGGCCGTTGAGCGCAGACGAATGCGCACGCCGCCCTTTACGCGCAGGCCCGTGCGCAAAGCCGACAGTGGCAGGTCGGGCGCAAAGGAAAAGTATTCGGCTCCGGTGAGCTCGAGGGGCCACAGGGTCACGTCGTGCGCGGTGCGAAATTCACAGCTCGTCTTGTCGCCCTTACCCGCCTGGCTCACCAGCGACGCTCCGCGCGCGACTTTGAAGCCGCGCGCGAGGTTCGGGTCGTCGAGCTGCGGCTCTAGCTGCGCGACCAGCATCGACGGCATGGGCGCGAGATAGTTCGGGTACACGATCTCGAGCAGGCGCTGCGTAAATCGCGGAAACTCTGCGTCGATCTTGAGCTGCACGCGCGCCGCCATGAAGGCGACGCCCTCGAGCAGCCGCTCCACGTATGGATCGGTGACTTCGATTCCGTCCATACCGAGGCGTGCCGCGATCTTCGGGAACTGCTGCGCGAACTCCGAGCCCACCTCCCGCAGGTGCTGGAGCTCCTGGTTGTAATAGCGCAGCAGCCGCGGATCCATCAGCGCGAGGTCGAGCTGTCGAGATCGTGTATGCGCACTTCGCCCGTCTCCAGATCGAGGTCGGTACGCAGCAGCATCTCGAGCGGAATGGGATGGGCCCACAGCGAGCCGCGAATCTCGATACTGACGACGTTGTGCTGGTGCATCTCGTTCTCGGAGAACAGCGCGTGCACTTCGAGGGTCGACGCGAGAATCCTCGGCTCGTAGAACTCGAGCGCCTGCCGGATGCGGTGCTCGAGGTCGAGGACGTCGACCGTGGATGCGGTCTCGCCGGAGAGGGCGGGCAGCCCGAAATTGACGACGGACGCCTCTACGTGACCGAGGCCCGCAAGCTCGTCGGCGCTCGCCATGCGCGTCGAATTGAGCAGCCACGCGATGTCGCGCAGAACGCCCTGGCGGAATCGGTTCTTATTGATGACTCGCGCTTCGCGCGGCTCCGGCTGGCGGTTGTCGGGATGGTCGTCGGTCAGTCGGTCCAGCAGGGCGGGCTGCAGACGCTCCCGTGAAGCGAGCTCGGCCATGCGGCGTCACTACGCCGAGTCGGCCGGCGCCGGATCGGCCGAGAACGAGATTTCGCGCACGTCCATGAGCGAGACTTCGCCGCCGTCGGTCGACAGCACGCGCTGGCCGAGGCCGCAGAAAAATTCCGGACGCGGTTCTTGCCACGTCGTCTTGCGCGCGAGCAGCAGATCGCCGTCCTCCTGCTT
>JAQGMV010000418.1 GCA_028292225.1 Betaproteobacteria bacterium
CTGGCTGAGCTGCAGCGCGCGGGCAAGATACGTCACCTCGGCGTTTCGAACGTGACGCTCAAACAGCTCAACGAAGCACGCACGATCGCGCACATCGTGTCGGTGCAGAATCGCTACAACGTCGAAAACCAGGCGGATGAAGACGTCCTTCTCGCATGCGAGCAGGACGGCATCGCATTCATCCCGTGGTACCCCCTCGGCGCCGGCAGGACGCTGCAGTCGGACAAGGTGAGACGCGTCGCGGCACGCCTGGGGGCGACGCCTTCGCAGGTCGCACTGGCGTGGCTGCTCGCCCATTCACCGGTGATGCTGCCGATCCCCGGGACGAACTCGATCGCGCACGTCGAGGAGAACGCGGGCGCCGCGTCGATCCGCCTGCTCGAGTCCGATCTCGCGGAGCTCTCCTGAAGCTCCACCGGATAGAGTCGATCCGGTGAAGCTTTCCTGAAGTCATCGAAAGGCGTCATCATGGCCGCAAGCAAAAAGAAACGCAGCAAGCCCGCAGCAAAAAGCAAAGCTAAAAAGACCGCGGTATCCCAAGCCGACCTCAAAGCGCTCGACAGCGAGTGGCGCAGCTTCATCGATACCAGCGCGCACGACGCGCCGCTGACCGAGGCGTGGACCGACCCGCAAGGCGCGCCCGCCCCCAAGACCATCATCCGGGGCGCGACCGCGAAAAAAGCACTGAAGAAAAAAGCGAAGAAGAAGGCCGCGGCGAAGAAGTAAGCGTTCTGCGTAGCACAGAGCGTGCCCTGAGCCTTTCCAACGGCGTTGCTGCGCGGTTATGTCGTTGCGAGGAACGACGTGACGAAGCAATCGCGAGGCTCTCGCTACCAAGACGCGTGCGCCACGAGATCGCCGCGTCGCGCTCGCGCGGCGCCTCGCGATGACCCGCGGACAAAGGCTCGCTACGGCATCTCCCACCCGAGCCACTCGCACACGCCGCGCCCCATGATCCACTCCTTGTCCTCTGCGCTGAGCCACGGGATCTCTTCGGTGAACATCGTGACGTGCTGCCGGTACGGGATCGGCGAGCGCGACAGGTCGGTCCCCCAGAACAGCCGCTGCGGCCCGAACGCGTCGTACGCCTGGCGGATATACCCGTGGAGCGATCGGTACGGGTACTCGTCGGTCGAGTAGCACGGCAGCGCGCTCACTTTAGCCGCGACGTTCGGGCGCTTCGCGATCGCGAGCAGCTTGTCGAATTCGCTGAACGCTTGCGCGTCCTTCTGTTTGCTGTCGAGCGACAGGTGATCCATGACGAGCTTCAGAGCCGGGTAACGCTGCGCGACGTCGTCGATGAGATGCACCAGCGGATGCGGCACCAGCACGTAGATCGGCACACCGGCTTTCTCGGCCTCGCCCCACACCCAGTCCATGTGCCCTTCGGTGATCAGCGTCACGAGTTGAGGGATGTGGAAAGTGAAACGCAGGCCGAGCATTCCGGGCTGCTCGCGCCAGGTGCGTATGAGCCCCCGCGATTGCGGGTCCTGCGGGTCGAGCCTGCCCATCGTTGCGAAACGGCCGGGATGCTCGATCGCGGCGTCGGTCGCGAGATCGTTGCGGTCGCCTTCCCACGACGGCGGAACGAGGATGGCACCGTTCACCCCCGCCGCGTTCATCTCACCGAGCAGCTCCTCGTGCCCGAGCGGAATCTCACGCTGCGGCGGCGCGCGCTTCGGCCACGGCCGCTCGGGCGTATCGGCCCCCCAGATGTGTACTTGAGAGTCGATGATCATGTTCAGACCACCTCCGCTTCGCGCAGCGCGGCGATTTCAGCGTCGCTCAGTCCGAGCACTTCGCTCAGCACTTCGTCGGTGTGCTCGCCCAGGCGGGGCGGCGCCCGGTCGTACGACGGCGGCGTCGCAGAAAGGCGCGCGGGATTGGCGAGCATGGACACCGAGCCGGCACGCGGATGCGGCACCTCGACACGCGTGCCGCGCGCCATGACGTGCGGATCCTCGAACACCTGCGAAATGCTGTTGAGCGGGCCGCACGGCACGCCCTGCCCCGTCAGCGTGGCTATCCAGTACTCGATGGGCTTCTGCGCAAAGGCGGCCGCGAGCTGCGGCACGAGCGCTTCGCGGTGTTTCACCCGACTGGGATTGGTCCTGAACCGCTCGTCCTCGGCAAGGTCCCCCAGGCCCAGCGCCCGGCAGAGCTTCGCGAACTGCGTGTTGTTGCCGACCGCGACGACCATCTGTCCATCCTGCGCCTCGAACATCTGGTACGGCACGATGCTCGGGTGCCCGGTTCCCATGCGCTTCGGAACGATGCCGCCGACGAGATAGTTCATGTTGATGTGGGAAATCGCCGCGATCGTCACGTCGAGGAGCGACATGTCGATGTGCTGGCCTTCGCCGGTACGGTCGCGGTAAGCGAGTGCGGTCATCACGGCATAGCTCGAATAGATCCCCGTGATCACGTCGCAGATCGCGAGGCCCACCTTGGCAGGACCGCCGCCGGGGAGCTCGTCGGGACCACCGGTGATGCTCATGAGGCCGCTCATCGCCTGAAAGATATAGTCGTATCCGGGACGGTTGCGGTAAGGCCCGGTCTGCCCGAAACCGGTGATCGAGCAATAGACAATCTTGGGATTGACCTTCCGGATGTCGTCGTAGGCGAGACCGTAGCGTTTCAGGTCGCCGACCTTGTAGTTCTCGATGAGCACATCGCATTGCGCCGCGAGCTGCCTGACGAGCTCCTGCCCCCGGGGCTTGGAAATGTCGATCGTGATCGAACGTTTTCCCCGGTTGATCGACATGAAATACGCCGAATCGTCGGTATCGTTTCCCGCATCGTCCTTGATGTAGGGCGGAAACGTCCGCGTTTCGTCGCCGTGGTGGGGTCGCTCCACCTTGATGACGTCGGCGCCGAAATCCGCAAGGTTCTGGGCGAGAAAAGGTCCTGCGAGCACGCGCGAGAGATCGAGCACTCTCAGGTGCGACAGCGCTTTGGGCATGGTCAGGGTCCGGTGAAGCGGGGTTTACGTTTTTCGATGAACGCGGTGACCGCTTCCTGATGGTCGGGGCCCATGTTGGTGATCGCTTCGTACGCGAGCGACGCGTCCATGATCGAGTGCGCGAGCTGACGCAGCGGAATATTCATGCAGGTCTTGGTCCACTTGATCGCTTTTTTCGAGCCGCGCGCGAGCTTCTCGGCGAGCGCGTTGACTTTCGCATCGAGCTGATCGCGCGGGACGGCGTGGTTGATGAGACCGATGCGCTCGGCCTCCTTCGCGTCGAGCATGTCGCCGGTGAGCAGATACTCCTTGGCTTTGGCGAAACCGATGAGCTGGGGCCAGATCACCGCACCGCCGTCGCCTGCGACATAGCCCATCTTCACGTGCGGATCGCCGAAGCGAGCGTCGTCGACGGCGATCAGGATGTCGCAGAGCAGCGCGAGCGTGGCGCCGAGACCGATGCAGTCGCCGTTGATCCGCGCGATCACCGGTTTCTCGAGGTCGAGCAGCCCGAAGATCATCTGTTTCATCTCGAGATTCTTGCGGTTGAAGAGCTCGGGCTCGTCGATCCGCTTCTGCATCATCGGGATGTCCCCGCCCGCCGAGAACACGTCGCCCGCGCCGGTGAAAATCACCACGTCCGTGTCGTGATCGACCTGCAGGTCGTGGAAAATGCGGGAAAGCTCGGTGTGGAGGTCGAAATGAATCGGGTTCATCGGCGGACGGTCGAGCGTCAGCGTGAGGATGCGGTCGCGCCGGTCGATCTTCAGGTGCTTGTATCGCGAGTAGTCCATGGGGGCCTCCAGTCGGGACGCAAGGCTACCAGCCCCCACGTATGCCTGGAACGATTAAAATGGCATACCGTAGAACTCGATGGAATAGGCATGAACCTCCGCCAGCTGCGCTACATCAGCGAGATCGTGCGCCGCGACCTCAATATCTCGACCGCCGCATCAGCGTTGCACACCGCTCAGCCGGGGATAAGCAAACAGCTGAAGCTTCTCGAAGACGAGCTCGGGGTGCGTATCTTCGTGCGGGCGCGCGGGCGCTTGTCGGCGCTCACCGAAGAAGGCACAAGAATCGTCGAGTTCGCGAACAGGGCGCTCGACGAAATCGACAACCTCTACTCGGTCAGCCGCGAGCGCAAACGGCCCGCGTCACGCACGCTCGTGATCGCAACGACACACACGCAGGCGCGCTACGTGCTGCCCGAGATCCTCAAGCGCTACGCGAGCCGCCATCCGACGGTGCGCATCAACCTGCGGCACGGGGATCCCGCGCAGATCGCCGCGCTGGTGGCTGCAGGAGAGGCCGACATCGGCGTGACCACCGACACGGGCGACAACTTCAAGGACCTGCTGGCGCTGCCGTATCGCAGGATGAAACGGGTGGTCATCGTGCCGCGCGGGCACCCGCTGCTCAAACGAAAGCGCCTCACTTTGAAAGCGCTCGCGCGTTACCCGCTCGTCACCTACGAGCCGCAGTTCACCGGGCGGCGCGAGCTCATGCGGGCGTTCGAGCGCGAAGGCCTCACGCCCACCCTTTTCGTGAGCGCGATCGACGCCGACGTCATCAAGACGTGCGTGGAGCAGGGGCTCGGCATCGCGGTGTTGTCGGAAGTGACTTACGACCCGGAGCGTGACCCGCGCCTGCGCGCGATTCCCGCAGGTAACCTGTTCGCCCCCTCCACCACCAGCGTCCTGCTGCACCGCCGCCGCTACCTGCAGCAGCACGCCTACGATTTCGTCGAGACCTGCGCGCCGGCGTGGACCAAAGCGCAGGTGCAGAGGATGGCAACCGGCTAGGACGTCAAACGACCATGCGCTTGCGCAGGTCCGCGATCTGGCCGTCGCTGTAACCCAGGTCGTTCAGGATTTCTCCCGTATGCTGACCGATGTCCGCGGTCGGGGTCCGGATCTCGCTCGGCGTGCGCGAGAGGGCGAAAGGCTGGTTCACGACAGCGGTGTCGCCGAGCTGCGGGTGTTTGATCGGCGCCGCCATCCCGAGGTGCTTCACTTGCGGATCGTCGAACACTTCATTCATCTTGTAGATGGGACCTGAGGCCACGCCGCCTTTTTCCAGGATTTCAGTCCACGCGCTCGACGACTTCGTCTTCGTGTATCGGGACAGGTCGGCATTGCACTGCTTGCGGTTCTGCGAGCGCAGCTTGCCGTTCGCGTACTCGGGCTTCTCGAGCAACTCGTCGGCGCCCAGCGCCTTGCACAGCCGC
>JAQGMV010000267.1 GCA_028292225.1 Betaproteobacteria bacterium
ACCGGCTCGTCGGGCCGATCCGGTATGTTGGTGTCGACGAGGCACTGCCAGTGCGTGCCTTCGGGGATTTCGGGCAGCGTGAACACCACGACGTCGTGATACGCATTGAGGATGAGCAGCATCGTCGCGTCGGACCCCGGACGCACGATCCCGGTGGGCTGCGCGCGGCCGTCGAGCACCATGCCGAAGCAGCGCTCGCCGGCGTCGCCCCAGCTTTCCTGCGTTTTCTCCTGGCCTCGCGGATCGACCCAGGTGACGTCCTTCACGTCGAGCTCGGCATTGTGCTGGCCGACGAAGAAGCGGCTGCGCCGCAGGATCGGATACGCATTCCTCAGTGAGGTGCAACGCTGCGTGAACGCGGTCAGCGCGCGATCGTCGTCGCCCTGGTTTTCCCAGTCGAGCCAGCTGATCTCCGCGTTGTCCTGGCAGTAGGCGTTGTTGTTGCCCGACTGCGTGTTGCCGAACTCGTCTCCGGCAAGCAGCATCGGCGTGCCTTGAGAGAACATCAGCGTCGCGATGAAGTTGCGTTTCTGCCGTTCGCGTAAGGCGCGGATCTGCGGGTCGTCCGTCTCCCCTTCGGCGCCTGAATTCCACGAGTGGTTGTTGGAGCTACCGTCGCGGTTCTCTTCGCCGTTGGCTTCGTTGTGCTTGTCGTTGTACGACACGAGGTCGTTCAGCGTGAACCCGTCGTGCGCGGTGATGAAGTTGACGCTCGCCCACGGTTTGCGGCCGCGGTGGTTGAACAGGTCGCCCGATGCGGTCAGCCGCGTCGCGAGCTCGGGCACTTTGCCTTCGTCACCTTTCCAGTACGCGCGCACGGTGTCGCGGTACTTGTCGTTCCATTCGGCCCAGCCGGGCGGGAACGCGCCGACCTGGTAGCCGCCCGGACCGATGTCCCAGGGCTCGGCGATCAGCTTCACTTTCGACAGCACCGGGTCCTGCCTGCAACTGTCGAGAAAGCCCCCGCCCTGATCGAAGCCGTGCGGCTCGCGCGCGAGTATCGTCGCGAGGTCGAAGCGAAAGCCGTCGACGTGCATCTCGGTGACCCAGTAGCGCAGGGAATCGGTGACCATCTGCAGCACCCGCGGATGGCTCAGGTTGACCGTGTTGCCGGTGCCGGTGTCGTTGATGTAATAGCGCGGCTGGTCGGGCAGGAGCCGGTAATACGAGGCGTTGTCGATGCCTTTGAAGCACAGGGTCGCGCCGCGCTCGTTGCCTTCCGGCGTGTGGTTGTACACGACGTCGAGGATCACTTCGATACCCGCGTCGTGCAGGTGCGCGACCATCTCCTTGAATTCAGCGATGGCGCCGGACGCCGAGTAGCGCGTGTTCGGCGCGAAGAAACCGATCGTGTCGTAGCCCCAGTAGTTGGTCACGCCTTTGTCGACCAGATGGCGGTCGACGATCGAGGCCTGGACCGGCAGGAGCTCGATCGAAGTCACGCCGAGGCTGCGGATGTAGTGGCAGACTTCGCGCACCGCGAGGCCGGCGAACTTGCCCCGCATCTCCTCCGGCACGGCGGGATGCCGCATCGTGAAGCCCCGAACGTGCGCCTCGTACACGATCGTGCGGTCCCATGGCACCAGCGGTTTGCGCTCGCGTCCCCACGTGAACGCAGGATCGACGACGCGGCACTTCGGCATGAAGCGCGCGCTGTCGCGCTCGTCGAACGTCAGGTCGTCGCCGCTGGCGATGTCATACCCGAACAGCGAGTCGTCCCACTGCAGCTCGCCCACGAGCGCTTTGGCATACGGATCGAGCAGGAGCTTGTTGTGATTGAAGCGGTGGCCTTTTTCAGGCTCATAGGGGCCGTGCACGCGGTACCCGTAGACGGTGCCGGGCCGCGCATCCGGCAGATAGCCGTGCCAGACCTCGTCGGTGTATTCCGGGAGCGTGATGCGCTCGATCTCGCGCTCGCCTTTGGAGTCGAAAATGCACAGCTCGACCTGCGTCGCGTTGGCGGAGAAGAGCGCAAAGTTGACGCCGAGTCCGTCCCACGTCGCGCCGAGAGGATCCGGCAGCCCTTCGGTCACGCGCGAGTGATGCGGCGGTCGTTTCTTGCGTCTTCCGGTCTTCGCTTCAGCCATTTATTCATCCGTGTCGGGGGGCGGAAAGCTTCAGCAAACCCCGAGCCCGACGCCTGAGGCGTTACCGGCACGTACCGGCAGCGGCCGCTGCCGGCACGCAGGTTGCTCTACTCGCGACAATTCCTGTCGCCCAGAAAATAATGGCTCGCCGCCTGCTGCTCGTCTTCCTGATCGTTTTGCTCGTCGCCGGAATCGCATTCGCCGCCTATGCGTGGCGTACCGAAATCGCGCCGATCGATCCACCTTCGCGCTCGTCGTTCGACACCGCGCTGATCGGTCGCGGTGCGCAACTCGCCGCCATCGGCGACTGCGTTGCGTGTCACACCGCGCCCGAAGGGCGCCCTTATGCGGGGGGCTTTCCGCTGCGCACCCAGTTCGGAACGATATACGGCACGAACGTGACGCCCGATCCGGACACCGGCATCGGCCGCTGGTCGTACGCCGCTTTCGCGCGCGCGCTTCGCGAAGGCGTCGACCGCCAGGGCCGTCATCTCTACCCTGCCTTTCCGTACGACCACTACACGCTGCTCGGCGACGAGGACATCCAGGCCCTTTACGCTTTCATGATGACTCGCGAGCCGGTGCGCGCGGAGCCGCCGGCGAACGAGCTCACCTTTCCGCTGAACGTCCGAGCGCTCGTCGCAGGCTGGAAGCTTCTGTACCTCGACCACAGGCCTTACCGCGCCGATAGCGGCAGGAATGAAGAATGGAACCGCGGCGCGTATCTCACGCAAGGCTTGGGCCATTGCGGCGCATGCCACACACCGCGCAACGCGCTCGGCGCGGAGAAGCAAAAGCTTTTCCTCGCCGGTGGCGAAGCCGAAGGCTGGCACGCGCCGCCGCTCAACGCGGGATCGCGCGCGCCGGTGCCGTGGACGGCCGACAGCCTGTTTCGCTATCTGCGCCACGGGACCGACGAACAGCACGAAGTGGCGGCCGGGCCGATGACGCCGGTGGTGCACAACCTGCGCGACGTTCCCGAGAGCGAAGTGCGGGCGATCTCGACCTACGTCGCATCGGTCATGGGCGCGCCGGACCCGGAGCGCCAGAAGCGCGCCGAAGCGGTGC
>JAQGMV010000313.1 GCA_028292225.1 Betaproteobacteria bacterium
GGCTCGAGCGAGAACGCCGAATCGATGCCGCCGTCGGCGCGGCTCAGCGTGAAGTGTTTCTCGACGACGGTCGCGCCGAGCGCAACCGCCGCGACCGCGACGCCGTTGCCGTGGGTGTGGTCCGACAAGCCGACTTCGCAGCCGAAAAGCTGGCGCAGGTGCGGGATCGTGCGTACGTTCGAGCAGTCGGGCGACGCGGGATAGGTGCTGGTGCACTTGAGCAGGACGAAGTCGTTGCATCCCGCCTCGCGCAGCGCGCGCACGCTTTCATCGAGCTCGGCGACGCCCGCCATGCCGGTGGACATGATCACGGGTTTTCCGGTCGCGGCGACTTTGCGGATGAGGGGAATGTCGGTGTTCTCGAACGACGCGATCTTGTAGCAGGGCACGTCGCAAGTCTCGAGAAAGTCCACCGCGGTCGCGTCGAAAGGTGTGGAAAAGCCGATGAGCCCGTGCGTGCGGCAGCGCTCGAAGATCGGCTGGTGCCATTCCCACGGCGTGTGGGCTTCGTCGTAAAGGTCGTGCAGGGTCCGGCCTGCCCACAGGCTGTTCGGGTCGTCGATGCGAAAAGCGCCTTCGGCGAGGTTCAGCGTCATCGTGTCGGCGGTATAAGTCTGGATTTTCAGCGCGTGCGCGCCGGCGCGCGCAGCGGCGTCGACGATCTCCAGCGCGCGGGCCAGCGACTGGTTATGGTTGCCCGACATCTCCGCGATGATGAACGGCGGTTCGCCCTGGCCGATGGTTTTGTTGCCTATGCGCATCACGATGTCATCCTGTGTTTGAGCTTCCATCGATCACTGCCGCGCCCTGGGTCCGCACGATAACGGTACCTGTGCGAATGCCGGGGAACGTCACGGGCTTTCCCTGGAGCTCGTCGAAAGCCCATGCGACGTCGGTAAAGCCGATCCCGGCGCGCATCAATACGGTCGAAGAATATCTGGGGTTGATCTCGAAAATCCGCGGTCCATCGGAGGTGAGCCTGAGTTGCACGTTCATGGCGCCTCGTAGCTGGAGGCCTTCGGCGACCTGCTCGCACATCGCGGCGACCCGGTGATCCGCGATCGTCTCGGCCCATCCGGTGAAACCCCCGACGAGGCGGCGCCGCATCTGAAGGGTTGCAACGCGTTCGTCTGCCGTTCGATAGACCGCGCAGGTGACTTCGGCGTCGGGCGTTCCGAGGAGCTGCTGGAACACCCCGTCAGGGTGGCGCGGCGCGAGATAGCGCAGGTCTTCCTCGTCCTTCACGATGTACACGCCTCGCGAGCCCGAGCCGAAACGCTCCTTGAGGATGCACGGCAGCTCGCGGGGCTGTCCTGTAGCGACCGCAGAGGTCCACGGTGTCGGTACGCCCAGGTGGGCGAGCGTCTGCGCGGTTTCGAGCTTGTCGATTCCCGCAGCGATCACCTTCGGGCCCGCCGTGACCCAGCTCGTGTGCTCGCCATTTTCGATCAGCGGCAGGAGGACCTCGAGCTCGGGCTCGGACATGGGGACGACGTGATCGACGCGCTCGGCCTCGACGATTTTCAGCAGCGCAGCCGTGTAATCAGGGGAGGCGGCGGCAGGCACGATCCGCAGCCCGTCGACGAAAAGCCGCCCGCCGTGCTCGACACCCATGTCGGTCCCGACGAGGCGGAAATCGGGGAAGCGTTGCCGGACGAGCTTCGCGACCGATTGCGCGATGTCTCCGCCGATTCCGGTGATGAGGACGGTGGTCACGTGCGGGTCAGCACTTCGGCGAGATAAGGCAGCTCGGGATGACGGGCGCGGGCCTGCGCCGCCACCGCGGTCGGGTCGTAGCGCTCATTGCGAAGCGTCGCGCGTCCGGTCGCGGTGTCGAGGAGCGCCCACTGTGCGCCCGGCTCGCGGTTGCGCGGCTGGCCGACCGACCCCGGATTGAGCAGGGTGATGCCGGCGACTTCGCGCTGCAGCGGGTAATGGGTGTGTCCCATGATCACCACGTCGTATCCGGGCACGGCGCAGCGATCGAGCACATCGGGTTTGGCGTCGGGATAGACGTACTCGTCGTTGTCGGCCGGCGAGCCGTGACAGAGGAGAACGCGGACATCGTCGAGTTGCACCGGCAGCGGGTGAGGAAGGGCGCACAGGCGGTCGAGCTCGGCTTCTGAGAGCTCTTCAAGCGCGACATCGATTCCGCTCCCGTAGCTCTTGCGGATCGCAGGCAGCGCTGCGGCATCGGCGCGCGCAGCGGCGAGCATGTCTTCGTGGTTGCCGCGGACGATCACAGCGTCCCAGTCGTCGAGCAAACGCAGCACTTCGGCAGGATCGAAATAGTATCCGACCAGATCGCCGGTGACGACGAGGCGCTCGACACCTTCGCGGAGGGCGTGGCCGAGCACCGCTTTGAGCGCGGCTGCATTGCCGTGGATGTCGCCGAGCACGCCGATCTTCACGAGCGGCGCGCCCCAGGCCCGGACGGACAACCGCCCGCAGCGGCGGCCGCAACCCGCTCGCTCACCCGGCGCCCCCGGCTTTGCGTGCGACGACCATGATGTCCCTGCCGTAGCCGCCTGCTGCGAGAGTGCGGTAGAAGTGATCGAGCGTGTTGGTCATACCTGCGGCTTTCATGTTGTCCTCGAAAGCGACCCGGCGCGCGTGCGCGACGGGACCCAGCGCAGGGTCGGCGATGTAATCGAGATCCTGAAGCAGGAAAAGCTCCATCGGATAGAGCGCGCTCTGGTCGACCACTTCGAAGCCGGACGCTTTGAGCGCCGTGCTCAGCGTCTCGAACGAGAAATAGTTCAGGTGATCAGGCAGCCACACGAACCACGGCTCGTGGCCTTTTGCCTTGAGAAACGCGCGCTGGAGCGGGCTGAAGTCGTTGGGGACGGTGATGCAAAGCACGCCATCGTCGGGCAGCGCGCGGTGCAGCCTGCGCAGCAGCGCGAGCGGCTCGGTCACGTGCTCGAGGACGTTGATCATGACGACCGCGTCGCCTTCGCTGCGTCCGGTTTCCTCTGCGCGCGCGAGGAACTCGCCGACGCTCGCGTTGAAGAAGCGCCCGAAGCCGAGCTGCTTTGCGCGCTCGATCCCGGGGCTGGTGTCGAAGCCGACCAGGTTGCCGAATCCGAGTGCGTGCATTTCCTTGAGAAACGAGCCGTCCCCGCAGCCGATGTCGACGATCGTCGAAGCGGGCGATGCATTTTGCGCGAGCAGGCGGGCGGTCTCCGCGAGATTGGCCTGCGCGGTGGGCATTTCGTACTGGCTGTAGAACGCCTTCAGCACCGCGTCGTCGGGATACGGGTAGACGTGGTGAAAGCCGCAGTCGTCGCAGAAACCCAGCTTCAGCCCGTCGACGAAATATCCTCGCGGCCAGCGGCTCTGCGGGATCGGGTCGTAAACGATCGAAGAGAAGCGGTGCTGTGTCGTGGTCATGCGTGTCCTGCCGAATGCGACTGGTTGTGGAGCGGCGTCTTGGCGAGCCCGAAGCTCGTCATCTGGTGAGCCATGTATGCGGCCCCGTCCGCAGCGGGCACGAGCTCGAATGCGCGTTCGCTGATCGCGCGGTTGCGCGCGGGATCTGCCATACAGGAGGCGACGGCTGCGCCGATCGCATCCGAATCGAGGGCCTGCGCCTCGCCGAGAAAAATCGCGGCGCCCAGTGCGGCAGTGTCGACCGTCGTCTGGCGCTGGTTCGGCGCGGTGACCACGGTGAGCGCGGGCACGCCGAGCGCGCAGCGCTCCCACGTCATCGCGCCGCCGGCGCCGAGCGCGAGATCCGC
>JAQGMV010000330.1 GCA_028292225.1 Betaproteobacteria bacterium
AGGGACATGTCGGGCGGGCGCGCTGCGGGTAAATTCGAGGCGGCGATTTTACCACGCCGTAACAGCGAGTTAGGGAAACCGTACGCCTCGGCGAAGCGCGCGCCGAAGTCGTATTTCGACACCCGCTGGTCGCCGACCACGTTGTAAATCCCGCCCGCGCCGAACTCGACGAGATCGTGGCACGCGAGCGCGAGCGCGTCGGCGAGTATCGGCGTGAAGAACGCGTCGTCGAACAACGTGAGCTCGCGGCCTTCCGCGAAGTTGTAGTACAGCCGGTCGCTGAAAGACTGGCGCCGCGCGTGGCCCCAGCCGAAAAAATTGGTGCGAACGATGAGCGCCTCGGGAGCGCTTTGCGCGACCCACTGCTCGGCGAGCAGCTTGCTGCGGGCGTAGGCGTTCAGCGGCTCGGGCTCGGCGTCCTCAGTGTGGAAAGGGCGGGTACCGGAAAACAGGTGGTCGGTCGAGATGTGGACGAGCCGCGCGCCGGCCGCGGCAGCCGAGCGAGCGACGTTGCGCGAGAGCTCGGCGTTCACTGCGAGGCAGAGCTCGGGCTGCCGCTCGCAATCGTCGACACTCGTGAGACCCGCGGTGTGGACCACAAGGTCGGGCGCGAGGCGCTCGAAGGTTGCGGTGAGTGTGTCCAGCGGTTCGAGCGGCAGGTCGACGGACTGCGTGCCGGCGAGGTTTGCGCGCAGCCGGTGCGTGCCGAGGATCACTTCGTGCCGGTCGCGGACCGCGCACGCCCAGTTGAGCGCGAGCAGCCCGCTGCCGCCGGTCAGGAGCACTCTCACGCGAAATCCATGAGCATTTCGGCAGGCCGGCCGCCGAGCGGCGTCCCGGATGAACCGAGGGCGACGTTGGACGCCGTGACGCCGGTGACGAGGATGGTTGCTTTCATGATTGAGCTGACGGCGCCCGGGACGCAGGCCGTGGACGTGCGATGCGGGCGGCTGTTGGGTTTTGCGCCGCGCGGTGTTACCCTCGGCCGCAGTTTGTCAATCATAACATAGACATAGCTCCATCCTCATGCCTGAGAACCCCCGGCGCATCCTGCTCGTCAAGACCTCTTCGCTGGGCGACGTGGTGCACAACCTGCCGGTGGCGAGCGATATCGCGTCCGCTTTTCGCGCGCCGGTCATCGACTGGGTCGTGGAAGAGAGCTTCGAGGCGCTTCCGAGGCTGCATCGCGCGGTCGGCCGGGTAATCCCCGTCGCGCTACGCCGCTGGCGCAAAGCGTGGTGGCGGCGCGAAACCCGGGACGAGATTCGCGAGTTTCTCGCGGCGCTGCGTGAAGCGCACTACGACGCGGTGATCGACACCCAGGGGCTTTTCAAAAGCGCCATCGTGACTCGCGCCGCGCACGGCCGCCGCTACGGGCTCGACTGGCGCAGCTCGCGCGAGCCGCTCGCGGCTTTTTACGACGTCGCGCTGAACGTTCCGCGCAACCAGGCGGCCGTGGAGCGCAATCGCATCCTCGCGTCACTCGCGCTGGGCTACGCGGCGCCGGCTTCGATCGATTACGGGATCGTGGCCGAGAAGCACTCGCGCTTCGTCGACGCGCGCTACGCGGTGCTCATCCATTCGACGAGCGCCGACGCCAAGCTCTGGCCGGAAGAGCGCTGGAGAGCGCTCGGACAAACGTTGCATGCGCGCGGTATACGCGCGTTGCTGCCGTGGGGCAGCGCAGCCGAGCACGAGCGCGGCGAGCGCCTGAGGCGCGCGCTTCCCGACTCGGTCGTGCTGCCGCGCCTGCCGCTCGGCGACCTGACTGCGGTGCTCGCGGACGCCGAATACGTCGTCGGGGTCGACACCGGGCTCACGCATCTCGCCGGTGCGCTCGGCAACCGGACTGTCGGCCTCTATACCGCGACCGACCCGCGGCGCACCGGCCTTTACGGCTGCGCGCGCGCGTCGAACCTGGGCGGCGTCGGAAAGAACCCGCAGCCCGCCGACGTGCTGAGCGCGCTCGAAGGCCTCTCGTGAGCTTCGCGCGAGCCGTCTATACCGCGCTGACTTATCTCGCGCTGCCCGTGGCGCTTGCGAGGCTCGCGTGGCGTTCGCGGCGTGAGCAGGGTTATTCGGCTCACGTGTCCGAGCGACTCGGTGCGTATCGGGTGCAGACGCCTGCACGCCCGCTGATCTGGATCCACGCGGTCTCGGTCGGCGAGACCCGCGCGGCCGAGCCGCTCGTGCTCGCGCTACGCGCGCGGTACCCCGACCACGCGATGCTCATGACGCACATGACGCCCACCGGCAGGCGCACGGGCGTGACGCTGTTCGGCGACACGGTGCTGCGCGCTTATCTGCCGTACGACTTCCCGGGCGCCGTCGCTCGCTTTCTCGATCATTTCAGGCCGCGTCTCAGTGTGATCATGGAAACCGAGATCTGGCCGAACCTCGTCGCGGCGTGCAAGGCGCGAGGGGTTCCGATCGTCCTCGCAAATGCGAGGCTTTCGGAGCGGTCGGCTCGGGGCTACCTGCGCCTCGGAGCGCTTGCGCGCGACGCCGTCGGCGCGTTCTCGGCGATCGCCGCGCAAACCTCGGCTGACGCGCGACGCTTCGATGCGCTCGGCGCGCGCACGGTGACCGTGACCGGCAGCCTCAAGTTCGACGTGACCCCGCCGCTCGAACAGCTCGCGAGAGGCCGTGCGTGGCGCGAGAGTTACGGTCCCCGTCCCGTCCTGCTCGCTGCGAGCACTCGCGAAGGCGAAGAAGGTGTGGTCCTCGACGCGTTCGCGGAGCTTTCGGGCAACCCGCTGCTCGTGCTCGTTCCCCGCCATCCGCAGCGCTTCGACGCCGTCGCCGCGCTGCTTGACGCAAGAGGGCTGCGTCATGCGAGGCGCAGCGGTGCTGCGGAAGTGACGGCAGAAACCCAGGTGCTGCTCGGCGACAGCATGGGAGAGATGGCCGCGTATTACGCCGCGTGCGACCTCGCTTTCGTCGGCGGAAGCCTTCTGCCTTTCGGCGGCCAGAACTTCATCGAAGCGTGCGCAGTGGGAACCCCGGTGCTGCTCGGGCCGCACACCTACAACTTTGCGCAAAGCGCCGAGCAGGCGATTGCGGCGGGAGCCGCGGTGCGGATCGACGGGTCATCGGACCTTGCGCGTGAAGCGGCAAGATTGCTCGCTGATCACGAGGCGCTCGCACAGATGGCGCAGCGCGCGCTCGCGTTCGCTCACGCGCATCAGGGCGCGACCGCGAGATTGATGGAAATGATTGAGGCAGTGACGACGAGTTACCCCCCCCCATCCCTGCCTTCCCCCTGAGGGTCCCGTCGGGACCCAATGGGCGGTAAACGAACAGAGGGAAACCAAGGTTTCCCTCCGTAATCTCCCTTCCTTCAAAACCACCCTCACCCCGGCCTTCCCTCTGAATGGAAAGGAGAGTTGCGCCGGCCGCGCCAAAAAAAATTCCCTCCCTTTCAGGGGGAGGGTTAGGGTGGGGGTGGGTTGAGCTGTTTCAGAGTGGTGGAGCGACGGGTACGGAGCCGAAGGAAAGGAGATTCAAGGAGCGAAACCTTGGCTTCCTCCTTGGCGTACACCGAGCCGCGGCTGCGGGCGGTTTGCGCCCGCCTGGCTTGAGCGCCGCGGCAGTTTCCCTCCTTGGCGTCACCGGCCGCCCGCAGCCGCAGTGGCTGCCGCCGGATCCAGCCACTGGTTCACCGCCGCGATATCGCTCTCGGTCAGCTCCCCGATCGCGGCTTCGAGCCGCAGCAGCGAGAGGACGTAGCTGTATTTGGACTGCGCGAGGTCGCGTTTCGCGCTGAAGAGCAGTTGCTGCGCGTTGAGCACGTCGACCTGGGTCCTGACCCCGACTTCCTGGCCAAGGCGGGTGCTGGCGAGCTGGCTCTGGGTCGAGACGAGCGCGGCTTCGAGCGCGCGCACCTGCGCGATGCCATTGGTGATTCCGAGAAAGGCCTGTCGCGCGCTGAACTCGGCGCTGCGGCGTGCATTCTCGAGATCCTGCCTCGCGCGGTCTTCGTTCGCGATCGATTCACGCACGCGCGAGTTGATCGCACCGCCCTGGTATATCGGAATCGCAAGCTGCAGACCGACGACCCCGCTGCGACTGTCGGTGCGGAAGCTTCCTGCGTCTTGCGTGCCCGAGGTGTTGCCCGACGCCGTCGCAAAAGCATCGAACGTCGGATAGTGGGCGTAGCGGTTGCGGTCGATCTCCTGGGCCGCAAAAACCAGCGCGCTCTGCGCGACGCGCACCTGGAGGTTCGCGCGCTGTGCCAGCGCCGCCCACGTATCCATGACGGCCGGTTTCGGCGGCTTCAGCGTGAACTGCGGACCGAGCGGCGCGAGCGGTGGCGCTGCGCGCGCGATCACCTGCTCCAGCCCGCGACGGCGCAGCTCGAGCTCGCTGCGTGCGGCGATCTCCTGCGAGGTCGTGAGGTCGTATCGCGCCTGGGCTTCGTGCGTATCGGTGATCGTCGCGGTGCCGACTTCGAAATTGCGCTTCGCCTGCTCGAGCTGCTGGCCGATCGCGGCTTTCTGCGCTTCGGAAAACGCGACGTTGTCCTGAGCGAGCAACACGTCGAAATACGCCTGTGCGACCCGCAGGATCAGATCCTGGGCTGCGACTGCGAGCTGCGCATCCGCCTGCTGCACCAGTGTCAGCGCCTGGTCGTACACGACGGTGTTCTGCCGCCGGTAAAGCGGCTGGGTCACCGAAAGGCCGACGTTGCTGGACGTGAAGTCGCCGCTGCTGCGCGGCGAGACCCCGTCGCGAAAGCGCGTCGAGCGGTCGTTGTACTGAGTCGACGCGGAGACCGAGGCGAAGGGTAGCAGCCCCGCGCGCGCCTGCGGGATGCGCTCCTGCGCCGCGGCCCATGTCGCCCGCGCAGCCGCGTAGGTTGCATCCGCAGGCTGCGCGAGCCTGAAGATGTCGAGGAGGTCCGCGGCATGGGCGGGCGCGCCGGAGGCGAGCAGCAGCGCGGACACGAGATACCGGGCGTGAAGGACCGTGCGCGTCATATCGAGCGACAACGCCCCCAGACTGCGAATCGGTTACTACGCTGCTGCGAACAACCCGGTGCTCAGAATATGAAGCGCTCGGGCTGCTGCGCGTTCTTCAGAGGCGCGATACAAGTCTCGAACAAGGTCACCGTGTTGTACGCTGCGGAATCGACCGCGGTGATGAGCTGCGCTTCCATGACCGGCGCTTCGCCGACGACCGCGAGGAGCCGTCCCCCGGTCTTCAGGCTTGCCTTGAAAGCGGGCGACAGCACCGGCACCGACCCTGTCAGCAGGATCGCGTCGTATGGGCCGTGCTTGTCCCAGCCGCGCGAGCCGTCGCCCGTCTCGAGCGTGACGTTGCCGATGCCGTGGCGGGCGAGCGCTTCCGCGGCGGCGCGCGTGAAATCATCGAAGATGTCCACGGTGTAGACGTGCGCGGCGACGCTCGCGAGCAGCGCAGTCATGTAGCCGCTCCCGGTGCCGATCTCGAGCACGCGATCGGTGGGCGCGAGCGCGAGCGCCTGCAGCATCCGGGCCTCGAGCTTGGGCTGAAGCATCTTCTCGCCGTGTCCGATGGGGATTTCCATGTCGACGAAAGCGAGGCCGCGGTAACGCTCAGGCACGAACTCTTCGCGGTGCAGGCGAAACAGCAGATCGAGGACGCGCTGATCGAGCACTTCCCAGGTGCGGATCTGCTGCTCGATCATGTTGAAGCGCGAGCGCTCGTAGTCGATCTGCGGGGTCATCTTCTCGGAGGGATAAAGCGGTTGCGGAGCTTGAAATTATCCCATACTTCGATTAGGGTGGACACCTCACGCAGGGGTCCTCGCGCGCGGTTACGTGCTCATTTACGTATTACGTACACTGCATCACGCGGGGTGAGATAGACCCTCTGAACCTGATACGGGTAATGCCGGCGTAGGGAAGCGTGATGTGGTTCCGCCGGTTTCCTCTCCCACGGTCCCGCATCCCATCCCTGCGCTTCCAGTCCCACCGAGGAGCGCACATGAACGCCAATCCGAAATTCCTGAACACCGAAGCCCACGTCGACGAGCTGGCGGTGCAGGCCCTGCCGAACTCCCGCAAGGTCTACGTCGAAGGCTCGCGCCCCGACATTCGCGTGCCGATGCGCGAGATCAGCCAGTCCGATACCCCGGCTTCGATGGGCGCGGAGAAGAACCCGCCGATCTTCGTGTACGACACGTCGGGTCCGTATACCGATCCCGCAGCGAAGATCGACATCCGCTCGGGCCTGCCAAGCTTGCGCGCGGCATGGATCGAAGAGCGCAACGACACGATAGAGCTCGAAGGGCCGAGCTCGCGTTACGGACAGGAACGCCTGGCCGATCCCCAGCTCTCGACGCTCAGGTTCAATCTTCATCGCAAGCCGCGCCGCGCCAAGCCCGGCATGAACGTGACCCAGATGCATTACGCGCGCAAAGGGATCGTCACGCCGGAGATGGAGTACATCGCCATCCGCGAGACCCAGCGCCGCGACGCGCTGCCCGAGCTCGTCACGCGCCAGCATCGCGGCGAATCGTTCGGCGCGGCGATCCCTCAGATCATCACGCCCGAATTCGTACGCGACGAAGTCGCCCGCGGCCGCGCGATCATCCCGAACAACATCAATCATCCCGAGTCCGAGCCGATGATCATCGGCCGCAACTTCCTGGTGAAGATCAACGCCAACATCGGCAATTCCGCCCTGGGCTCGAGCATCCAGGAGGAAGTCGAGAAGATGACGTGGTCGACGCGCTGGGGCGGCGACACGGTAATGGATCTTTCCACCGGCAAGCACATCCACGAGACCCGCGAGTGGATCGTTCGCAATTCCCCGGTGCCGATCGGCACGGTGCCGATCTACCAGGCGCTCGAGAAAGTCGACGGCAAAGCCGAAGACCTCACGTGGGAAATCTATCGCGACACGCTGATCGAGCAGTGCGAGCAGGGCGTCGATTACTTCACCGTGCACGCCGGCGTGCGCCTGCCGTTCATCCCGATGACCGCGAAACGCATGACCGGCATCGTCTCGCGAGGCGGCTCGATCATGGCGAAGTGGTGCCTCGCGCACCACAAGGAAAGCTTTCTCTACACGCGCTTCGAAGAGATCTGCGAGATCCTCAAGGAGTACGACGTCGCGTTCTCGCTCGGCGATGGCCTCAGGCCCGGCTCGAACTACGACGCGAACGACGACGCGCAGATCGCCGAGCTGAAGACTCTCGGCGAGCTCACCGACGTCGCGTGGAAACACGATGTGCAGGTGATGATCGAAGGCCCCGGCCACGTGCCGATGCAGCTCATCCGCGAGAACATGGAGCTGCAGCTCAAGTACTGCAAGGAAGCGCCTTTCTATACCCTCGGACCGCTGACCACCGACATCGCCCCCGGTTATGACCACATCACGTCCGCCATCGGCGCGGCGATGATCGGCTGGTACGGCACTGCGATGCTGTGCTATGTGACGCCGAAAGAGCACCTCGGCCTTCCTGACAAGGAAGACGTGAAGGACGGCATCATGGCGTACAAGATCGCCGCGCACGCCGCCGACCTCGCCAAGGGACATCCCGGCGCGCAGATCCGCGACAACGCGCTGTCGAAAGCACGCTTCGAATTCCGCTGGGACGACCAGTTCAACCTCGGCCTCGATCCGGACAAGGCTCGCGAGTTCCACGACGAGACCCTGCCGCAGGAAGGCGCCAAGCTCGCGCACTTCTGCTCGATGTGCGGGCCGCACTTCTGCTCGATGAAAATCACGCAGGACGTTCGCGACTACGCGGCGCAGCAGGGTGTGGCCGAAGAGCAGGCGCTTGCGAAAGGGATGGAAGACAAGGCTGCGGAGTTCGTATCGGCGGGTGCGGAGATTTATCGGAAGGCGTGAGGCCGTATCCCACGTCGGGAGGAAGGGCGACATGAGGAACCTTGCAGCCGCAGCACTGATCAGCATGTTCCTGTGCGCGCCCGCGCATGCTGCACCTCCCGATGACCCGCTCGCCGCCGCTGCGGAGTCTTTCATCCACGGTCTCGTCCATGAGCGCGACGTCGATCTGGTCTTCGGCTATCTGCGCGAAGCGCTCGACGCGGCGGTGGAGGGGCGTGAGCTGCCGCCGCCTGAGGCGCTCACGCAGCGCGTCGAAGCGATCGGGGAGGAGGCGAAGCAGCGCGGCGCGATTGCAGGCCGGGCGGTGCTCGACGCGATCGAGCGCTCTATCCGCGACGCCATGAAAACGCCCGGTGTACTGCCTTCCTCCCGTCCGCTCCAGCGCCTCTGAGCTTTTCCCGCGCGGCGCGGCCCTGTGCGCCGCTTCGCAGCCAGCCATCGGCAGTGTCGTCGGTGGGGGCTTCGGGGGCGTTTGCCTATCGACGCCTTGCGGTACGAGTGAACGGAAACGGGATCCGGTCAGGCGCAATGCCGGTCACGGCGACGTGAGGCACCGTATCGTTCATAATCGCGCGCTGCTTCGGCTGTTCCGGCTGCATCCTGAATCCTCCTGAATCCTCATAACTGAGTCCCGATGGACCCCATCATTCTCCTCAAGGCGCTGATCCTCGGCGTCGTCGAAGGTCTCACCGAATTTCTTCCGATCTCGAGCACCGGGCACCTGATCATCGCGGGCCAGCTCCTCGATTTCAACGATGAAAAAGGCAAGGTTTTCGAGATCGCCATACAGACCGGCGCGATGCTTGCGATCGTCTGGGAATATCGTGCACGCTTCGCGCGGGCGCTGACGGGTGTGGGGAGCGATCCCGTCGCGCGGCGCTTCATCGTCAACCTCGCCGTCGCGTTCATGCCTGCGGCGGTGCTCGGGCTCGCGTTCGGCAAGTACATCAAGGCGCATCTGTTCCACGCGGTGCCCGTCGCGATCGCGTTCATAGTCGGCGGCTTCGTGATCCTGTGGGTCGAGCGGCGGCGCCCGCGCACGGTCTTGGTCGAGACGGTCGACGACATGACGTGGAAAGACGCGTTGAAAGTCGGCATCGCGCAGGCGTTCGCGCTCATCCCCGGCACTTCGCGCTCGGGTGCGACGATCATCGGCGGCATGCTGTTCGGCCTTTCGCGCAAGGCCGCGACCGAGTTCTCGTTCTTCCTCGCGGTGCCGACCCTGATCGCTGCCGGCCTGTACGATCTCATCAAGCATCGCGACCTGCTGAGCGTCGCCGACGTGCCGGTCTTCGGCGCCGGTCTGATCGCCGCTTTCGTGTCCGCGTTCATCTGCGTGCGCTGGCTGATCCGCTACATCGCGTCGCACGATTTCACCGTCTTCGCCTGGTATCGAATCGTGTTCGGGGCCATCGTGCTCCTCACGGCCTACACTGGGCTCGTAACCTGGGCGAGCTGAAAGGTCTCGGCGGCTTCGTTCGCTTAGCGAAGGGCGTAAGGGCCCGATCATGCGGCTATCGCCGCTAGGCAGGTTGCCGGCGCTTCGCACCGGATCGAACCGGGGTCGGACCCCATGATCTCTCTCGACCGGTACCGCGAGCTTTTCCTCGTCCCGCAGGTGCGCTCGGCGCTGATCGCATCGATCGTGGGGCGCCTGCCGATCGGCATCGCGGGTCTCGCGATCCTGCTCTTCGTGCAGAGCCGCTCGGGCTCCTTCGCGCTCGCGGGCGGCGCGAGTGCGCTGTATGTGCTCGGACTCGCGGTGATCGCGCCTTTTCTCGGCCGGATCATCGACCGGCTGGGGCCGCGGCCCGTGCTGCTCGTGTGCGGGGTGATGTATCCCGCGGCGCTCGTGGCGCTGGCGCTCCTGGTGCTCGCAGGCGCGCACCCGGCGCTCGTGAGCGCGGTCGCTTTCATCGCGGGTGCATCGCTGCCGCCGGTCACCGCGTGCATACGCGCGCTGTATCCGCGCCTGGTCTCGGAGCCTTCGCTGCTCCAGACCGCCTACTCGGTCGATTCGGCTTTCGTCGAGATGGTGTTCATCCTCGGCCCTGCAGCCGTCGCCGCGTGCGTTGCGACCGGTTATCCCGAAGCGGCCCTTTTCCTGGCCGCGCTCGCCGCCGGAGTGGGCACCGTCGTATTCGCTCGTGCGCCCGCGGTGGCGCACTGGACGGCGCCGGCGACACACAGACCGCGGAGCTGGCTCGGTGCGCTCGCCGCTCCCAGGCTGCTCGTCGTGTTTGGCGCGACCATCCTCTACTCGGTGGGATTCGGTCTGTTCGAAGTTGCAGTGACCGCGCACGCGGCCGCGAGAGGCGCGCCCCCCGCCGCCGGGATCGCGCTCGCGCTCACCAGCGTGGGAAGCGGCGTCGGCGCCGTCGTGTATGGCTCGCGTCACTGGTCCATGCCGCTGCCGCGCCAGTTCCTGATCGCGCTTGCGCTCATGGCCGCGGGCATCCTGCTGCTCGTGCCGATCGACAATCTCATCGTGTATTCGATCGCCGCGGTCATCACCGGCGTGCCGATGGCCACGGCCATCGCAACCCAGTCGCAGCTCGTGTCTAGACTCTCATCGCGCGAGCGTCTCGCCGAAAGCTTCACGTGGGCGTCGACTTGTCTGCTCGGCGGTATTAGCGCGGGAATCGCGATCGGCGGGGCGATGGCTGAAGTGTATGCAGCGCACTGGCTGCTCGTTGCTGCGGGCGCGAGCACTGCGCTCGCGGCGGCGCTGATCGCCGCGTGCCTCGGAACCGAGTGAAGCGGGGTCAGGATGCCTTTCCATCTGGCGGGAAATCGGGGTCTGTCCCCGATTTAGCGGTAGCGCTCCGAAGCTGCCGGCAAGCGGCCAAAGGAAAGGAGATTCAAGGAGGGAACCCGGGTTTCCGTCGTTGTCGTTTACCGAAAGCGACGCAAAGCTCAGCTTTGCGTCCAGGGTAATCCGGCAGCCCGCCATCCGCCGACCTTGTTGCGATGGCCTTCGGCGTCCTTGTCGCCTTCGAAGCCCTCGAGCACGTTGTACGCGTCCCGATAGCCCGCCTGCATTGCGAGCATTGCCGCGTTGTGCGAGCGCGCGCCGCTGCGGCAGATGAAGAGCACCGGGGCGTCCTTGTCGTCGATCTTCTGCTCGAGCTGCTGCACGAAATCGGCGTTGGGGCGGCTCCCCGGCCACGTCAGGAGTTCGACTTCGACCGCGCCCGGGATGCGCCCGACCCAGTCGAGCTCCGCGCGGGTGCGCACGTCCACGATCTTCGCGTCGGGAGTCTGTTGCAGAATCTCGTGAGCTTCCGCAGGGGTAAGTGCGCCTTCGTACGGCAGGCGCATTTCCTTGGCGCGGTCGCGGGCTTTTTTCAGCGTGTCGCTGATCGTCATGGCGAAATCCCAGAAAGTCGTCGGAAGCGGCGAATTCTAGCACCGGCACCACAACGGCCCGTGGCGCACTATAATGGAGCAAACGTACTCCCGACGCGCCCCATTATGGGGCGCGCCTTGGCTGCCGGCGAGCGCAACCCCTTGTGGCACAATGCGTTTCTCGCTGGATGCGCTGGCATAGTTCCTGCTCAAACGGCATCCCCGTTAGCTACACGCTACACCCCTCACACAACAGGAGAATACCAATGGCAGGCGGCGCCGACGTCTTGAAAATGATCAAGGACAACGAGGTCAAGTTCATCGACCTTCGTTTCACCGACACGCGCGGCAAAGAGCAGCACGTGACGGTACCGACTAAAGCGTTCGACGACAGCAAGTTTACCGACGGTCACGCTTTCGACGGTTCCTCGATCGCCGGCTGGAAAGGCATCCAGGCCTCGGACATGTTGCTCATGCCGGACCCCGATTCGGCAAATCTCGACCCTTTCACGGACGAGCCGACGCTCATCCTGACCTGCGACGTCGTGGAGCCTTCCGACGGCAAGGGTTACGACCGCGATCCGCGCTCGATCGCCAAGCGCGGCGAGGCTTACCTGAAGTCGAGCGGCCTCGGCGACGTCGCCTATTTCGGTCCCGAGCCCGAGTTCTTCATCTTCGACGCGGTCACCTGGAACGTCGACATGTCCGGCTCCTTCGTGAAGATCAAGTCCGAAGAAGCCCCGTGGTCTTCGGGCGAGGATTTCGACGGCGGCAACATGGGCCACCGTCCCGCGGTCAAAGGCGGTTACTTCCCGGTGCCCCCGGTCGATTCGCTGCAGGACATCCGCTCGGCGATGTGCATGGCGATGGAAGAGATGGGCGTCGAAGTCGAGGTCCATCACCACGAAGTCGCGGCCCCCGGCCAGTGCGAGATCGGCACCAAGTTCAACAGCCTGGTCAAGCGCGCCGACTGGAACCAGATCATGAAGTACGTGATCCACAACGTCGCGCATTCGTACGGCAAGACGGCGACCTTCATGCCGAAGCCGATCGTCGGCGACAACG
>JAQGMV010000334.1 GCA_028292225.1 Betaproteobacteria bacterium
CGAAGGCGGCATCGTGCAGACGGTGAGCTGGACCCTCAAGGAGCGCATCACCTACGACCGCGAGACCGTGACGAGCCGCAACTGGTTCGACTATCCGATACTGACTTTTCCCGAGGTGCCGGAGATCGAGGTTGCGCTGATCGACCGGCCCGAGCTGCCGCCGCTCGGCGCGGGTGAAGGCACGCAGGGTCCGACCGCGGCAGCGATCGGCAACGCCGTTTACAACGCGCTCAAGGTGAGGCTGCGGGACATGCCGTTCACGCGCGAGCGCCTGATCTCCGCGCTGGCGTAGGGCGGGTCAGGTAAGAGAGCGTTGGAACGTCAAAAGCAATGCGCGTAGACGCGGTCGAGGAATGCGGCGGCTTCTTCATCCGACACGTCGCCCCGCGCCGGGCGGATGCTGTCAGGGGTGCGGTCGCACGAGGACTGGAGCAGCGATATGGCCGGGTTCCAGTGGGCTCGAAGCAACTCGTCGCCGTAACGGCTCTCATCGCCTGCATCGTTGCAGTCCTGCTTGTCGCCTTTGGCCATGATGGCTCCACGTGATACGCGTGACCTGGATGATTTTCCTTGAAGTTTATGACGATATTGTGGCTGCCCTTCCGACGACAATCCCAGGTCATTGATCACAAATACGGCAGCTCGGCGGCAAACTGAAGCCGGGAAACGAAAGGAAGAACATTTTGAGCACTACTGATCCGGCGCAAGTCGGCTATTCCGACGTCCTCGCGGCCGCGCGAGTCCTGCAGGGCCATGCGCACCACACCCCGGTGCTGACCTCACGCACGGTCGACGAGCACACCGGGGCGCGGGTCTTCTTCAAATGCGAAAACCTCCAGCGCGGCGGTGCATTCAAGTTTCGCGGGGCTTACAACGCGCTCGCAAACCTGACGCCTGAAGCCAGGCGCAAAGGCGTCGTCGCGTATTCATCGGGCAATCACGCTCAGGCCGTCGCCCTCGCAGGCCGGCTGCTCGGCGTCCCCGCGATCATCGTCATGCCGGTGGACGCGCCACGCGTCAAAGTCGACGCGACGCGGGGCTATGGCGCCGAAGTCGTGCTCTACGACCGCGCGCGCGACGATCGCGAAGCCATCACCCTGGCATTGGCGCGCGAGCGCGGCGTGACCCTCGTTCCGCCTTTCGATCATCCGCACATCGTGGCGGGGCAGGGCACGGCCGCACTCGAGCTGATCGAAGAGACCGGCCCGCTCGACATCCTCCTCGTGCCTTGCGGCGGCGGCGGTCTCCTGTCCGGGTGCGCGATCGCTGCGCAGGCGCTGTCGCCGGGCGTGCGTGTCATCGGCGTCGAGCCTGCCGCCGGCGACGACGTGATGCGCTCGTTCAGGTCCGGCACGATCCAGCGCGTAAACAATCCGGATACAATCGCCGACGGCGCGCGCACCTCCGCGCCCGGCGCGATCACTTTTCCGCTGATCATGAAGCACGTCGCAGACATATTGACCGTCGACGACGCCGAGCTTTTGCGGGCGATGTGGTATCTGTGGGAGCGTATGAAAATCATCGTGGAACCGACAGGTGCGCTCGGCGCCGCGGCGCTGCTCGAGCACAAGCTCGACGTTGCCGGCAAACGCGTGGGCGTCGTGGTGTCCGGCGGCAACGCCGACGTGAAGCACTTGTGCTCTCTCGCCTGACATGCACGCCGCTTCTTGCCGCGCCGCGCTCCACTTCCTGCAAGCCCGCTGATGCGCCTGTACGCCGCGACCATATTCCTGAGCGCGTTCCTGCTTTTCCTGGTTCAACCGATCATCGCCAAGCAGATCCTCCCGTGGTTCGGAGGCTCGGGGTCGGTGTGGGCGACGTGTCTCGTGTTCTTCCAGACCGTGCTGCTTTTCGGCTACGCGTACGCCGACTGGAGCACGCGCTCGTTGAAACCCCGCACGCAATGCATCGTGCACGTCACGCTGCTGCTGGTGAGCCTCGCGCTGCTGCCGATCATCCCTGACGTACGCTGGAAACCCGGCGCGGATGAGGCAACCGGGCCCGCGCTCTCGATCCTCGCGCTGCTCGGCGCGACGATCGGTCTTCAGTACTTCCTGCTGTCGTCGACGAGCCCGCTCGCTCAGGCGTGGTTCTGGCGGCGCTTTCATCATGCGGTGCCGTATCGCCTCTTCGCGCTGTCGAACTTCGCATCGCTGCTCGCGCTGCTCATGTACCCGGTCCTGATCGAGCCGGTCTTCACGTTGAAGCGCCAGGGGATCGCGTGGTCGATCGGCTATGCCGTGTTCGTGGTGCTGTGTGCGGCCACCGCGATCGTGACCGTGCGCCGGTCGAACGCGGACGCTGCGGACATGCAGCCCGCACCCGAGGCCGAAGCCGCCGCAGCCGGCGCGCCCGCCGAAGCCGCGCCTGCGCTGCGGCAGCGCCTGCTGTGGGTCGCGCTCGCCGCGATGAGCTCGTGTCTCCTGCTCGCGGTCACGAATCACCTCACCCAGAACATCCCCTCGATTCCGTTCCTGTGGGTCGTTCCGCTCTCGCTCTACCTGATCACCTTCATCCTGTGCTTCGACCATCCCCGCTGGTACGTGCGCCCGCTCTTTCTCGCGGCCGCGGCGATCATGCTGCCGGTCATGGCGTGGTTCAGCGAATCGCTCGACCTGTGGGTCGCCGGCCCACTCTATGCGACCGGACTTTTCGTGCTGTGCATGGTCTGCCACGGGGAGCTGTACCGAACGCGTCCCGGTCCACGGCACCTGACGACGTTCTACCTGATGATCGCGGTCGGCGGCGCGCTCGGCGCGCTTGCGATCGGTGTCGGCGCGCCTGTCGTGCTCCGAGGCTATTACGAGCTCGCGATCACGCTGGGCCTTTGCGCACTGCTCTTCGCCTGGCGCGCGCGCGGCGCCAACCTGCCGACCACCGCGGGTGCGCTCGCAGTATGCGTTGCGACCGTCGGCATCGCGGTCTACCAGCTTCGCGATTACGGCACCGATACGCGCGTCATGGTGCGCAACTTCTACGGCATGGTCCGCACCCGGGACTTCCACGACCCTGCGAATTTTCGAGCGATGTACCACGGCGCGATCAACCACGGCGGGCAGTTCCTCGACCCGCAATACCGCCGGCTTCCGACGACGTACTTCAGCCCCACGAGCGGCTACGGACGCGTGTTCGAGAGCCTGCCGCCGGGACCGCGCAAAGTCGGCGTGCTGGGGCTGGGCGCCGGTGCGCTCGGGGCTTACGCCCGGCGAGGCGACACTTTCCGCTTCTACGAGATCGACCCGCAGGTCGCCGCCGTCGCGGTGACCGAGTTCAGCTATCTACGCGATGCGCAGGCGCAGACCGACATCGTGCTCGGCGACGGACGCCTGTCGCTCGAGCGCGAAGCGCCGCAGCAGTACGATGTCCTCGCGATCGACGCCTTCTCCGGCGACTCCATCCCCATGCACCTCATCACGCGCGAGGCGATGGCGACGTATCTGAAGCACCTGAAGCCCGACGGCGTGATCATCTTCCAGGCGACCAACCGCTTCGTGGACATCGCGCCGGTCGTGGAGCGCCTCGCGGCAGAATTCGGGTACCTCGCAGTGATGGTCAGCGATTTTCCGGACAACTCGAAAGGCCCCATCGATTACTGGATGTCGCATACCGATCAGATCATCGTGACCCGCAACGCCCGGCTGCTCCAGGCGGACGCGATCAAGTCCGTGGCCGTGGCGCTCAAGACGCGGCCCGGGTTCCAGGTCTGGACCGATGATTTCTACAACCTGGTGCACGTGCTGAAGTGATCGGAGACGCGCGCTCGCGATCTCGGGCGCGTAGCGTTCGCCTGCGATGTGCGAGGTGCCCACGCTGAACGAATCGGGCTTGCCCGGCTTCGATGCCGCATCGTGGTACGCGGTGGTTGCACCCGATGTTCTTGCGCAGTTCGCTCGCGGCGAAATGGACACGTGGGGAAAGCTGTCAAGGTCCCCGGCGCAAAACTCGATTGATCGCGACGCCGCTTGATGAACTTTTGCGCAGCGCCAAGCCGCGCGCCGACTGACGCCTTGGGAACCGCGCGCCAGGGACCTTACCCACAACGTTATCCACAGAAATTGTGGATGATTACGTTTCGCGAGCGGCAGATTTTTCGTAAGGGGATTCTGTTACTTACGAAGGCTCAGCCCTGGCGTGCCCGGCAAAGACCGAAGTCGTAAACAGTGAACGGTAAACGGTAAGCCGTGAGTAGGGTCTCGAGCCGCTACCGGTTTACCGTTTATCGCTTACCGTTCACGTCTCTTTCAGTAGTCGAACAGATTTCTCCTCGCGTGCTGCAGATGCGTGACGATCGAATCGCGGGCCCGGTCGGCATCGCGCGCCTTGAGCGCGCCCACGATCGCGCGGTGCTCTTCCTGGTATTCGAGCCTGCGCCCGGGCGTCACGATGCGATCCTTGAGCTTGCCCCATTCGGACTGCTCGCGGACCGCGGCGACCATGTCGAGCACCCGGATCACGAAGCGGTTGTGGGTCGCAGTGGCGAGCGCCTGGTGCAGCGCCGCGTCCCACAGCTCGAACTCGTCGAGCGTCGCGGCTTGCTCCGCTTTGTCGATGCACGCCTGCATGCGCTCGAAATCCGCCGGGGTCGCGTTGGTGACGATGAGCTCAGCGAGCGCGGGCTCGATACGCAGCCGCGCTTCCATCAGCTCGGCGGGGCTGGTATGGGACACGCTGCCCGCCGAGAACTGCGCGTCTTCGCGCTCCGGCGTCCCGGCGAGGAAGGTGCCGCGGCCGACGTGACGGGTGATCGCGCCTTCGGCCTCGAGCTGCGCGAGGGTGCGGCGCACCGCGTTGCGAGGCACTGCGAAGCGCCGCGCAAGCTCGCGCTCGGTCGGCAGCCGCGCTCCGGGCGCGAGCTTCCCATCGGAAGCAGAGCTCACGATGAATTCGCGGATGCGCCGCGCGCCGCTGCGGGGTGTGTGCGCGCCATTGCGCGGAGTTTCTCGGGTCTCGGGTGTCGCCATGCCGATCCTCCCTCTTAACAGGTGCATTGTCCGGTGTTGAACCAATCACGTCAATTGGTTCAAGTCGTTGACAATTGGTTCACCGCCGCCTAGCATTCGTGAAAAGAGCGGCGCGTTCGGTCGCACAACAAAGCACGCCGATACCCCCCGGGAGGAGCATGTCGTCACGAGACGCACGAGTCGAAGCCGCGATTGCGCACTGGGCGCCGCGTTTCGTCGCGAACGGCGTTCCGCTGAGCGACTTCCAGGAAGTCACGGCGCAGGTCGAGCGCTGGGAGGATTGGTGCGCTGCATGGTCGACCCGCGCAGCGGTTCACGAGAAGCTCGGCAACGACGCGCTCGCGGCGGGACACCGGCTTTCGGCGAGCGAGCACCTGACCCGCGCGGGCGTGTGCTACCACTTCGCCAAGTTCGTCTTCGTGCACGCCTACGACGAGATGGGCGCCGCGCACCGCAAGGCCATCGCGTGCCGCCAGGCGGCGCTCGCTCACCTCGACCCTCCGGGCGAGCGCGTGGAGATTCCCTTTCAGGGCACCCGGCTCTACGGCATTCTGCGCAAGCCCAAAGGTGTCGCGCGTCCGCCGGTCATCGTGATGTGCATGGGGCTCGATTCGGCGAAGGAAGAGATGGACGCCTACGAATCGGTTTTCCTGGCGCGCGGCATGGCGACCCTGGCATTCGACGGCCCCGGCCAGGGCGAAGCGGAATACGAGCTTCGCATTCGTGGCGACTTCGAAGCGCCGGTGAAAAGCGTCATCGACTGGGTGGAACGCCGCGCCGATCTGGACACGGCCGGTATCGGGTTGTGGGGTGTGTCGCTGGGCGGTTACTACGCTCCGCGCGCAGCGGCACATGAAAAGCGCGTGAAGGCGTGCATATCGCTGTCGGGGCCTTACGACTGGGCCGAGCTCTGGCCGACGATGAATCCGCTCACGCGCGAAGCGTTTCGGGTGCGGGCGAAATGCGCAACGCTCGAAGAGGCGCACGAGTACGGCACGAGCTTGACCCTGAAAGGCGTCGCGTCGAACATCAGGTGCCCGCTGTTCATCGTCGCCGGAAAGCAGGACCGCATCGTGCCGTGGCAGCACGGTGAGCGCCTCGCGCGCGAAGCGAGCGGGCCGGTCGAGCTGCTGCTCATAGACGACGGCAATCACGTCGCGAACAACCGCGGTTACCGCTACCGCACGCAATCGGCCGACTGGATGGCGCGGCAGCTCGGCATCGCGCGCGCCTGACTACGTCGGTCACCGGTAATCGCAGGAGGAGTCACCAGATGAAGTTCGAAGCTCGGAGCGCCGCAGCCGCGCTGCTGTCGGCAGCAGTCTCGCTCGTCGCGTGCGCCGCGCACGCGCAGCAGCAGAAGTTTCCGTCCAAACCCATACGCATGATCGTGCCGTTTTCGGCGGGCAGCCAGACCGACATCCTCGCGCGGCTCGTCGGCCAGAAGATGAACGAGAACTGGGGGCAGCAGGTCGTCATCGACAACCGTCCGAGCGCCGGCGGCACGATCGCGGCGGGAATCGTCGCAGGCGCGCCTGCAGACGGTCATACCCTGATGCTGCACTCGGTCGGCCACGCGATCAACGCGACGCTCTACACCCGCTTGCCTTTCAATACGCTGCGCGATTTCGCCGGGGTGTCGCAGGTCGCGAGCGTTCCGAACGTGCTCGTCGTCGCGCCGTCACTCGGCGTCAAGTCGGTCAAGGACCTCATCGCGCTGGCGAAACAGAAACCGGGCACCATCAACTTCGGCTCGGCCGGAATCGGCAGCGGCACGCACATCAACGGCGAGCAGTTCAAGGTCGTGGCGGGCGTGAACGTGGTGCACGTGCCGTATAAAGGCACTCCCGAGGCGCTGACCGACACGATGACCGGGCGCATCCAGTACTTCTTCTCGCCTCTCGTGCCTGCGACGCCTTTCGTAAAGGAAGGCCGGCTGCTCGCGCTCGCGGTGAGCACGGCGACGCGCTCGCCGGTTCTGCCTGACGTGCCTACCGTCGCCGAGGCGGCGCTGCCCGGGTTCGACTACGACCAGTGGTACGGCATGCTCGCGCCGCGCAATACGCCCAAGGCAGTGCTGGCGCAGCTTTCGAAGGAAGTCGCGCGAGTGCTCGATCTGCCGGACGTGCGCAAGACTTTCCAGACCCAGGGCGCCGTGGCAAAGCCGAGCACGCCGGAGCAGTTCGACGCTTTCATCCGGGCGGAGATCGACAAGCTCGCAAAAGTGATCAAGGCCTCCGGCGCCCGCGCCGACTAGAAGGCTCAACCGCGGGGAGGAGTCGTGATGTCTTGCAATCGTTCCACGGCAGTCGTGCTGTCGGCTGTGTTGTTGAACGCCGCGGTCGCGCTTCAGGCGAGTGCGCAGGATCGTCAGTTTCCGGTGAAGCCGATACGCATGCTCGTTCCGTTCTCGACCGGCAGCCAGACCGACATTCTGGCGCGCTGGACCGGCGAGAAAATGACCCAGAACTGGGGCCAGCAGGTCGTCGTGGACAACAGGCCGAGCGCCGGCGGGACGATCGCCTCTGAATACGTCCTCGCCGCGAATCCCGACGGGCACACCCTGATGATGGTCTCCACCGGTCACGCGGGTAATGCGACCCTGTACTCGAAGCTCTCCTACGACACTGTTCGCGACTTCGCCGGCGTCTCGCGAGTCGCGAGCGTGCCCAACCTGCTGGTCGTCGCACCGGGCCTCGGCGTGAAGTCGGTGAAGGAGCTCATCGCGCTCGCGAAATCGAAGCCCGGCACGTTCAACTTCAGCTCCGCCGGAATCGGCAGCGGCACCCAGATCAACGGCGAAATGTTCAGACTCGCGGCCGGTTTCGACGCGACTCATGTGCCGTACAAAGGCGCTCCCGAGGCGCTGAACGAGACGATCGCAGGCAGGGTCGAGTTCTGCTTCACGCCGATCCTGGTGGCTGCGGGCCAGGTTAAAGCGGGCAGGGTGGTGGCGCTGGGCGTGAGCACTGCCACGCGCTCGCCGATGTTCCCGAACCTGCCGACAGTGGCCGAAGCCGGTGTCGCGGGATTCGAATACGACCAGTGGTACGGCCTGCTCGTCTCGGCGAAGACGCCGCGCCCTCTCGTGAATATGCTGAACAAGGAGGTCGTGCGCATCCTCAACCTCCCCGACATGAAGGAGCGCCTGCTTTCACAGGGCGCCACGCCCGCGCCGACCACCCCTGAAGAGTTCGACGCTTTCATCCGCACCGAAGTGAAGCGGTTCGCCAAAGTGCTGATCGCCGCCGGCGCCCGAATCAACTGACTTGAGTTTTTGAACATATGACTGCAGCAACCAAAGACAAGCGCGTCGAGATTGCGATACACAACTGGGCGCCGCGCTTCGTGGCGGCCGGCGTTCCGCTCGACGATTTCAACGAGGTCACCGCTGCGATCACGCACTGGGACGAGTGGTGCGCGGTCTGGTCGCAACGCGCCGCGGTGCACGAAGCGCTCGGCCACGAGGCGCTCGCCGAAGGCTACACCCTCTCGGCTGCGGGCCATCTGACCCGCGCGTCGCTGTGCTATCACTTCGGCAAGTTCATGTTCGTGCACAAGATGGACGAGATGCGACGGGCGCACGAGAAAGTCGTGGAATGCCGCAATCTGGCGCTGCCGTACCTCGACCCGCCGGGCGAGCGCGTCTCGATTCCCTACGAAGGCCGCGAGCTTTACGGCATCCTGCGCCGGCCGCTACGCGTCGATAGGCCCGCTGTCGTGATCATGTGCGTCGGGCTGGACTCGACCAAGGAAGAGCTCGACGTGTACGAGGACCTTTTCCTCCAGCGCGGAATGGCGACACTGGTGTTCGACGGGCCGGGGCAGGGCGAAGCCGAGTACGACCTGCCGATCCGCGGCGATTACGAAGCGCCGGTGAAGGCGGTCATCGATTACATCGAATCCCGGGACGATCTCGACCGGGATCGCGTCGGCATCATGGGGGTGTCGCTCGGCGGCTACTACTCGGCTCGCGCAGCCGCGTTCGACAAGCGCATCGCGGCGTGCCTTTCGTTCTCCGGACCGTATTCGTGGGTGGAGATCTTCGACGGCCGCAACGAGCTCTCACGCGAAGCCTTCCGCGTGCGCAGCCACAGCAGGACCATGGAAGAAGCGCATGAGAAAGCGAAGACGCTGACGCTCGAAGGCGCCGCGATTAACATCACGTGTCCGATCTACATCGTCGCCGGTGAGCTCGACCGTCTGACGCCGCCGGCGAACGCCGAGCGGATCGCGTCCGAGGTGTCAGGTCCGAAAGTGCTGCAGATCGTGCAGGGCGGAAACCACGTCGTGAACAACCGGCGCTACATGTACCAGACCCAGGCCGCCGACTGGATGGCGCAGCAGTTGAGCGTGCCGAAAACATAAGAAAAAGGCGAACGATGAGCGACAATAAAAGACGCGATCTGCTGAAGCTCGGTGCGGCGCTGGGCGCAGTGGGTGCGGCCGGCTCGGTCCCGTTCGCTCATGCGAACCGCCATCCGCACGTGCGTCCGACGGCCCTGCCGTACCTCGACCGGAACATGTACCGGAGCAACACCGACGTGCTCGCGCATTTCGATCCGGGCGAGGAGCGCGGCTCTAAGATGCAGATGATGTCGATCGGGTCCCGGCGTTACCTCTTCAATCGCCGCGACGTGCTCGACGTGACCGAGCCGCTGAAGCCGGTGGTCGTCAACAAGCGCGCGTACGAGAGCGGCCAGGTGCAGCTCGCGTATAACCGCAAGCTCGGCAAGTGGATCCTCATGACCGGCCATGGGTCGATGGGCACGTTCTCGACCAAAGAGTGGCCTCACGGCAAGTACGACAACCCCGCGCTCATCAAGCGCAACCTCGAGCAGAAAGGGCTGCGCGGGGTGCGCTTCCACGACGCGTCCAACCCTGCAAAGCTCGTCCTCATGTCCGAGTGGAGCTGCGATCAGGGCGACCCGCAGCGCGAGGTGCAGACGGGCTCAGGCACGCATCGCAACTACTACGACGGCGGCCAGTATGCGTATCTCGATACCGGCCCCGACAACAGTTTCACCAACATGGAAGCCTTTTTTCGTTACTACACGAACGGCATCCAGATCATCGACGCGTCCGACCCGGCCAGGCCGAAGTTCGTGTCGAACTCGTGGGTGCCGGGGCAGAAGCAGGGCGAGGAAGACGCGTACCGCAAATGGCGCGAGCACGGCGACAAGACTTCGTTCACCAGCCTGCACGGGCCGATGTATGTGCCCCGCCGGATCGAGGACGGCGGACGCTACGGCTACAGCGCGTACGGCAGCTTCGGCATGCTCATTCACGACCTGACCGACATCCGCAACCCGAAGCTCGTGTCGCGATTCAACCCGCCGCTGAAAGCCGGGGCGATACCTTTCCACACGATCGACGTCTCACGGCTCGATCGCGGTTTCGTCATCACCAATCCGGAGGTGCTCAACCCGGACTGCAACGAAGCCTATCAGCCGTCGATCGTGGTCGACGTCAGAAACCCCGCCAGCCCTCGCGCGATTGCGGAGCTGCCGATCCCGCAGCCGCCGCAGGACGCGCCGTACCGGGATTATTGCGACAAGCGCGGACGGTTCGGACCGCACAATCCGCCGCACATCAAAGCGCCGGGAAAACCCGACCCCAATTTCACCGCGTATTCGTTCTTCAACGCGGGGCTTCAGCTCTATGACATCAGCGATCCGGCGAAGCCTCGCAACACCGGCTATTTCGTGCCGCCTCAGCCCGGCAGCCTCGACGATTACCTGAGCTATCCGCGCGACACCGACGCGGTGTTCGTCGAATGGGACCGCAGGCTCATGTGGGTGGGGACCGGGTCCGGTCTTTACCTCGTGACGTCACCGCTGCTCGGCAAGCCGGTGCTGAGCCCGATGGCGGTGAAGGAATGGTCGCTCCCGGGGCTCAATGCAGGCGCGGCCTGACGGCTGAATACCAAACGCTTTTCCAGAAAGGGCAGTAATGGACACTCCACCAGGCAACAAAGACGAGCGCGTACAGTCCGCCATCTCGCACTGGGCGCCGCGCTTCGTGATCAACGGCGTGCCGCTCACCGACTTCCAGGAAGTGACTGCCGGCATCGGGCGCTGGGAAGACTGGTGCGGCGCGTGGAGCGCGCGCGCCGCCCTGCACGAAGAGCTCGGCAACAAAGCGCATGCCGAAGGTTTCGATCTTTCCGCCGGCGAGCACTGGACCCGCGCCGCGGTGTGTTATCACTTCGGCAAGTTTCTGTTCGTCAACGACATGGCGCAGCTGAAGCAGGCCAACATGAAAGCGGTCGAGTGCCGAAACAAGGCGCTTCCGCACTTACGTCCCCCAGGCGAGCGCGTGGCGATTCCCTACGAAGGCAAACAGCTTTACGGGAACCTGCGCAAACCCGCGGGCGTCGCGAAGCCGCCGATCGTCGTGATGTGCATGGGTCTCGATTCGGCCAAAGAGGAGATGGACGATTACGAAAACCGTTTTCTCAAGCGCGGCGTCGCCACCCTCGCGTTCGACGGTCCGGGACAGGGCGAAGCGGAATACGATTTCGCGATCTGCCCCGAATACGAGAAGCCGGTCGGCGCAGTGATCGATTACCTCGAGACCCGCCCGGACATCGACGTGTCGCGGATCGGCGTGTGGGGCGTTTCGCTCGGCGGCTACTATGCACCGCGGGCGGCGGCCTTCGAGAAGCGCATCAAGGCGTGCGTCGCGCTCTCAGGCGCGTACGAGCGCAAGCCCACTTTCGAAGGGCGGCCGATCATCAACGTCGAAGCTTTCCGCGTGCGCACTCACAGCAAGGACCTCGAAGGCGCTTCGAAAATAGCCGCGCGGATGACGCTCAAAGGCTTTGCGAAGAACATCAAATGCCCGATCTACATCGTCGCAGGCACCAAGGACCGCCTCACTTCGCCGGACGAAGCCAAAAAGCTCGCGGCGGAAGTGTCGGGCCCGTGCGTGCTGTCGGTGATCGAAGGCGGCAATCACGTGGTCAATAATCTCTGGTATCGCTACCGCGACCAGACCGCCGACTGGATGGCGACCCAGCTCGGCGTCGAGCGCAGCTAGCATCCATCACTGAAAAAGAGCTCTCATGGCAACGAAAAAGAAACGCACTGAACCCAAGCGCATCACGCCGTCGGACATCGACCCGAAGAAGCGCATATCCGAAGCGCCGGACGTACTCTTCGATCCTGCAGACCCCCGCCACCAGTGGGAGCGCCCGCTGCAGGCGCCCGGCCGCATGCAGGTCGATTTCGAAGAGCGCATCGATTTCCGGCGATTGCACGAGTACCGGCTCGCGCGCACCCGCAACGCGCTGGCGAAATCGGGCCTCGGCGCGCTGCTGTGCTTCGACCAGTACAACATCCGCTACATCTCGAGCACCGTGATCGGCGAATGGGCGCGCGACAAGCTCACGCGCTGGACCGTGCTGACCGGCAACGGCGAACCCTGGGTGTGGGATTTCGGCTCGGCCGCGCGGCACCACAAGATCTACGCGCCGTGGCTGCCGAAGAACCACTGTCTCGCGGGGCTCACCGGCTTGCGAGGCGCGGTCTCGCCGAAGGTGGGCCTCTTCGAGCAGATGGCGCAGGAGGTCAAGGACGTGCTCGTGCAGGAAGGGGTGGCCGACATGCCGCTCGGCATCGACGTCGTCGAGCCGCCATTCCTTTTCGCGCTGCAGAAGCTCGGGATCGAGGTGCGCGACGGCCAGCAGGTGATGCTCGACGCGCGCGAGATCAAGAGCCACGACGAGATCACGCTGCTCAACATGGCGGCGGCGATGGGCGACGGCGTGTACCAGGACATCTTCGAGGCGCTCAAGCCGGGGGTTCGCGAGAACGAGATCGTCGCGATGGCGACCAAGCGTCTCTACGAGATGGGCTCGGACAGCGTCGAGGCGATCAACGCGATCGCGGGCGAGCGCTGCAGCCCGCACCCGCACAACTTCACCGATCGCATGATCCGTCCGGGCGACCAGGCGTACTTCGACATCATCCAGTCCTACATGGGTTATCGCACGTGCTACTACCGCACCTTCACGGTGGGCTCGGCGACCAAGGCACAGCACGATGCGTACAAGAAAGCGCGTGCCTGGATGGACGGCGCGATCGCGATGCTCAAGCCCGGAGTCTCGACCGACAAGGTCGCCAGAGCGTTTCCGAAAAGCACCGAGATCGGTTTCGAGACCGAGATGTCGGCTTTCGGTCTCAACTTCTGCCATGGCCTGGGCCTCGGGCTGCATGAGCGTCCGCTCATCTCGCGGCTCAACTCGCTGAAGGACCCGTATGAGCTCAAGGCCGGCATGGTGTTCGCGGTCGAGACCTTCTGCCCGGCCACCGACGGCGTCTCCGCCGCGCGCATCGAAGAGGAAGTGGTGCTCACGCCCGACGGCGCGAAGATCATCACGCTCTTCCCCGCGCAGGAGCTTCCGATTGCGAACAAGTACTGACGGTTAAGGAATAACCACAAAGGTCAACAGCTTCAACGCGAAGGACGCTAAGGACGCGAAGGAAAGGTCAACAGCTTTAACCACGAAGGACACGAAGGGGCACGAAGGAAGATCGATAAGGATCGAACGCGGCAAACAACGAATTGTTTTGTTTCCCTTCGCGTTCTTTGCGTCCTTCGTGTTAAGGCTTTTGTTTTTCCTTCGTGCCCCTTCGTGTCCTTCGTGGTCCATGCTTTTTTTTGAGGTAAATCTTGGATACAAACGTCAAACGCAAGAAAACCGCCGCGCCGCCTGAGATCGAGATCGGCCAGGAAACCCGCATGGAGCTGTACCGGCAGCAGCTCGAGCTGCGCTATTGCGAAAAGCGCGCATACGATCTCTTCCTCCAGAACCTGATCAAGGGAACGAGCCATCTGTCTCTCGGGCAGGAGGCGATCGCCGCGGGGTTCGGCGTCGCGATGCGGCCCGACGACTGGACCTTCTGCACTTACCGCGGGCACGCGCATACGCTTGCGCGAGGCGCGTCGATGACGGGGGTGCTCGGCGAGCTGATGGGGCGCGAATGCGGTCTCCTCGGCGGCAAGGGCGGCTCGATGCACCTGACCGATGTCAGCAAAGGCGCGATGGGCTCTTACGCGATCATCGGCGCGCACCTTCCGGTCGCGGCGGGTGCGGCGTGGAGCGCGCAATACCGCGGGTCCGAGCAGGTCGCGGTGTGCTTCTTCGGCGACGGCACCACCAACATCGGCGCGTTCCACGAAGCGCTGAACATGTCGGCGGTGTGGAAGCTGCCGGTGATCTTCGTGTGCGAGAACAACCTGTACATGGAATACACCCCCATCAAGGACGTGACGGCGGTCGAGCATCCCGCGGCCGATCGAGCCTCGGCGTACGGGTTGGAGCGAATCGTGATCGACGGCAACGACGCCGACGAGGTCTACAAGACTGCGGCGAAGTACATGGACCGAGCGCGCAAAGGCGGCGGACCGGCGTTGATCGAGGCGATGACCTATCGCCACAGCGGCCACTCGCGCGCCGACCCGGGGAAATACCGCCCCGAAGGCGAGCTCGAGAAATGGCTAGAGCGCGATCCGATCAACATGTATCGCAGCCGGCTGCTCGAGCTCGGCTTTGCGGAAGCGACGCTGAAAGACATGGAAGCCGAAGCGATGAGGCAAGTGGACGAGGCGACCGAGGCGGCCAAGGCATCGCCGGTTCCTTCGCTGGCTGCGATCGACAAAGACGTGTGGGCGGACGGGAGCACAGCATGGCGGAACTGACCTACCGCGACGCAGTCGCAGCGGGAATCGCGCAGGAAATGGAACGCGACGAGCGCGTCGTTTTCCTCGGCGAGGACATCGGCGCTGCGGGCGGCGTGTTCAAGGCGACCGTCGGCCTGCTCGAGAAATTCGGCCCGAAGCGCGTTCGTGACACCCCGATCTCGGAGCAGGCGATCCTCGGCGCGGCGATGGGCGCGGCGATGACGGGCCTGAGGCCGATCGCCGAGATCATGTTCTCGGACTTCCTCGCGGTGTGCTGGGACATCGTCGCGAACGAGATCGCCAAGACGCGCTACATGACCAACGGCCAGATCAGCCTGCCGCTCGTCATTCGCACCGCGAACGGCGCGGGCTCGCGCTTCGGCGCGCAGCACTCCCAGGCGGTCGAGAACTGGGCGATGATGATTCCGGGCATCAAGGTCGTCGCGCCGGCTTTCCCCGCCGACGTGAAAGGCCTCCTGGCTGCCGCGATTCGCGATCCCGATCCGGTGCTTTTCTTCGAGCAGAAATCGCTCTACTCGATGAAAGGGGAAGTGCCCGACGGCGAGCACGTCGACGAGCTCGGCAAGGCGCGCGTGCTTCGCCACGGCAGTGACTGCACGATCGTCGCGCTCGCGTCGATGGTCCACAAGTCGCTCGACGCGGCTTCGATCCTCGAGAAGGAGCACGGTATCTCGTGCACCGTCGTCGACGTGCGCTCGCTGGTGCCGCTCGACACCCAGACCATCCTCTCTGAAATCGGCAAGACCGGGCGCCTCTTCACGGTCGAAGAAAACCCGCGGCTGTGCGGCTGGGGCGCGGAGATCGCGTCGATCGCCGCCGAGGAGTGCTTCTGGACGCTCGACGCGCCGATCATCCGCATCACCACGCCGCACATCCCGCTGCCGTCGGCGGACAAGCTCGAGGACGCGACGATCCCGTCAGTCGAGCGGATCGTCAGGGAGATACGGGAGAAGATGGATTAGCAGCCGATGTTGGAATCCCGCCCTCCCGTGCTGATACGCACCGCTCTCAAGCTGGTCCTGATGTTGACGGCCGTCGCGGCTATCGCCGCCGACCCGGCCGACCTCGTCCTCGTCAACGGAAAGATCGTGACTGTCGACGACCGGTTCTCGGTCGCACAGGCCGTGGCGGTCAGGGGTCAGCGCGTGGTGGCGGTGGGCAGCACGGCCGAGATGCGCAAGCTTGCAGCGGCGAATGCGAAAGTGATCGACCTGCGCGGGCGCACTGTCATCCCCGGCCTCATCGACAACCACGCGCACTGGATACGCGCCGCCGAGCATGACGAGCTGAGGCTCGACGGGGTCATCTCGCGCAGGCAGGCGCTGCAGTTGCTCGCCGCACGCGTGAAGGCGGCGCGCCCGGGCGAGTGGATCGCGACGCTCGGGGGCTGGTCCGAAGAACAGTTCACCGATGACGCGCGCGGCTTCCCGCTCGCTGAGCTCGATCGCATCGCACCGAACAACCCCGTCGTGGTGCAGGCGATCTATCGCCACAGCTATCTGAACACCGCGGCGCTGAAAGCGGCGCAGATCGACGAGAGGACGCCGGACCCCGACGGCGGCCGTATCGAAAAGGATACGAGCGGCAAGCCGACCGGTGTGGTGCGGGGCGCCGGCGGCGTGGCTTTCGTCGCGGCGAAGATTCCGCTGCCGGACCGCAGCACGTGGGGCGATCAGACTCGAAGGCTCGTGGCCGAGCTCAACTCGATGGGCATCACCGCGTGGCTCGACGCCGGCGGCCGGGGCATGGGCGCGCCGCATTACGAGACCTACCGCGAGCTTGCGAGCCGCGGCGAGCTCAACGTGCGGGCGTTCTGGACGACGATCCGCCAGCCGCGCACGAGCGCCGAAGTCGACACGGTGCTCCTGGAGATCGCGGCGCTGAAACCTTTCCAGGGCAACGACTACTTCGACCACGTCGGCTGGGGCGAGACGGTCTATGCGCCGCTCACTACACAGCTCCTGAGCTTCGCGAGCAACACCAAACCCGACGATCTCGCGCAGATGCGGCGCGTGCTCGTGGCGCTCGCCCAGCACGGGATCTACGTCAATTCGCACGTGGAGATGGCCGCCGCGATCAATGCGTTCCTCGACGTCTATGAGGACGTCGGCAAGACTGCCCCTTTCAAGGGCCTGCGCTGGTCGTTGTCGCACCTCGACCAGGTCGACGATGCGCAGCTAGAGCGCATGAAGCGCCTCGGGATGTCGGCGCAGATCCACAGCCGACCGCTGATCCAGGGTGCGCTGATGCACCAGGTGCACGGCGAGCGCGCGTGGGACATGCCGCCGTTTCGCCGGGTGCAGGATAGCGGGATCGTGTGGGGCCTCGGGTCCGATGCGACCGCGGTCACCACGTCCAACCCGTTCTACACGCTGTCGCTGGCGGTCACCGGCAAGATGATCGGCGGGCGGCACGTGAACCGCCAGACGATCACGCGCGAAGAGGCGCTGATCGCGCACACGCGCAACAACGCGCACATTGTTTTCCAGGAAGCGAACCTCGGCTCTATCAGCCCGGGCCGTTATGCCGATCTTCTGGTGCTCGACCGCGACTACCTCACGGTCTCTGCGGACGAGATCAAGGACATCAAGCCCCTGATGACGATGGTCGGCGGTAAGGTTGTTTACGAAGCAGGTGCCAAGCAGTAAACCACGACGGACACGACGCAAGGTCAACAGCTTCAACGCGAAGGAAGGTCAACGGCTTTAACCACGAAGGACACGAAGGGGCACGAAGGAAAATCGATAAAGATCGGACGACTGGAAAACGGGAAATGATTTTTGTTTTTCCTTCGCGTCCTTTTGTTCTTCCTTCGTGTCCCTTCGTGTCCTTCGTGGTAAACGCTTTTTAGAATTCGGGAGTACAGATGGACGTAATCATGCCGCAGCTCGGCGAGACCGTTGCCGAGGGCGTCGTCACCAAGTGGTACAAGAAAGTCGGAGACGCCGTCAAGTCCGACGACGTGCTGTTCGACGTCGAGACCGACAAGGTCAGCACCGAGATCCCGGCGCAAGCCGACGGCGTGGTCGCCGAAATCCTGGTGCAGGAAGGCGTCACCGCCAAAGTCGGCGAAAGGCTCGCGGTGATAAAGGAGAGCGCGGGTGGAACGTCCGCGGCAAAGCAGGAAGGCGCCGGGAGCGCGGCATCGACGCCGACCCCGCTTGCGCCGAGTGTCAGTCCCGACGGCGCCGGCGCGCAGCGCATCAGCCCGACTGCGCCGCATGCAGCGGAAATCGCGAAGCCGCCGCTCGTCGCCAAGGACGGCGCGCAAGGGCGTCTGTCTCCGGTGGTGCGCAAGCTCGTCGCCGAGCACGCGCTCGATGTAGGCGCCATCCCCGGCACCGGCCGCGACGGCCGCATCACGCGCAACGACGTGGTCGAGCACATCGGCAGGCGTGGGCAGCAGCCGGACTCGCGCACCGTGCCTTCGGCCGTGCAGGCGCCGCGCACGCCCGCCGAGCGGATCGAGCCGACGGCGCCGGCGGCTGCTTCCGCCGGGGCGGTGGGACAGTCGCTGCCGCTCAATCCGATACGCAAGCGCGTCGCCGAGAACATGGCGAAGTCATGGACCACGGTGCCCCACGTGCTGCAGGTGGCCGAAGCCGATTTCCACCGCATCGACCAGGCGCGGCGCGAGATCGGCGCGGCGTGGAAGGCGCGCGAAGGCTTCAGCCTCACCTACATGCCTTTCGTGCTGCGTGCGGTGTCGATCGCGCTCGGGCGTTACCCGAAGCTCAATTCGACTTTCGGCGGCGACCGGATCACGCTCCAGCGCCGCATCAACATCGGCATCGCGGTCGACATGAATTTCGAAGGCCTGATGGTGCCGGTCGTGAAAGACGTGCCGAACAAGTCGCTGCCGCAGCTCGCGCGGGAGATCAACGATCTCGCGGCCCGGGCGCGTGCGGGTAAGCTCAAGCCCGACGAGCTGACCGAAGGCACTTATACGATCACCAACAACGGCGCGTACGGCACCGTCATCACCGCGCCGATCATCAACCAGCCCCAGGTTGCGATACTTTCAACCGACGGCGTTCGCAAGAAACCGGTGGTCATCGAAGGGCCTGACGGCGACAGCATCGCGGTCAGGCCGGTCGGCGTGCTCGCGCAGAGTTTCGATCACCGCGCGGTCGACGGGGCCTATGCGGCGGCTTTCCTGCGGGAGCTGAAGCTCGTGATCGAGACGCGGCACTGGATTCAGGATTTGCAGGCATGAAGCGCGACTCGCAGAAGTCCGATACAGCGCCATCGGCGCTGGTCGACCCCGCGTGGCTTGAGCAGCACCTCGACGACCCGGACGTCGTGGTGATCGAGATCGCGGGCATGGGCCAGGAGCAGATGCCGGCTTACAAAGCCGGGCACATCGCCGGAGCGCTGGGCTGGGACTGGAAGGCGATGCTCTGGGACAGCCATGCACGCGACTTCCCGACGCCCGGGGAATTCGCGCGACGGCTCGGCGCGGCCGGCATCGGGAACGACACGACGGTCGTCTTCTACGGCGAGCCGGTGCAGTTCGGCATTTACGCGTGGTGGGCGTTCACCTACTGCGGGCACCGCAACGTAAAGGTGCTCGACGGCGCGCGGCAGCGCTGGCAGACGGACGGCAGGGCGCTCACAGGGGACGCATCCGCGCCGCGTGAGGCCGTGGCTTATGCACCGGTCTCGCGTAACGAAAACATGCGCATGGGACGCGACGAAGTGCTCGCGGCGCTCCGGGATTCGACGCGAGTCATTCTCGACGGCCGCTCAGCCGAGGAATACAGGGGTGAGCGCGTCGGTGCTCCCGGAAATCCGGACACGGGCGCCCTGCGCTACGGCCGTATACCCGGAGCGAAGCACCTCATGTTCGAAGAGCTGCTGAATGCGGACAAGAGCTTCAAACCGCGCGAGGCGATGCAGGCGACGGTCGAGGCGCGTGGAGCCGCAGCGGACAAGGGCGTCATCGCGTACTGCCGGATGAGCCATCGCGCGACCGTTCTGTATTTTGCGCTCACCCAGCTGCTCGGCTACGACAACGTGCGCGTCTACGACGGCTCGTGGACCGAATGGGGGAATCTCGTCGGCGTGCCGGTCGAGCGCTGACCACTACATCTTCAGGATCAGGAGGCTGCATGACGAGTATCGAAGTCTTTCCAATGAACGCTGCACTGGGCGCCGAGGTCCGCTGCGGTGACTTGCGGCGCGCTGACGCCGGCGTCATTCGTCAAATCCGCGCGGCGTGGCTCGATCATCTGGTCGTGCTGTTTAGGGGGCAGCAGCTCAGCGACGACGACCTGATCGCGTTCGGCCGCGGTTTCGGCGAATTCCAGTACTCGAATCCGCTGCCGAGCCCGCTCGCCAGTGAAGGCAAGGTGCGCCAGGGCGGGCGGCAGGAGGCTCGTCCGGAGATCACCATCGTCTCGAATATCGTCGAGAACGGAGTGGCGCTCGGCGGTCTGGGTGATGGCGAGCTCGTGTGGCACACCGACATGTCGAGCTTCGAGGTTCCGCCGAACCAGACTGCGCTGTATGCCATCGAAGTGCCGCAGAGCGGCGGACGCACGGGCTTTAACAACATGTATGCCGCGTACGACACGCTGCCGCCGCAGCTTCGCGCCCGTGTGGAGAACCTTCAGCTCAAGCACGATGCGACGATAGACGCCGCCGGTTACGTCCGTCGCAACTTCGCCGATGCCCCCACGGACCTTCGAACCAGCCCGGGCGGAGTGCATCCGCTGGTGCGCACCCATCCCGAGACCGGCCGCAATTGCCTGTTCCTGGGTCGGCGCGCGAAGTCCTACCTCGTAGGGCTGTCCATAGAGGAATCAGAAGCCCTCCTCGACGAACTCTGGGCGCACGCGACTCAGGCTTCGCTCGAGTGGTTCCATGAATGGCAGCCCGGCGACCTCCTGATGTGGGACAACCGGTGCGTCATGCATCGCCGCGAGCCTTTCGATGCCGCAGCGCGGCGCGCACTGCATCGGGTGGTGATCACGGGCAGCAAGCCGTTCAACACGCCGGAAGCGGCGAACCTCGCCGCGCACGCCCGTGCCGCATACCACGAGAAGGCCCACGCGTGATGCGGCGTGATCACGTCGCAGCGCTGTGGTGGTCGTGTCGCTGTGCGGTGCTGGCGCTGATGATGTTGCCTGCGTTCTCGGCGGCGCAGGGTTACCCGGCAAGGGCGATACGCGTCGTCGTACCGTATGCGCCGGGCGGTGGGCTCGATACGGTCGGCCGCCCCGTCACGCAGAAGCTGTCCGAGACTTTCGGTCAGCCCGTGATTCTGGAGAACCGCCCCGGCGGCGGAACCACGATCGGCACGAGCGCGGTAGCGAAAGCGGCACCCGACGGATATACCCTGTTACTGACGCTGAGCGCCTTCGCGATCAGTCCGAGTCTGTACCCGCAACTGCCGTACGACCCGCTGAAGGATTTCGTGCCGGTGAGCTGGGTCGCGACATCCTCGTACATCCTCGCGGTGCACCCGGCTGTGCCGGCACGCTCGGTCAAGGACCTGCTCGCGCTCGCGAAAGCCAAAGCGGGCAGCCTGAATTACTCGTCGCCCGGCGTGGGTACCGATCCCCACATGGCGATGGAGCTACTCCAGTCGCTCTCGGGAGTGACGCTCAACCATGTGCCTTACAACGGCGGTGGCCCCGCAGCGACCGCGGCGATGGGTGGGCACGTCGACCTGCTTTTCCTGCCGACTTCTGTCGGCACGCCTTTTGTTCAGGCAGGCAAGCTGCGAGGAATCGCGGTCAGCACGCCGCGGCGCTCGACACTCATGCCGGATTTGCCCACCGTGGCGGAGTCGGGCATCAGCGGTTTCGCGGCGGAAGCCTGGTCGGGCATACTCGCGCCCGCGGGAACGCCCACTGACGTCATTGCGAAGCTGAATGCGAACATCGTGCGCATTGTTCGCACACCTGAAATGAGGACTCTGCTCGCCTCACGCATGGTGGAGCCCGTCGGCAGCAGCGCGGAGCAGTTCGCGGAGCGCTTGCGTGCTGACGTCGCCAAATGGAAGAAGCTTGTCGCGGATCGCCGCATCAGACTCGATTGATTTCGAAAGGACTGCAATGGAAAACATGAAACAACACAAGCTCGGCTGGATCGGCATCGGCCGCATGGGATACGCGATGGCAGAGCGCCTCGCGAAGTCGGGATGCGACATCGCGGTATGGAACCGCACGCGCGCCAAAGCGGAGCCCCTCGCGGACTCGGGCGCGAAAGTGGTGGGCGCGCTCACCGAACTCGCCGACTGCGACATCGTTTTCACGATGGTGTCGACCGGCAAGGACGTGAAGGAAGTGCTCTTCGGCGCGAACGGCGTCATGTCCAAAGGCAAGGCGCCGAAGATCGTCGTCGACAGCACGTCGATCTCGCTCGAGGAATCGGCCGAGATCCGCGAAAAGCTCGCGGCCAAAGGCGTGAAGTTCCTCGCCGCGCCGGTGTCGGGCAATGCGAAGGTGATCAAGGCGGGCAAGCTCACGGTCGTCGCGTCAGGACCGCAGGACGCTTTCGATGCGGTCGAGCCTTATCTCTCCGCCATTGGCCAGGGTGTGTCTTACGTGGGCGACGGCGAGCTTTCGCGCATTGCCAAGATCTGCCACAACGTCATGCTCGGGGTCGTGATCCAGAACCTGTGCGAGATCACGGTGCTCGCGGAGAAAGCCGGCATGAAGCGCCACGCTTTCCTCGACTTCCTCAATAAAAGCGTCATGGGCTCGATGTTCACGCGATACAAGACCCCGGCGCTTTCGAACCTCGACTTCCACGTGACTTTCACGCCCGAGCTCCTGAGGAAGGACATCGACCTCGGGCTGAACGCCGGCAAGACCTACGGCGTTCCGATGCCGCTCACTTCCCTCACCCGCGACCTCGTGCAGACGCTTATAGGCAACGGCTTTTCGGACCAGGATTTCTCGACGCTGCTCCTGCTGCAGGCGAAAGCATCGGGAATCGAGCTCAAGCCCGAGAACGTCGAGATCGCCGACGGCCTGTCGGCGGAAAAGCATTGAAATACCGTCGCCTGGGAAAAAGCGGGCCCCAGGTGTCCGCGGTCAGTCTCGGCCGCGGCGCGACGCCTGTCCGGTTCGGTGAACCGCTCGAAGCCGAGTTCAACGCGACGATCCGCACCGCGCTCGACCTCGGCATCAATTTCTTCGACAGCTCCGATGCCTACTGGGGAACGCGTCACGAGGTGCTGCTCGGCCGTGCGATCAAGGGGCGGCGCAACGAAGCGATCGTCACGAGCAAGTTCGGCAACATCGATCTCCCCGACGGCAAGAAAGCGACGAACGGCACGCCCGAATATGTCCTGGAGTGCTGCCATGCAAGCCTGAAGCGCCTCGGCGTGGACGTGATCGACGTCTATTACCTGCACCGCGTCGATCCGAACGTGCCCATCGAGGACACCGTCGGCGCGATGGCGCAGCTCATCTCGCAGGGCAAGGTGCGTTTCATAGGCCTTT
>JAQGMV010000335.1 GCA_028292225.1 Betaproteobacteria bacterium
GATGACTTCATACCTCGAATGACGTGGCGGCGCTACTCGAACGCGACGAGGCCGTCGACCGCGACTGCGCCGTGCCCTTGCTCCCTGACGATCAGCGGATTGATTTCAGCGTCGCTGACGCCGCGAAGGTCTGCAAGCAGAGACATCGAACGTATCGCTTCGGCGAGCGCATCCAGGTCGCCCAGCGGCAGGTTCCGAAATCCACTGAGCATCCGGAGCTCGGGGATGTCCGCGATCATCCCGCGAGCGGTTTCACGCGTCACCGGCGCCACGCGCACCGAGATGCTCTTGCGTAGCTCCGCCGTGATACCTCCCATGCCGAGCAGCACGACCGGCCCGATCTCTGGGTCGCGGCGAAACCCGACGATGACCTCGGCAAGGCCCCGCTCCATCTGTTGCACGAGCACGCCTTCGATCGATGCGTCGGGAAAACGCGTGTGCGCTTCCCGCAGCATCTCCTGTGCTTCCGCGGCGATGGCGCCGGGCGCAACGTGGAGCTTCACCATTCCGGCGTCGGTCTTGTGCAGGATGTCGGGCGAGAGGAGTTTCACGGCGAACGGCCCGGGCAGATCGACGGTCTCGGAGCCGTTCACGACCACCCGGTGATCCGCGGTGCGTATACCGAGTGCGCTGAAAAGCTCTCCGGCTTCGCGCTCGCTGAGGCGCTTACCCGTGAAGCGCGAAGCGACCTGCGCGGCGGTGCTGGTCTCGCCACCCCCCTCCGGCCGCTCGCCGGGCGCCTTCCAGTCGAGGTAGGCGTTCACCGCATCAGCGCAGGATTCCGGGGTGCGAAAGCTGGCGACGCCGTTCTTCTGAAGCTGCACGAGCGCGTCGTCCGCGCGAGGCGCCAGGAACACGCCGAGCGGTTTTGCGTCTCTCCGTGTCACCGCGAGCACGCGCTCGACAATGGTCTGCGGGTTCTGCGCGCTCGACCCGATGACCGATACCACGGCGTCGGTGTGATCGGAGGCGAGCAGCGCCGAGAGGATCGTCGAGTATCGACCGCCTGCGCTCTGGCCCATCGGCAGGTCGGTGAGCGGCGCGTCGGACACCTGGATGTCTTTCGCCGCGAGCTCGCGGATCATTTCAGGCGAAGGTCCGACGACGTCCGCGCCGAGCACCCCGAGGCGGTCGACCACCATCGCGGCAGCGCCTCCGGTTCCGGTCACGACCGAAACCCGCTTGCCCCGCGGCGGTTTCTGCCCGATGACGAGCTGCGCCGTCTCGAAGAGGCCTTCGAAGGTGTCGACGCGGATGATCCCGTGCTCCCGGAAAAAAGCGGTTGCGAGCTCGTCAGGTCCTGTCATCGCTCCGGTATGAGACGTCGCAACGCGGCGCCCGACGCTCGAGCGGCCGAGCTTGTAGGCGATCACGGGCTTACCGACCGCATACGCGCGGCGTGCGGCTTGCGCGAGCTTGTCCGCGTCCCTGAACGTCTCGAGGAAGAGCAGGATAGCGCCGGTGTCTGCATCGTCGACGAGCATGTCGGCGAGCTCGCCCACGCCGAGGTCGGACTCGTTGCCGACCGAGATGAGCTTCGAGAAGCCGAGGCCGCGCGCCTGCGCCCGCGAGAGGATGCTCCCCGTCATGCTTCCGCTCTGGGAGATCAGGCTGAGCGGACCCGGCACGAGCTCTTCGCGCTCGATCACCGCGTTGACCGTGAGCGGAATCCGGTCGTGCACGTTGATCAGGCCCATGCAGTTGGGCCCGAGGAGGCGCAGCCCCGCCGCACGGGCTTGCGCGACCATCGCGTGCTGGCGCTCGAGGCCTTCAGCGCCGAGCTCAGCAAAACCTGCTGTGAAGAGCGTCGCGACCGGGATGCACAGCTCGCAGCACTGATCGATCACCGCGGGCACCGCGGCGGCCGGAACCATGATGAACGCGTGATCGATCGGACCCGGCGCCGACTTGAGATCCGGATAAGCCCGCGCGCCGAACACCTCGTCGCGGGACGGGTTGATGGGATATACGCGGCCGGTGTATCCGAAGCGCTGGAGGAAGCGCTGGGGGCGCGAGTTGTTCTTCTTCAGGTCCGGCGACGCGCCTACCAGCGCCACGGACCTCGGCTGGAGAAAAGCTTTGCGCAGCGTGCTGTCTATCGTCATGCCTACGCCGCCCGCGGCGGCCGCTGCGAAAACCGCCGCTCGAAGATGATCTCCGCGAGCCGGTTCTTCATCATCTCGATCGAGCCGCCGGCGATCATCCAGCCGCGCGAGCGGCGCACGCAGTATTCGACGAGTGTGTCCTGCGTATAGCCGAGCCCGCCCATCACCTGCAGCGCATCGTTGCCGATGTCGAAGCCGACCTGGTTGCACATGAGCTTCGCGATCGTCGTCTCGTCCGGCGCGGGAAAGCCGCGGTCCGCGTTCGTGGCGGCGCGATAGAGCAGGAGCTGCGCGGCGTCGAGCTTCACTTTCATGTCCGCGAACTTCCACTGGAGACCCTGGAATTCGCATAAGGGCCGTCCGAACTGCTTGCGCTCGAGAGCGTATTTACGTGCGAGCTCGTAGCAATGGCGGCCGTAAGCCAGCGAGCGCGACGCGTTGCCGATGCGCTCGGCGTTGAAACCCTGGATCTGTTTCTTGAAACCGCCCGCGGGCAGGAGCACGTCCTCGGGCGGCACGTAGACGTTGTCGAAGAAGATCGGCGCCCAGTCGGCGTTCGACATGAATTTCGACACTTTGCCGATCGAGAAACCCGGCGCATTGCGTCTCAACATCACCGAGCCGATGCCCTCCACGCCGGGCCCGTAGCGCACGTACACCAGATACTGGTCGGCGTGCGGGTTGGGAAAGACTTTCGAGCCGTTGATGCGAAATCCTTTACCGTCGGGCGTCGCGCTCGTCTTGAGATCGGTAGTGGCCGAGCCTGCATCAGGCTCGGTCATTCCTACGGCAATCACTTCTTCGCCTCGCAGCAGCGGCGCGAGATAGCGCTTCTTCTGATCGTCATTCGCGAAAGCAGCAAGGACGCGGATCGCGCCGAAGTTGCCTTCCTGTATGACGTCGGCGCTGCGGGGACAGTATTTCGCCACTTCCTCGATCGCGAGCACCGCATCCATCACGGTGCCGCCGCTGCCGCCGTCCGCCTCCGGCAGCGTGATGCCGAGGAGCCCCGCGCTCGCCATTTTCTTCGCAACGTCGTGCGGGAAGTGCGGGGTGTGCGCGCGCGCTAGCGCACCTTCGGCGAGCTCCTTGCGCGCGAACGTTGCGACCGAATCGCGAAACATCTGCTGCTGTTCTGTGAGTGCGAAATCCATACTGCGAACTCCGATGGCAATGGGTGTGGCAGGACGACGACGACGTTGATGAAGTGCTGCGAAAACCTCTATGATAAGGCCCGCATTTTACTCACGCCGCTATCGTTTCGCCACGCCGCAGCGGCGCTGCACGACCCTTCCCCGATGCCCGCATAATGGACGCGTATCACAATGAGCACTGAACAGAATGTTTTGATCGAGCAGCGCGAGAGCCTGCTGTGGATCACGCTGAATCGCGCGGACAAAGCGAACGCGCTTGCCGTCGGGATGATGGAGAGCGCAGTCGCTGCGTTGAAGGCCGGCGCATCCGATGACGCCATCCGTGCGGTCGTCCTCACCGGCGCAGGCCATCGCGCGTTCAGCGCGGGCGCGGACGTTCGCGAGCAACCCGCCGACGGCGATGTGGCTGCACATCGCAGGCGGCGTTCGGCGGCGCTGGCGGCGTTCCTCGACGCGATCATGAACACGCCGAAGCCGGTCGTCGCGGTGCTCAACGGTATAGCGAGCGGAGGCGGCGCGATGCTCGCGTTGCTGTGCGATGCGCGAGTCGCCGTCGACAGCGCCGCGATCTCGTTGCCTGAGATCAACCTCGGCATGGCGACTTACACCGGCGCAACGATCGCGATGGAAATCGGCGGACACGTGCTCGCGACCGATCTGGTGCAGTCGGGACGGCGCATGCCTGCCGAGGAAGCGCTCGCTCGAGGTCTGGTGAGTTGCGTCGTGGCGAGAGACGATCTCGATGCGGCTGGCGTGCGCGTGGCGACGGGTCTCGCCGAGAAGGATACGAAAGCCTTCGCGGCGAACAAGCTCTGGCTCAACCGGCGAATGAAAGCGGCGCTCGCGGAGGCGAGGGCGGAGCATGAGAGACACAGGAAGGCATGAAAGGCGAGCTCGACATATGAAGCAACCGTTGTACTGGACGCTTGCGCTTGCGGTCACCGCGCTTGCGCAAGTCGCGGCAGCTCAAATCCCCTATCCCTCCAAACCCATCCGCGTCGTCGTGCCTTTCGCGCCGGGCGGTCCCGTAGACACGCTCGCCCGCGCGATGGGGCCGAAGCTCGCGGAGGCGCTGGGGCAGCAGATGATCGTCGACAACCGCGCGGGTGCCGGCAGCATCATCGGTACCGAGATCGTCACCAAATCGCCGCCGGACGGATACACACTGCTGGTCACGAGCTCGTCTATCGCGATCAACCCGGCGATCTATCCGAAGATGCCTTTCGACGCGACGCGCGATCTCGCACCGATTTCCCAGCTCTCGACCTCCGCCCTGATCGTGGTGGTCCATCCTTCGGTTCCGGTGCGATCGATCAGGGAATTGATCGCGCTGGCGAAGGCGCGCAAAGGCGATCTCGTCTACGCCTCGTCGGGAACCGGCAGCGCGCCGCACCTCGCGGTGGAGCTTTTCAC
>JAQGMV010000378.1 GCA_028292225.1 Betaproteobacteria bacterium
GTGCTCCATGCCGGTTCCGACAAACGGTGCCCGTGCTCTCAACAACGGCACGGCCTGGCGCTGCATGTTGGATCCCATCAACGCGCGGTTGGCGTCGTCATGCTCGAGGAACGGGATCAACGAGGCCGCCACCGACACGATCTGCGAGGGGGCGACGTCGATGTACTCGATCTTGTCCGGCGCGGACAGCGTGAACTCGTTCCTGTGGCGGCACGAGACCAGCTCGTCGGCGAACTTGCCGTTCTTGTCGAGATCCGCGTTGGCCTGCGCGATCACGTACTTGCCTTCCTCGATCGCCGACAGGTACTCGATGTCCTTGGTGACCTTGCCGTCCTTCACGCGGCGATACGGCGTCTCGATGAAGCCGTAGTCGTTGGTGCGCGCGTAGAGGGCGAGCGAGTTGATGAGGCCGATGTTCGGGCCTTCCGGCGTCTCGATCGGGCAGACGCGGCCGTAGTGCGTCGGGTGCACGTCGCGCACCTCGAAGCCGGCGCGCTCGCGCGTGAGGCCACCCGGGCCGAGCGCCGAGTTGCGGCGCTTGTGGGTGATCTCGGACAGCGGGTTGGTCTGGTCCATGAACTGCGAAAGCTGCGAGGAGCCGAAGAATTCGCGAATCGCGGCCGAAACCGGTTTCGCGTTGATGAGGTCGTGCGGCATCAGGTTCTCGGACTCGGCCTGGCTCAAGCGCTCCTTCACGGCGCGCTCGACGCGCACCAGGCCGGCGCGGAACTGGTTTTCCGCAAGCTCGCCGACCGAACGCACGCGGCGGTTGCCGAGGTGGTCGATGTCGTCGATCTCGCCGCGCCCGTTACGCAGGTCGACGAGGATCTTGATGACCGCGACGATGTCATCGGGCGAGAGCGTGCCGGGGCCTTCGAGCTGTTCGCGCCCGACGCGCCGGTTGAATTTCATGCGGCCGACGGCGGACAGGTCGTAGCGGTCTTCGGAGAAGAAGAGGCCGTTGAACAGGGTCTTCACCGCTTCTTCGGTCGGCGGCTCGCCGGGGCGCATCATGCGGTAGATCGCGACCATCGCGGCCATCTGGTCGGCCGTCTCGTCGATACGCAGCGTCGACGAGATGTAAGGGCCCTGGTCGAGGTCGTTCGTGTGTATCGTCTGGATGCGCTCGATGCCGGCTTCGCGAAGCTTCGCCAGCACTTCCTCGGTGATCTCGTCGTTCGCGCTCGCGATGACTTCGCCCGTCGAGGTGTCAATGACGTTGTGCGCGAGGGCGCGGCCCAGCAGGAAATCTTCGGGGACCGCGATCTGCGTGAGGCCCGCGGCTTCCATGTCGCGCACGTGCTTGACGGTGATCCGCTTGTCCTTGGCGACGATCTGCTTGCCTTTGGCCCCGATGTCGAAGCGCGCGATCTCTCCGCGCAGGCGCTCGGGCACGAGTTCGAACTCCACCGCGTCCTTGGCCAGGTGGAAGGTGTCGAACGTGAAGAACTCCTTCAGGATCTGCTCGGGCGTATGGCCGAGCGCCTTCAGCAGCGTCGTCACCGGCATCTTGCGGCGGCGGTCGACGCGGAAGTACAGGTAATCCTTGGGGTCGTACTCGAAGTCGAGCCACGAGCCGCGGTAGGGAATCACGCGTGCCGAAAACAGGAGCTTGCCCGACGAATGGGTCTTGCCGCGGTCGTGCTCGAAGAACACGCCCGGCGAGCGGTGCAGCTGCGAGACGATGACGCGCTCGGTGCCGTTGATGACGAACGAGCCGGTGCTGGTCATGAGCGGAATCTCGCCCATGTACACCTCCTGCTCCTTCACTTCCTTCGGCGTCGGCTTGGCAGCTTCCTTGTCCATGATGACCAGGCGAACTTTCGCGCGCAGCGGCGCCGCGAAAGTGAGTCCGCGCTGCTGGCACTCCTTCACGTCGAATGGAGGCTCGCCGAGGCCGTAGCTGACGAACTCGAGCCGGGCATTCTTCGAATGGCTCTCGATCGGGAAAATCGACTTGAACGCCGCTTGCAGGCCTTCGTTCTTGCGCGATTCCGCATTCACGAACTCCTGCAGGAATGCAGCGAAAGACTCGAGCTGGGTGGCGAGAAGAAACGGCACCGGCAAAACCACATTGCGCTTTGCAAAGCTCTTACGGATACGTTTCTTTTCGGTGAATGAATACGCCATATCAACTCCGGGCAGAGTTACGGGAACAAAAGTGAGCGAAAGTCACAGGTCGCAAGACGCCTGTCGCAGGCGCGTTGGGACGTATAACCTCTTCCAGCGCATCAAAATGGCTCGATTTTGTTGCGCACCTAAACCGCAGCGCATCGAAATGCAGGCATTTTGATACGCGCTTAAAATGGGAAAGGCTGGCGGTCGCCCGCCAGCCGTTCTCACGCTTGCAAGCCTTACTTGATCTCAGCGGTGCCGCCGGCTTCGGTGATCTGCTTGAGGATCGCCTCTGCATCCGCCTTCGGGATAGCTTCCTTGACGGCTTTCGGTGCACCGTCGACGAGGTCCTTGGCTTCCTTCAGGCCGAGGCCCGTAACCGCACGCACGACCTTGATCACGTTGACCTTGTTCGGGCCCGCGCCGGTCAGATTGACCGTGAATTCGGTCTGCTCTTCGGCTGCGGCAGGGGCTGCACCTGCGGCGGCCGGAGCGGCTGAAACCGTCGCGGCCGCTGCGGACACGCCGAACTTGTCCTCCATGTCCTTGATGAGTTGTGACAACTCGAGCACGGTCATGTTCGAAATCGCGTCGAGAATTTCTGCTGTGGCAACTGCCATGTCTGTCTCCTGAATGTATCTGTGTATTTAGGTGGGTTGGATCCGCCAGGCGCCCTCAGGCAGCCTGTTTTTCCTTTTGTTCCTGAACTGCGGCAAGCGTCCGCACGAACTTGCCCGGCACCTCGTTCATGGTGCGTGCGAGCTTCGCGATCGGGGCCTGCATCGTTCCCAGGAGGGTCGAAAGCAGCTCGAGCCGGCTCGGCATCTTCGCGAGCTGGCCGACCTGCGCCGGCGTCATCACCACATTGGGCATGGCACCGCCCTTGATGGTGAATTTGTCGACGTTCTCTCTTGCGAACTCGTGCAGCACTTTGGCAACCGCTACCGGGTCCGCCGAAATGCCGTAGGCGAGCGGGCCGACGAGGGTGTCGGTCAGTCCGGCAAACGGTGTTTCGGCGACGGCGCGGCGCGCCAGAGTGTTTTTCAGGACCCGCAGGTAGACGCCCGACTCGCGCGCTTTCTTGCGCAAGGCAGTCATGTTCCCCACGGGAAGGCCGCGGTATTCAGCCACTATGATGGCCTGGGCTCGCGCGACTTCTGCGCTCACCTCGGCCACTACCGCCTGCTTTTGCTCCAGATTAAGACTCAAGGTCTTTCTCCTTAGTGAGAAGAATCCGGATCGAAATCGAAGGAACGACTGAAACTCATCCCTACGCCCTCAACCCTCGTCCCTCGTAACACGGCGACCTTGCGTTCCAGAGCCAGACATGGACATGTATGACCTGTTCAAGGGGTACGCCGTCTGCGTTGGGCAACTGCGCGATTAAATCTCCGGCTCTTGCAGACGCCTTCGATCCCAACGGTCTTTGACAACCCGCCGGCCGTGCTGCGCCGGCGGCCCAAAGCCATGAGTCCCGGACCTTTCGCGCGAGCGAAACCGATCCGGGATCCAAATTTGTTTACTGCGCCTGCTGCGTCAGGCTCGACTGGTCGACGCGAACGCCGACACCCATCGTGCTGGTGACCGAGACCTTGCGCAGGAACACGCCTTTTGCGGTCGCGGGACGGGCTTTGCTCACCGCGTCGACGAGCGCCTTGAAGTTCTCTTCGAGCGCTTCGACGGTGAACGAGGCGCGGCCGATCGTGCATTGCACGATGCCGGCTTTATCGGTGCGGTACTGCACCTGACCCGCCTTGGCGTTGCGAACGGCCGTCGGCACGTCCTGAGTGACGGTCCCGACTTTCGGGTTCGGCATCAGGCCGCGGGGGCCGAGGATCTGGCCGAGCTGGCCGACGACGCGCATCGCGTCGGGTGTGGCGATCACGACGTCGAAATCCATCTTGCCGGCCTTGATGTCGGCGGCGAGGTCGTCGAAGCCGACGATGTCGGCGCCGGCGTCGCGCGCCTGCTGGGCCCGGTCGCCTTGGGCGAACACCGCGACGCGCACGGTCTTACCCGTGCCTTGCGGAAGCACGACCGAGCCGCGAACGGCCTGGTCCGACTTTTTCGCGTCGATGCCGAGGTTGATCGCGACGTCGACGGACTCGTTGAATTTCGCGGTGGCGTTGTCTTTGATCAGCTTGAGCGCATCCTGGATCGGGTAGAGCTTCATCGGCTCGACCTTGGTGCGCAATGCCTTATAGCGTTTGGATTCGCGGGCCATTACACGCCCTCCACTTCAATGCCCATGCTGCGGGCGCTGCCGGCGATCGTCCTGATCGCGGCCTCGAGGTCGGATGCCGTGAGATCGGGCATTTTGGTCCTCGCGATCTCTTCGGCCTGCGCGCGCGAGATGCGGCCGACCTTGTCGGTATGCGGACGCGGGCTGCCTTTGTCGATCTTCGCGGCCTTCTTGATGAGGATCGTCGCGGGCGGCGTCTTCATGATGAAGGTGAAGCTCTTGTCCGCGTATGCGGTGATCACCACGGGAATCGGGAGACCCGGCTCCAGCTTCTGCGTCTGCGCGTTGAACGCCTTGCAGAATTCCATGATGTTCAGACCGCGCTGGCCGAGCGCGGGGCCGATGGGCGGCGACGGATTCGCCTTGCCCGCCGGCACCTGAAGTTTGATCAGGCCGACGACTTTCTTTGCCATTTGGCTCTCCTATGGGTGCTATCGAGCAGGATTCAGGATCTGAGTTCAGGATTCGAAAAAACCCCGCGCCGCGACCTGCCTGCTCTCCCCGTGAGTTACAAAACGCGGCGTTCGCCGCGAGCACTTACTAACTTCTACTGCCTTGATCTTTAAAGCTGAATCCTGACAACTAAACGTCGAATCCAGCCCGTATTACGCCTTCTCGACCTGCCCGAAATCCAGCTCCACCGGCGTCGACCGGCCGAAAATCGTCACGGACACGCGCAGCTTGTTCTTGTCGTAGTTCACGTCCTCGACGTTGCCGTGGAAATCGGCGAAAGGCCCGTCCTTTACGCGCACCGCCTCGCCGACCTCGAAGAGCACCTTGGGCCGCGGCTTCTCCACGCCTTCCTGGATCTGGTGCAGGATGTTCTGCACTTCCTTCTCCGAAATCGGCGTGGGCTTGGTCGCGGTACCGCCGACGAAGCCGGTCACTTTCGGCGTGTTCTTGACCAGATGCCAGCTGTCGTCGGTCATCTCCATCTCGACCAGCACATAGCCGGGAAAGAACTTGCGCTCGCTGATGTTCTTCTGGCCGCTCTTCATCTCGACCACCTCCTCGACCGGCACGAGGATCTGCCCGAACTGCTCCTGCATGCCCGCGCGCGAGATGCGGTCGAGCAGAGTGCGCTGGACGCTTTTTTCGAAGCCTGAGTAGGCGTGCACGACGTACCACTTCTTGCTCATCATTCACCCGTGCCTATCAGCTTTTTGACGACCCACAGCAGACTCGCGTCGACCGCCCACAGAAACAGCGCCATCACGACGACGAAGGCAAATACGATCGCCGTGGTCTGTATGGTTTCCTTGCGGGTCGGCCACACGACTTTGCGGGTCTCGGCTGCCGACTCCTGCGCATACACGTAGAAATTCTTGCCGGGGGCGGTCGTCCAGAAAACAAACGCTGCAGCTGCCAAGCCTGCGAGCACCGAGCCCAGCCGAACGATCGCGGGGCTGTCGCCGAAGTAATAAAAGCCGGCGAGTCCCGCCGCAACCAGCAGCGCCGCCAGCACTATTTTGATTTTATCTGCCATCAATTACGCCCGGTGGGGCGTGCCTAAGAGTACCTGTGCTCGAGAGAAGTTCCCGCCGGATGGCAGGCCAGGAGGGCCTCGAACCCCCAACCTTCGGTTTTGGAGACCGACGCTCTGCCAATTGAGCTACTGGCCTGTATTCATGCGTGAACGGTGACCGTAAACGGTAAGCGTCGGACTCACGGCGAGCCCCGGTTTACCGTTTACCGTTTACCGTTTACGGGTGTTCCTTACTCGATAATCTTCGCCACCACGCCGGCGCCGACGGTCCGGCCGCCTTCGCGAATCGCGAAGCGCAGGCCTTCTTCCATCGCGATCGGCTGGATCAGCGCCACTTCGATCGACACATTGTCCCC
>JAQGMV010000379.1 GCA_028292225.1 Betaproteobacteria bacterium
TCGTCGAGCGCCGCGACCACGTCTTGATCGGACGCTTGTCCGACACCGCTCGTGCGGACTCCACCTTGCCGAGCAGGTGGTGATCGACGAACGGACCTTTCTTGACTGAACGTGCCATATGCCTTTACCCCGCGTTCTTGGCGTTGCGACGGCGCACTATCATGCTGTTGGTGCGCTTGTTCTTACGAGTCTTGTAACCTTTGGTGAGAACACCCCACGGGCTGACCGGATGCCGGCCTGCCGAGGTCCTGCCTTCACCGCCACCGTGCGGATGGTCGACCGGGTTCATCGCCACACCACGCACCGTCGGACGCACGCCGCGCCAGCGGACGCGTCCGGCCTTGCCGATCGATTCCAGCGAATGCTCTTCGTTGCCGACTTCGCCGATCGTCGCCCGGCAGTGGATGTGCACCCGGCGAATCTCGCCGGAGCGCAGCCGCAGCTGTGCGTATTCGCCTTCACGCGCGAGAAGCTGCACCGAAGTGCCGGCTGCGCGAGCCATCTGCGCGCCTTTGCCCGGCTGCATCTCGATACAGCAGATCGTCGTTCCGACCGGGATGTTACGCAGCGGCAGGGTGTTGCCGGGCTTGATCGGCGCTTCCGAGCCCGACATGAGCTGCGTGCCCGCGACCACGCCTTTCTGCGCGATCACGTAGCGCCGCTCGCCATCGGCGTACAGCAGCAGGGCGAGGTGCGCGCTCCTGTTCGGGTCGTATTCGATGCGCTCGACTTTGGAGGCGATGCCGTCCTTGTTGCGCTTGAAGTCGACGAGGCGGTAGTGCTGCTTGTGACCGCCGCCCTTGTGGCGCATCGTGATGCGGCCATGGGCGTTGCGACCGGCGTTCTTCGATTCGCTCTCGACGAGACTCGCCAGCGGCTTGCCTTTGTGCAGGCCGGGCGTGACGACTTTGACGAGCTGGCGCCGGCCGGGAGAGGTCGGTTTGACTTTGACGAGCATTACTTGGTCTCCCCTTCAGCGAAGTTGATTTCCTGGCCCGTCTGCAACGCGACGTAAGCCTTCTTCCAGCTGTTACGGCGGCCAACGAAGCGGCCCGAGCGCTTTTCCTTGCCGCGAACGTTCACGACGCTGACCGATTTGACCTGCGTCTTGAACATCATCTCGACGGCGGCCTTGATCTCGGGCTTGGTGGCGTTCGACACCACGCGGAAAACATACTGGTTGCTCTTGTCGGCGACGAACGTGCTCTTCTCCGACACGACGGGCGCGAGCAGCACCTGCATCAGGCGCTCTTGCGTCTTGGTGAGGGGGGTGGGTGCCTGGCTCATGCAAACATCTCCTCGATCTTGGCCACCGCGCTGCGGGTCACGATCACTTTATCGTGGCGGATCAGGCTCACCGGATCTGCACCGGCGACCGTCACCACATTGACGAACGGCAGATTGCGCGAGGAAAGCTGCAGGTTCTCGTCCACTGTATCGGTGATGATCAGGACGTTCTCGGCGATGCCCATGGTTTTGAGCTTCTGCGCGAGCAGCTTCGTCTTCGGTGCGTCGAGCGTGAAGGTCTCGACCACCGCCAGACGCTCTTCACGCGCGAGCTGCGAGAATATCGACGACAGACCCGCGCGGAACATCTTGCGGTTCAGCTTGTGGCTGAAGTTCTCGTCGGGGCGATTCGGAAAAATCCGGCCGCCGCCGCGCCACAGCGGGCTCGACGTCATGCCGGCGCGGGCGCGGCCCGTGCCTTTCTGAGCCCACGGTTTCTTGGTCGAGTGCCTGACTTCGCTGCGGTCTTTCTGCGCGCGGGTGCCCTGGCGCGCATTCGCCATGTAAGCGGTGACGACCTGGTGGATGAGGGACTCGTTGTAGTCGCGGCCGAACGCGGTATCCGATGCGGACATCGAGGACGTCGACTGGCCTTGCTCGTTGATCAGCTTCAGTTCCATTTAGCCCCCTATTTGCCTTTGGCCGCCGGCTTTGCGGCCGGCTTAGCCACGACCGCCCTGGCGGCTCGCTTCGTCGGCGCGACCATCAGGTCGCCGCCACGGGAGCCCGGAACGGCGCCGCGAATCAGGAGGAGCTGGCGCTCGGCATCGATGCGCACGATTTCCAGGTTTGACACGGTGCGTTTGACCGCGCCCAGGTGGCCCGGCATTTTCTTGCCGGGAAACACGCGGCCCGGGTCCTGCGCCATGCTGATCGAGCCGGGTGTGTTATGCGATCGCGAGTTACCATGGCTCGCCCGGTTCGACGAGAAGTGGTGGCGCTTGATGACGCCGGCAAAGCCTTTGCCGAGCGTGACGCCGCATACATCGACTTTTTGTCCGATCTGGAAGATGTCGACGCCCACCACCCCGCCGGTCTTGAGGCTCGCGGCCTGCTCGGCGGTGATGCGGAACTCGTGCAGAATCCGGCCGGCTTCGACGCCGGCTTTCGCGAAATGGCCTGCAGCGGGTTTGGCGACGCGGTTGGCGCGGCGCTTGCCGAAAGCAACCTGAACGGCGGTATAGCCGTCGGTCTCGGCGGTCTTGATCTGGGTGACGCGGTTGTTCGACACGTCCACGACCGTCACCGGGATGGAATCGCCATCGTCGGTGAACACTCGGGTCATGCCGACCTTGCGGCCGACTAGTCCTAAACTCATCTTATGTCCCTTTCCGGGGTTGCAGACCCTTTCGGGTCCGGCGCCGACTGCAATTGGTCGACGACTTGTTACTGCAGTACTGAGTGTTTAGTTTCTTTTAGCTAAACACTTAACACTCAACATCTACAACTTAATTTCGACGTCCACGCCCGCCGGCAGGTCGAGCTTCATCAGCGCGTCGACCGTCTTGTCGGTAGGATCGATGATGTCCATCAGGCGCAGGTGCGTACGGATCTCGAGCTGATCGCGCGACGTCTTGTTGACGTGGGGCGAACGCAAGAGATCGAAACGCTGCTTGCGCGTGGGCAGCGGAACCGGGCCTTTGACGACCGCGCCGGTGCGCTTGGCGGTATCGACGATCTCGAGCGCCGACTGATCGATCAGCCGGTAATCGAACGCCTTTAGCCGTATGCGTATTTTCTGGGACTTGACTGCCATGTGTTTCCTCAGGATTCAGTTATCAGCACTCAGGATTAAGCCCGGCCAGGAACAGCGTCGTTACCGCTGAATCCCGAATCCTTCGATCCTGAATCCTGTCTTACTCGATAATCTTCGCCACCACGCCGGCGCCGACGGTCCGGCCGCCTTCGCGAATCGCGAAGCGCAGGCCTTCTTCCATCGCGATCGGCTGGATCAGCGCCACTTCGATCGACACATTGTCCCC
>JAQGMV010000380.1 GCA_028292225.1 Betaproteobacteria bacterium
TCCCGAAGTCGTGCCTGCACTGCGAAGACCCGCCGTGCGTGCCGGTGTGCCCGACCGGGGCGAGCTTCAAGCGCGAATCCGACGGGCTGGTGCTCGTCGATTACGACAAGTGCATCGGCTGCAAGTACTGCGCGTGGGCGTGTCCTTACGGCGTGCGCGAGCTCGACGAAGAGCGCAAGGTCATGAGCAAGTGCACCCTGTGCGTCGACCGCATCGACGACCAGACGCTGCCCGAAGCCGAGCGCAAGCCTGCGTGCGTGCTCGCGTGCCCGACCAGCGCGCGGCTCTTCGGCGACATCCACGACCCGGAGTCGGTCGTGTCGAGGGCGATCCAGGACAACGGCGGCTACCAGCTCATGCCGGAGTGGGGCACTCAGCCTGCCAATCACTACCTGCCTCGCCGCAAGACCGAGCTGCGCATCCGCGAGGACGAGCTCGACCGCGCGGACAACCCGCTCAAGATCGACGGCCTGCTGCCGAAGCCGGGGCCGAGGGATCCCTCGCTCGACGACGTCACCTCGTGGTGACATCGTCAGTGTTCAGTGATGAGTGTTTGGTGTTTAGTTAATGCGATTGGCCTGGCACGGCGAGATTCTTCACTCAACACTGAACACTCACAACTGAACACTGATCTTTTCATGCATCCCGCTTTCTCCGTCATCTTCCTCACCACGCTGATCGGCGTGGGGCAGGGTCTGTTCGTCGCGCTGTATTCGGCCGAAGTCGGCGCGTCGCTCGGGCGGCTGCCGGCGCAGGATCCCCGCTTCTACGCGGTCGGCAGTTTCATCGCCCTTGCCTTCCTGGCGGGCGGACTCATCGCGTCATTCGCTCATCTCGGACGGCCGGAGCGCGCGTGGCGCGCGGCTGCGATGTGGCGGACCTCGTGGCTTTCGCGGGAAGTCATCGTGCTGCCGGCGTTCATGGCGGCGGTATTCGCGTACGGGGTGCTGCACGGGTTGGAGCTGCCCGAGACGATCGTCGTCGGGGGCCTCGGTGCGGCGCTGTGCCTCGCGCTGTTCGTGTGCACCGCGATGATTTACGCGTGCATCAAGTTCCTCCAGGAGTGGGCGACGCCGCTGACGATGGTGAACTTCGTGCTGCTGGGGCTCGCGTCGGGCTATACCTTTGCCGCGGCATACGCGCTTTTTGAGGCGCCCGATCTCGTCGGCATGTACTCGCGCTGGGCGATCGCGTTCACGGTCGTGGGGCTGTGCAACCGCGTCGCGACCCTCGCCCGTAACGCAAGGATCAGGCCGCGCTCGACGCTGCAGACCGCCATCGGCGTGAAGCATTCGAAAATCGTCCAGAAAGCCCAGGGTTTCATGGGCGGCTCGTTCAACACCCGTGAATTCTTCCACGGGAAAACGGCAAGGGTGGTGCGCGCGGTCAAATGGAGCTTTCTGCTGCTCGGGTTCGCGATGCCTGCGGCATTGCTGGCCGCCGGGCTGCTGTCGGGCGCGTCCGCATTCATCGCTGCCGCTTTCGTCGTTCAGTACGTCGGCCTGGTCGCCGAGCGCTGGTTCTTTTTCGCCCAGGCGCGGCATCCCCAGAACCTGTATTACCAGGCAATCTCGTAGGCGGGCGGAGCGCTCGCCGCCGCCGCGGTGCACGACCGCATATCCCGTCCGGGTACGATGGTTGATAGTGCAGGTGAAACTGAGTAGGCTACAAACCCTGCCTGCATTCCTTCCCCACCCCGAAACAAGAGGACCACCATGAGCGAAAACCCGGTCAACCGTGACAAGCTGGTAGACGATATGAAAGTCGTGATCACCGACGCGGAGGAGTTGCTGCGAGCGACTGCCGGCCAGGCGGGGGAGAAGATCGGCATTGCGCGCGAGCGCATCCAGGAGAGTCTCTATCAGGCCAAGGTCAAGCTCGCCGAGGCCGAGGCGCTCGTGCGCGAGCGCGCGCGCCAGGCGGCGCAGTATACGGACGAGTATGTGCGCGAGAACCCGTGGCGCGCGATCGGCGTCGCGGCCGGTATCGGCCTGGTTCTCGGGCTGATCCTCAGCCGCCGCTAGGCGCGGTTCCCCCTTATGGCGCTGAACGCGCGCACCGTGCAGCCCGCCAGACCCGGGCTGCTCGACTCATTGCGCAGGCTCGCATCGACGGCTGTTGCGATCCTGCACAGCCGCGTCGAGCTTCTTGCGAAGGAATTCGAGCGTGAGCGCATACGCGTCATGCGCCTGCTGCTGGTCGGCCTGCTGGCGTTGTTCTTCTTCGCGCTCGGCGCGATCACGCTCACCATTTTCGTCATCGTGCTGTTCTGGGATAGCCAGCGTCTGGTCGCGATCGGTTTCCTGACGCTCGTCTACCTCGGCATCGCGGCGGGCCTCGCCCTCTTTGCCAAGAGCGAAGCAGGCCGCATGGCCAGACCATTCTCCGCGACCGTCGCAGAGCTCAAGAAAGACCGCGAGCGCTTCGGCTCGCAACGATAAGCCCCATCCCCTCCCGCATGCCGACGTTGAAAGAGGTCAACGGGCGCACCGCGTCCGCGATTCGCACGCTCGGCGCCTACACCACGCGCGAGAAAGATTTTCTCGTGAGTGAAATGGTGCAGGTGCGCGGGCTCATGCCGCTGCTCATGAAAAGGCGCAATCGCCTGCCGTGGACGCGCGAAGACAAGGCCGAGCTCGCGGTGCATCTGAAGCGCCTGTCGCGGCTGAGTCCCTATCTCGCCGTGCTGATGCTGCCGGGCGGATTGCTCATGCTGCCGGCGCTCGCCTGGTGGCTCGACCGTCGGCGCAATCGCTCGAGACCGCGCCGAAGCTAAAACGCGTCTCGCGGGAGTTTCCCGGTTTACTTCGGATCGCGCTTGGGCGCGGCGTCGGTCATGGTCTGAGCCGACGCGGCATTGGTCGCGCTTCCCGGCGTGCCGGAGGGCGTCCCGCCTGGCGGAGGCTGGGTACCGGCGCCCGCTTCGCTGGGCGGGCTCGGTGGCGGCCCTTTGGGCGCTTCGGCCTGCGGCTGCGTTCCTGGCGGTGATGGCTGCGTGAGAGGCGTCACCTTGTCCTTCTGGCCCGGCAGCGGCAGGAGCCCGGCGAACAGCAATACGACGATGGCGACCACGGCGATGACGATCCAGGTGGTCTTCGGATTTCGCGCACGATCTGACATGTCCGCATCCTTTGATGGCATAGAGGAATTCCAGCAAGGAGAATGCCGCGTCCGGGCGCGCTGACGCCCTGCGCGCCGAAACTCGTTAAAATAAGGAGGTAACGCGGCGGCGCTGCTCGTTGCGCGAGCACCGGAATTCGCCGGAGACATGACATACGGAGATCGGCATGGCTGACAAGAAGACCCTCGGGGCGTACAACATATTCGATTTGCGCGACCAGGCGCTCAGGCGCGTCCCGAAGGGTCTTTTCGAGTTCGTCGATCGCGGCACCGAGGATGAAGTGTCGCTCCGCAACAACCGCGCAGTGTTCGAGAAGATCAAGTTCAAGCCGCGCACCCTGGTCGACGTGTCCGGGCGCTCACAGGAAATCTCGCTGTTCGGACAGAAGCAAAAAATGCCGATCTGCATCGCCCCGACCGGAACCGCGGGGCTGATGTGGCACGAGGGCGAGATCGCGCTCGCGCGTGCCGCCAAGGACGCCGGCATACCGTTCACGCTCGCCACCGGCTCGATGACTTCGATGGAGCGCGTCGCGGCCGAGGCGGGCGGGCGCCTGTGGTTCCAGCTTTACATGTGGCCCGACAAGTCGATGTCGCACACGCTCGTCGAGCGCGCGCGCGCCGCGGGCTACGAAGCGCTCGTGGTGACCGTCGACGGCGCGGTGTCGCCCAACCGCGAATACAACCTGCGTAACGGTTTCACGATCCCTTTCACCTTTACGCGCGGAAACATCACCGACGTGCTGATGCATCCGCGCTGGCTCGTGGGCGTGCTCGCGAAGTACATGATGACCACCGGCATGCCCCGCTACGAAAACTACCCGAGCGAGATCAAGTACAAGGTCACCGCCGCGCCGATGGGCCGTTCGCAGATGAAGAACGACTCGCTCAACTGGGAAGACCTGAAAGTGCTGCGCAGGATGTGGCCCGGCACGCTCATCCTCAAAGGCCTCGCGCACCCGCAGGACGCGATCATGGCGGCCGATTGCGGCTGTGACGCCGTCGTCGTGTCGAACCACGGCGGCCGCAATCTCGACGGCTCGATGGCGCCGCTCGAAGCGCTGCCGGAAGTCGTCGACGCGGTCGGCAAACGCATCCCGGTGATCGTCGACAGCGGATTCCGCCGCGGCTCGGACGTCGTCAAAGCACTGGCGCTCGGCGCGAGCGCGGTGCTCGTCGGCCGCTCGACGCTCTACGGCGTGGCCGCGGGCGGCTACGACGGCGCGACGCGCGCGATCGATCTTTTCCGCGAAGAGATCAGCCGCGTGATGGCGCTCGTCG
>JAQGMV010000413.1 GCA_028292225.1 Betaproteobacteria bacterium
CGATGCGGATGGGCTTGACGGGATAGGCGCTTGTCGAAGTAGCCTGCGCCATCGCGTCACCCGGCATGGCCAGCAATGCGGCGGGCGCGAAGCAACCCAGCAGAACCGATAAAACGCGATCGCGCCACGCCGCTCGGCTGAAGCCGCCGGATGTGGAATTGGTGTTGATGACCGCCCCCATAACGTTATTGGTTGTTGTTGGTATGACCATCTTCGCATTGGACGTTACGGGGCTGCGCGAATGCAATAGATGCTCGCTTCCAGTGCGCCGCTCCCCATAGTGGCGCATATGCGGGGCTTTAGGTCATGGCTAGCGAACGTCGGGACAAGTGTCATCGCGAGGAGCCGCAAAGGGCAACGTGGCGATCCCGCGCCGCACCGCAGTCAATACGCGCCGGCCCATCCATCGCGCCTCGGATCGGAGCCCGCCATGCGCACACCGTCGTCCGTGATCCGAATGATCTGCACGCTGCACGGTCCGGCGAGCGGAGCGACCCGCTCGAAGACATGCCCCCGCTGTTCCAGGCCCGCCAGGATCTCGGGGCTGAAATCGCTTTCGACCGTGAGCGCGTTACTGCCGCCGTGCGGCCAATTCGCCGGTTGCCCGGGCTGGCCGCTGCTCCTGCGCGGCGCTTCGACAGCAGCCTGAGGATCGTCGCCGAGATCGATCTTCGCCACCAGCATCTGGAGATTGATCTGCACCTGGTTGTCGGCGCCGGGCGTGCCGAGCACGCCCCATAACCTGCCATCGCGGAACACCATCGGCGCATTCATCGTGTGACGCACGCGCTTGCCCGGCAGCAATTGATTGGGATGTCCGGGCGTGCGATGCCACGTCGACATGCGGTTGTTGAGCAGCACACCGGTGTCCCCGGCGATCACGCCCGAGCCGAATGCCGAATTGTGGCTCTGGATTGCGGAGACCGCATTGCCGTCGGCGTCGACGACGCAGAAATAGGTGGTGTCGCCGTCGGCTTTCTCGGGGTTGTTGATGGGCAGGTCGGCGGCGCGATTCAGATCGATCGCCCCGGCGTTGTCGGTCGCCAGCGATTCCGACAACAAATGCTCGAGGGGCACCGGCGCATGCCGTGGATCGGATCCATAACGTTCCCGATCGAGGAAAGCGCGTTTCTTCGCTTCGACCAGCACGTGTATGCGCTGGGCGGGATCCATCGACTTCAGGTCGAACTGCTCCACCGTCTTCAGCATCTGCAGCAGGACGAAGCCCATGGAGTTCGGCGGCGTCTGCGTGACGGTGTAGCCGCGATAGGTGACGGCGATCGGTTCCTGAACGTCCGGGCGGCACGCTTCCAGATCTGCCGCACTCACCAGGACGCCGGCATCATGCATGCCTGCTGCGAGCCTCTTCGCCAGCCGGCCGCGATAGAACCCTTCGGCGCCTTCCGCGGCCACTTCTTCCAGCGTGCGCGCGAGATCGGGTTGCCGAAGCACGGTCGCCAGCGAAAGAACCTCTCCGTCCCGCAGAAAGACCGAGCGGCTGCGCGCGTCTGCGGATATGCGATCCCGCATTTCCTGTGCGTTACGCCGATAGGTGTGCGTCACGGCATAGCCGTCGCGCGCGTGCTCGATGGCGCGCTCACACACCCGGGCCCACGGGAGCCGCCCATAAGTCGCGTGCATCGCAGCGACGCCACCCAGCGCGCCGGGGGTCGAAACGCTGAGCGGACCGGAGGCCGGCATGCCGCGGGCGTACCGCTCTCTCGTCGCAGCCGCAGGCGCAGACCCCGTGCCGTTGAAAACCTTGGCTTCGCCGGTCTGCGCCATGAACGCATGATAAAAGCCATCCCCGCCGAGGCCTGACATGTTGGGCTCGACGACGCCGAGCGTGAGGGACGTGGCGACAGCGGCGTCGACCGCGTTGCCGCCGGCACGCAGGATGTCGAGCCCGGCCTGTGTCGAGAGCGGGTGATTCGAAGCCACCGCGCCGCGGCGCCCCATGATCAATGGACGATAGTTACGCATGCTGAACCTCTCAAAAAGTCAATTCGCGCCCGGAAAGCTAAACCCATTCGTGTTTGGCCGTTCATGCGCCGACAGGCTCAGCGCGAACGGGGTCACTCCGAAGCAATTCGTGCTGAGCGCAGCCCGTGCAGCCGCGGAGTCGAAGCATGACCGCTCAAGTCCTGCGTTCGGCCATGATCTTCGCCCCTTCCTCGCCCAGATCCCAGAACATCCCGGCCATGATTTGCAGCGCCTCGCGCGCGACGCCGCTCAGGAGGTGCTCGTTCGGCGCGTGCTGGAGACACCCGGGATAGGAGTGCGGCACCCACAGCGTCGGCAGATTCAGCGTATAGGCAAAGCAGTGGTTCGGTATCGTGCCGCCGAGGTTGGGGAGCAGGGACGGTGCTTTGCCCGTCGTGCGTGCCATCGATGCGAGGCCCCAGCGGACCCACGGATCATCCGGGTCGACGCGCGTGGCAATCATCCTCGGCTCTACCTTGTGCAAAATCTCGATGTCGGTATAGCCGTGGCGATCGAGATGCTCGCGTATGTGGCGGGGGAAATTCGCGGTGTCGCTGCCGACGACGTAGCGCACGGAGCAGGTCGCACGGGCTACGCCCGGAATCGCATTCGCAGGGGCGTCCGGGTTGCCGGTCTTGAACGCGAGCACGTCGAACGCGTTCCAGCCGAGGAGGCGCTCGGCCGGAGTGAGGTCGGGCTCGCCCCACTGCGGATCGACCTCGGGGTCGCCCGGGCTGCCGCCGACCTCGATAGTCTTCAACGCATCGCGCACGCCCGACGGCAATTCCGCGGGCAACAAACCCTTCAGAAGTATGCGGCCCTTCTCGTCGACGAGGGAGGCCAGCGCGTTCGCGAGGCGTATACCGGGGTTGCGCAGAACGCCGCCCCAGTTGCCCGAGTGATGGGCGCCTTCGCGAAGCTTCGCCCGCAGCTCGAAATTGAAGACGCCCCGCGAACCCAGAAACAGTGTCGGCTTCGAGGCGGCGAGGCGCGGACCGTCGGATGCAATGAGCACGTCCGCCGACAGCGCGTCCTTGTGCTGCTCGCACAGTTCCTCGAGACCGGGCGAGCCGATTTCTTCGCCCATTTCGAAGATGATCTTGAAGTTGTAGCCGAGCTTGCCGCCGCGCACTTTCAATACCCGGGCGAGTGCGGCGAGGTTGACGGTGTGCTGCCCCTTGTTGTCGGCCGTGCCGCGCCCGTACCAGCGGTCGCCGTCGACCGTGATCTGCCACGGATCGAGCCCGGCGCGCCACTGGTTGTCGTACCCGCGAACGACATCGCCGTGGGCGTAGCTGAGCACTGTGAAGCCTGCGCCGGGCTCGAGGCGCTCGGCGGTGAGAAACGGCGGCTTGCCGGCAAGCGGGTTGTCGACGATATGCCACGTGAATCCCAGCGCCTCGAGCGCAGGCGCGATCTGCTGCGTCAGGTAAGCCCGCAGAGCGGGGCCGCTTGCCGCCTCCTGGCTCTCTGTATGCTGTGCAATCCGGGGCGCCAATTCGTTCCTGAAATGACCTTCATCGAAATAGGCCGCGGCCATCTGGAGGGCTTGTTGACGACTCATGCTCTTGCCTTATGTGGATTGTCAGCGTGATGCAAATTCTCGTATTCCTTCGGACGAAATGGCGCACACGGTCAAGGCCGCCGCGGATGCTCGGCGCGACCGGGATCGGGCGTCAGACTGTCGATAAGGAGCCGAACGCGTCAGGCCAGCCTGCGCCGGCGTGTGTGCTGCACCGCCTGCTGCACGTTCGTGCGCGTCCAGCGCGATGCGCACATCTCGATGAACTCGTAAGTATAGCGGCGGATGTAACGCGGGCGCGAGAGCCACATCCGGGTGACCGAAGGCGGGAAGAGATGTCCCGCTGCAAGTGCGCGCAGGTTCGTGTCACGCGCGGGGTCGAAGGTCACCTCCGAAAGCACCGCGTAGCCGAGGCCCTGCTCGACGCATGTCTTGATCACGTCGCCGTCGATCGCGCTGATTACCACTCTGGGTTCGAGACCTGCCTTGCTGAACGCCTGCAACACCACCTCGCGCGAGGTGAACGCCGGCTCGTAAGTGACGAGCGGATGCGCAGCAAGCTGCTTCAGGGTAAGCCGCTTGCTGCGGGTCAGCGGGTGCGAACGGGGCACCACCACTACGCGGGCGAACTTGCGAAGCGGCAATACCGCCAGGTCGGCGAAGTCGGGGGCATCGTTCGTTGTCACGCCGAGATCTGCCTCCCCGGAGACGAGCATCTGCGCAATCCGCTCCGGGTCTGCGTGGCGCATGGTAATGCGTACCTTCGGGTAACGCCGCGAGAACGACTTGACGACGCTCGGGAGCACGTAACGGGCCTGTGTATGCGTCACTGCGATCACGAGTGGGCCCGCAGGTTCGAGCATGCGGTCCTTGCCGATTGCTCGAATGCTGCCCACTTCGTTCAGGATTGCGTTCGCGTGCGCGAGGATCTGCTCCCCTTCCAGAGTGATGCCGGCGAGCCTGTTGGGACCGCGGTCGAATATCGCTACGCCGAGCTCCTCTTCCAGCAGCTTCAACTGCTTGCTGATCCCCGGCTGGTTGGTGTGCAGCGCGGCCGCGACAGCGGAGATGCTGAGATCGTCGCGCCTGGCGATCTCACAGATGTACTGCAGCTGCCTCAGGTTCATTTCCACCATTCCATATTCGTATGGAGCATGCGATTTTATGTCTTCGGGGTGAGGACACCAAGTGTTAGCCTGAGCTTGTTGAGTGCTGCAGGACGCGACTCGAGATCAGCGCCGCCGCACGCCAACGAGGAGGTTGCCATGTCGACACGAACACCCGGCGGCACGACGGTCGTGCTTGCCGCAATGCTGCTCTTCGGCTCCGCTGTTGCGCAGGAGTATCCCGCCAGGACGGTGCGTGTAATCGTGCCTTTCACCCCGGGCGGGGGCACCGACCTCATGGCGCGCATTACCGCGGGCAAACTGAGCTCGATGCTCGGCCAGCAATTCGTCGTCGACAACAGGCCCGGTGCAGGCACCGTGGTCGGGTCTGAAATTGCGGCACGGGCGCCCGGCGACGGCTACACGATCCTCATGCAGGTCAATTCGCTGGCGGCAAACCACACACTCTATCCGAAGCTGCCGTACGACACGCTCAGGGACTTCATGCCCGTCGTGCTGGTCGGGGACACGCCGAACGTCCTCGTCATCCACCCATCGATGCCGGTGAAAACGGTGGGCCAATTCGTGGCGCTTGCCCAAAAACGTCCGGATGAGATCGTTTATGCCTCTTCGGGTGTCGGCGGTGCATCTTTTCTTGCGACCGAATATTTCAAGATGCTCACCGGTGTGAAGATGCTGCACGTGCCCTACAAAGGGACGGCCCCCGCGCTGAGCGCGATTCTCGCCGGCGAAACACAGGCGATGATCGCCGCGGCCCCCGGGACTATCAGCTTCATCAGGAGCGAGAAGCTGCGGGCGCTGGGGGTCACGGGTGAAAAGCGCTGGCCGGTCATGCCCGAGTTGCCCACGCTCATCGAAGCCGGCGTGAAGGACTTCGAGTTCGCAACCTGGTACGGCCTTTTCGCGCCGCGCGGGACCTCGCCGGAGATCGTTTCGAAGCTCAACGCCACGATCAACAAGATGCTCGTGATGCCGGACGTCAAGGAGCAGATGCAGCGCGGCGGGTTCGAGGCCGCGGGCGGAACGTCCGAAAGCTTCACCGCTTACTTCCGCAGGGAAGTCGAAAAGCTCGGAAAGGTGATCCGCACGACCGGCGCCAAGCCCTGATGGTATCGAAGGAGGAGCGAAGCATGAAGCGAGAGTAACCGGGTCTTGGGTCGCACGTTATGGTGGATGTACACGACAATCACATTGGAAGGGCTTCAGCCATGGTAATCGTACCCTCGCCGGACGTCATCGGCGCCGAAATACAGGACGTGGATCTTGCGCAGCCCCTGTCGGATGCAGAGTTCAGCCGAATCGATGCCGCCTTCAACAAACATGCGGTGCTCAACTTTCGAAACCAGCAGCTCGATGAGCCGCAGCTCATCGCATTTGCGCGCCGCTTCGGCGAGGTGGAGCGGATATTTCTCACGCACTATGCGCATCCGAAGTATCCCGAAATCATGTTCGTGTCCAACATCAAGGAGAACGGCCAGGACATCGGGCATGCCGATGCGGGTCGCGTGTGGCACACGGATATGTCGTATACGGCCCGACCGCCGCGAGCGACGATGCTTTATGCATTGGAAGTGCCGGTGGAAGGCGGAGTCGCGCTGGGCGATACGCTGTTTTCGAGCGCCGCCGATGCGCACGACGCCCTGTCGCCGGAAGATCGGCAACGTATCGCGAAGCTCCGTGCGGTTCATCAGGTCGCCGGACGCCGCGCGCGCACGGGCACGGGGCAGGAGGATCAGGCGCTCCGCTATCAACAGCCGGCGGTAGTGCACCCCGTGGTGCGTACGCACCCGTACACCGGACGCAAATGCCTCTATGTAAGCAAGGGTGAATGCGAAGGCATCGAAGGCATGCCAAAGGACGAGGCGCTCGCGCTCATCGATAAGCTCGCCGACCACACGATCGATCCGAAATTCCGGCATATCCACCGCTGGCGAGTGCGCGACCTGCTCATGTGGGATAACTGCACGGTGCAGCACCTGGCATCGCTCGACTACGAATGGCCCAGCCACCGTCGGCTGATGCACCGTATCACGGTCGACGGTACGATTCCGACGTAGCAAAAAGTCCTGCCCGACTCGCGAGCCAGCTCGGCATCGTCGCCGAGCCGGCAGGCGCGCTGGACGGCCTCACCAAGGCCGCGCTCATCCAGCTCACGCGTTCGATGGCACTCGAGCTCGCAAAGTCGCGCGGAACGCGCAATGGAACAATCCCCCGGGAATGTCCATCGCTGTAGACTAGCCGGACACTAAAAGGCAAATCATGCACAGCCAGCGGCGAAGCATAATGCGGTTATCTGCGGCATTCATCGCGTGCGCCGGTCTGGCGGCGACGAGCTCGATCGCACAAAGCTTCCCGTCCAGGCCGATCCGCCTGGTGGTCGGATACACGAGCGGCGGCCCCACCGACACCACGGCGCGCATGGTTGCGCAAAGATTGACCGAACGTATGGGCCAGCCCGTGATCGTCGACAATCGTCCCGGCGCAAGCGGCAGGCTCGGAAAAGAACGCGTCGCCACCTCGCCCCCGGACGGATACACGCTGCTGGTCATGTCGAGCGGCGACGCCATCGCGCAGCCGCTGATGGCGAAAACGCCGCGCGATCTCGAGGTCGGTTTCGCGCCGATATCGCTGGCTGCGACCGGAACATACGTGCTCGTGGTCCATCCCTCCGTGCCCGTGCGCAACGTCAAGGAACTGATCGCGCTGGCGCGCGCGAATCCGGGCAGGCTCACGTACGGGTCTTCCGGCGTCGGCAGCTCGGTACATCTTGCCGGCGAGCTCCTGAAGGTGAAAGCCAACGTGAGCATGGTGCACGTTCCGTACAAGAGCTCCGCGGACAGCGCCCGCGCGGCGGCTTCCGGCGAGGTGGAGTTGAGCTTTCCGGGTATTCCGGGTGCGTTACCCTTTCTCCAGTCAAAAAGGATCAAGGCGCTTGCCGTGACGAGCATGACGCGGGTCGCGATGATGGCGGAGATCCCCACGCTCAATGAGGCCGGCGTACCCGGCTACGACCGCTACGGCTGGTACGGCATGCTCGCGCCGCTGGGCACGCCCAAAGAGGTCATCGTGCGGCTTAACGCAGCGATCGGCGAGGTCGTCAATATTGCCGAGATGAGGGCGGCGCTCAACCAGCAGGGTCTCGAGCCGCAGACCAGCACGCCGGAGAAATTCGCGGTGTTCATTCAGGGCGAGATCGCCGAGAACGCCAGATTGATCAAACTGATCGGCCTGAAAGCCGAGTAGTGGCTGATCATCGATGTCGATAGTGGCATGGCATGAATTAGAAACGACCGGGCAGGTTCGCCGGTCCTGATCCATCACCCAGGGGGGACGTGCATGACGCAGATCAACTATTCCGTGACCGAAGGATGGGAGCAACTGCCGAAGGGCTGGGAGCACCGCGACGTGGCCGGCGTGGCCGTCGACGGCGAGGACAACGTCTACCTCATGTGCCGCGGCGATCATCCCGTCGTGATCTACGATCAGCAGGGCAACTTCAAAGGCTCGTGGGGCGAAGGCGATTTCTCCTTCCGCACTCACGGCATTTACGTGGCGCCGAACGGCACGCTGTTCTGCACCGATGACGGCCAGCACACCGTGCGCCAGTTCACGCCCGACGGCAGGTTGCTCATGACCCTGGGGATATTGAACACGCCGTCGGACACCGGTTATGACGGTAGCCGCGTCTCGAGCATCGAGCGTGCCGCAGGGCCTTTCAACCGGCCCACCAACGTCGCCGTCGGCCCCGGGGGCGACATCTACATCACCGACGGCTATGGCAACGCCCGGGTCCACGTGTTTTCCGCCACGGGTCAATTGAAACGCTCGTGGGGCGAGCCGGGTCGCGGTCCAGGCCAGTTCCACCTGCCCCATGGGATTGCGATCGACACCGAAGGACGCGTCTACGTCTGTGATCGCGAGAGCGACCGCATCCAGATCTTCAGCCCGGACGGGGAATACCTGAGCGAGTGGGCCGACACGCAGCGGCCGACCCACCTGTGCTTCGACTCACAGGGCCGCGCGTATGTGACCGAGCTGGCGTGGCATGCAGGCAGCCGCTCCTACACACACGGGCCGATAACCCCGGAAACAGAGCGCCACGCGCGGATGAGCATCTACGACAAGGACGGCAAAGTGATCACCCGCTGGGGGACGCCCGAGGCGTCGGCGCCCGGGAGCTTTTGCGCGCCGCACGGGCTTGCGCTCGACTCTAAAAACGATCTCTATGTGAGCGAGGTGACATGGACTTTCGCTGTGAACCGCGGCCGCGCGCCAGTGGATTGCCACACGTTCCAGAAGTTTTCCCTGGAAGCCTGACGCATGTCGACGAAGTCTTGATCGAATGCCACGTCCTCGATCTTCACCTGCGCTCCTCACTATGCCCATCGCATGAACTTTTGCTGCCGGACAATGTGTATGATCCGCCCTGACGTGTATGACTGTTATTAACCCCTAGGGAGATAAAAACATGGCAAGCAAAAAGAAGCAGGGCACTTTCGACAAGATCGGCAAAAGCGTGACCGACGCCGCGAAGACGGCGGTGACCGCAGCAGAGGACTACGTGGTGGAGCCGGTGAGCAATCTCCTCGGTCTCGGCGGCAAGAAGACGAAGAAAAAAGCCGCGCCCAAGAAGGCTGCAAAACGGCCGGCCGCGAAAAAGAAGAAAGCCAAGCCCGCGCCGAAGTCCGCAAGTCGCACCGCCAAACGGCCTGCGCCGGCGAAACGCCCTGCGCCTGCCAAGCGGCCCGCAAAGGCAAAAAAACGCCCTGCGCCCGCCAAGCGGCCGGCAAAGGCCAAGCGTAAATAGCCGCAGTCGAAGCGCCAGCCGTGAGACTGACGCCGCAAGGGTACTTTTGGGTTTGGGCGGCGGCCATTGCGGCGAGCGCCCCCGTGCTCGCCGCAGACTACCCGACCAAAGCGGTTCGCTTCATCGTGCCGTTCCCGGCCGGCGCGGGCGCCGACACGACGGTTCGTGCGATCGGGCGCAAGCTCAGCGACTACTGGGGCAAGCCCGTCGTCGTCGATAACCGTCCGGGCATCCCGGGAATGCAGTACGCGGCCCAGGCGAATCCCGATGGTTACACCCTGGTACTCGGCAGCGGCGCGAGCATGGTCACGGCGCCCCTGACGATCTCGACGCTGCCTTACGCGCCGAAGGATTTCACGCCGGTGAGCGGCGCGGTGCAGAACCCGCCGATCCTCGTCGCCAACCCGGCGATCGCGGTGAAGTCGATCAAGGAGCTGATCGCGGTGGCGAAGTCGAAGCCCGGTGCGCTCAACTACAACTCCAGCGGCACGGGCGGGCCGAACCACCTCGCGATGGAGTTATTCACCTCGATGACCGGCACGAGGATGGTGCACGTGCCTTACAAAGGGGGCGCGCCCGCGGTCATCGATCTCATCGCAGGCCACGTCCAGCTCGGCTTTCACGTGATCATGACCGTGATGCCGCACATGAAATCCGGCAAGCTCGTGCCGCTCGGCGTCGGCAGCACGCAGCGTGCGAGCGCGGTTCCGGACATTCCGGCGATCGCGGAGACAGTGCCGGGCTTCGAATACACGATCTGGTACGCAATCTTTGCGCCGGCGCGAACGCCGTCCGCAGTCGTCGACAAGGTGAGCTCGGACGTGCAGCGCGCGCTGAAGGAGCCTGATATTGCGCAGCCGTTCGCGACACAGGGCATGGAGCCTCACCCGACGTCGCCGCAAGGCCTCGCGAGCTACATCAGGGAAGATACCGCGCGCTGGTCGAAGATCGTCAAGGAGCGGAATCTCAAGGTCGAATGAGCCGCGCTGGAAGTCGCGGCACTTGTCGGTCGCGAGGAACCGCACGATGTCCATCCGGAGCGACGCCACATCGTCTTGCGTGAGCGCCTCCAGGTTGACCCTCTGCGCTTTGAAGGCGTCGCGGGTCGGCGGAAGCGACAGGAAGTGGCCGTAAGACTGTAGCGTCGCGCCGCGCGCCCGTCGGTAAAGATGCACGTGCAGCTCGTGCCTGCGTGTGGGAGGCGTCATGCAACGTTCGAAGAGTGTACCCGGTCCGGTGCTGCGCGATGAACATGCGTGGCGCTTGCGTATCCGGTGTCAGGGACTGTGCGCATGAACCCTCGCGCCGGATCCATCGACGCGCACGCGCACTGGGCGCCTGAAGCTTATGTGCGCTACCTCACTGAGCTCGGCCGTCCCGCGGCCGGAGGGCCGCTGAGCCCGCTCATGTTCGACCTCGAGAAGCGCCTCACGTGGATGGACGAGCGCCATATCGGGATGCACGTGCTGACGCTCTCCGGCGCGATGCCGTGGCAGTGGGCATCGCAGGAGCAGGCGAACAAGCTTGCGCGTATCGTCAACGACGCGGCGATCGATGCGCACAAGGCGTTTCCGGATCGCTTCCTCGCCGGCATCGCGATGCCGATGCGCGACCCCGCGGCTGCCTTGAGAGAGCTCGACCGCGTCGCCGGCGAGCCCGGCATCCGCGCGGTGCACCTGCCGAATTCGCTCGAAGGGCGCGACTATATCTTCGAGCCTGCGT
>JAQGMV010000165.1 GCA_028292225.1 Betaproteobacteria bacterium
CGGGGTTCATCCCGACGAGCTTGAGCAGCACGATGTCGCTCGCGAAGCTCTCCTTGAGCTTGTCATCGGTCATGGCGTTGCCGCCGTACTTGATGACGAGGGTCTTGCCGTGAAAGCGCTGGATGTAAGGCAGCGCCTCGGCGAGGATGCGCGCTTTGACGGCTGATTCGACGGTGAGGCTGGAGGACATCGAGGCGACGGGAAAGTCAGTGAGCGCTTATTTTAACTGCCGTAAAGCGCAAACGGTAAGCGTCGTGCGCGCGCGAGCGCGGTCGTCCGCCGCGCGCCACGCCATCAAATGAAAACGGCTGCCCGAAGGCAGCCGTCCGGCTTTACTGTTTACGAAGCGACGCGTCGCGCGCCCTTCGCAGTTACTGGATCTCGATGCGCCTGGCCTGTGCCGCGGCTTTCTTCGGCAGCGTCAGCTCGAGAATGCCGTCCTGGTACTTCGCAGCCGCGCCGTTATCGTCGACCGGCTGGCCGAGCGCGAAAGCGCGGTACACCTTGCCGTAATAGCGCTCGGCACGCAGCACGCGCTCGCCCTGCCTCGCGTCCTTCTCGTTTTTGACCTCGGCGCTGATCGCCACCTGGTCAGCGTCTATGCTGATGTTGATGTCTTCCTTCTTCACGCCGGGAATCTCGGCGCGAATCACATAGGACTGCTCGTTCTCGCTCACTTCAACCCGGAATTGCGCGGGAGTTGCCTGGCTCTGGGAGCCGTCGAAGCTGACCGGACGCACGAAAAAGCCGCGCAGCAGATCGTCGAAAGCATCGTCGAAGCGGGTAAGGGTCGCCATTGATGTCTCCTGGAATTTTGGGCGCTTGAAGCGCCGACGAGACTGAATATGGGCGCCTCGAAACGCATTTCAAGCGCCTTCTGCAGCGATCGGAGACCCGCGGCAAACTCCTTCCGAGTCAGATACTTAGGGCGGAACTAATCAGTGGTTGTGAGCCGCTGCGCTGCCGTTGGCGCGAACTTCGGCTTCTATTTTCAGGGTCGTCAGCGAGGTGCCTGAGGACTGGACGCTGAGCGTGAGCGGCACCTTGTCGCCCGGTTTGAGCGGCTGCTTCAGATCGACCAGCATGACGTGTATCCCGCCCGGGGCGAGCTTCACGGTCTGACCCGCGGGAAGCTCGAGGCGCGGCAATGCGCGCATGCGCATGACCCCGCCTTCGGTGCTCATCGAATGCAGCTCGGCGCGTTCGGCGACCGGGCTGCCCGCCGCGACCAGCGCCGCGTTCGACGCGCTCGTCAGGTCCACATACACGCTGCCGGTCTTCTGCCCGGGCGCGGTCGCTCGCGCCCACGCGTTTTCGACTTTGACGCTCGGAGCGGTGCTCTGGGCATGAACCAGCGGCGCTGCAAGCGCAGCAGCGGTAAGCACGCAGAGCGCGCGCAGGGTCTTCGAGGTGCGTTTGAACTCGGTCATGGCTTGTTTGTCCCTGCAAAGGCGCGGATTGTTCCAGCTCGCCGCAAGTCTCGCAACGACCCCCCATCTTTTCGGCACGTATAATGACGATTTTTTCGCGCAGGACCATGCCCCTTCTTTACGCCCTGATCTTCCTGCTGCTGCCTCCGATTGCGTTTGCGCAGCAGCCCGCCGTCCCGAGCCCCCCGCCCATCGCTGCAAAAGCCTACGTGCTGACCGACTTCAACAGCGGACAGCAGCTCGTGGGGCAGAACCCGAACCAGCGCATCGAGCCGGCTTCGCTCACGAAGCTCATGACCGCGTATCTGACTTTCAGCGCGCTCAGGCAGAAGACGCTGAAGACCGACCAGGTCGTGCCGGTCTCGACCCGCGCGTGGAAAAGCGAAGGCTCGCGCATGTTCATCGAGCCGAACAAGCCCGTAGCAGTGGAAGAGCTGATCAAGGGCATGATCGTCCAGTCCGGAAACGACGCGTGCGTCGCGCTCGCCGAAGCGATCGCCGGCACCGAAGAAGTCTTCGCGCAGATGATGAATCGCGAAGCCCAGCGCCTGGGCATGAAGAACACTCACTTCATGAACTCGACCGGGCTTCCGAATCCCCAGCATTACACGACGGCGGCCGATCTTTCGCTGCTCGCCAACGCGATCATCCGCGACTTTCCCGAGTACTATCCCTATTACTCGATCAAGGAATACCGCTACAACAACATCACGCAATCGAACCGCAACCGCCTGCTGTGGGTCGATCCGACGGTCGACGGCATGAAGACCGGGTTCACCGACAACGCGGGCTACTGCCTGATCACCTCCGCAAGGCGGGGGCCGCGGCGCCTCGTGTCGGTCGTGCTGGGCGCCGGCTCGGAGTCGGCCCGCGCGACCGAAAGCCAGAAACTGCTGAACTACGGCTTTCAGTTCTACGACACCGCGAAGCTGTACGACAAGAACCAGGCGGTATCGACGGTGAAGGTGTGGAAAGGAAGCTCGAATACGGTCAAGGCGGGGTTTCCCTACGAGCTCTTCCTGAGCGTCCCCAAAGGCGCTGCCGACAAGCTCAAGGCGAGCGTCGAAACCCAGCAGCCCCTGCTCGCGCCTATCGCCGCCGGCCAGAAGATCGGCGTGATGCGGGTCGAGCTCGAGGGTAAGTCGTACGGCGAATTCCCTGTGGTAGCCTTGGAAGAAGTGCCCCTGGCGGGAATTTTCGGTCGCGGCTGGGACAGCCTGCGCCTCCTATTCAAATAAGCGAAACGACATGAGCGAAATCGTATATCTCAATGGCGACTTCATGCGGCTCGAAGACGCGCGCGTGCCGGTGCTCGACCGCGGCTTCATCTTCGGCGACGGCATATACGAAGTGATCCCGGTGTACTCGAAGCACCCTTTTCGCATGCAGGAGCACCTCGCGCGCTTCAGGCGCAGCCACGATGCGATCCGCCTCGCGTACCCGTTGAGCGACGCGGAATGGACCCGTCTGGTGAAGGACCTCATCTCCCGCAATGCCGGAGACGATCAGTCGATCTACCTGCAGGTCACACGCGGTGTCGCCAAACGCGATCACGCGTTCCCCAAAGACACCCAGCCCACGATCTTCGGCATGAGCAGTCTGCTGTCCACGCCGGCTCGTGAAGTCGTGGAGAACGGGGTCGCGGCAATCACGACGATCGACTACCGCTGGCTCAAGTGCGATGTGAAATCGACTTCCCTGCTGGGTAACTGCCTGCTGCGGCAGGTCGCAGCCGACGCCGGGGCGGTCGAAGTCGTCATGTTCCGCGATGCGTTTCTCACCGAAGGCTCGTCGAGCAACGTCTTCGTGGTGAAGAACGGGACCGTGCTCGCGCCGCCGAAAACCAACCTGGTGCTCCCCGGGATCACCTACGACGTGGTGCTCGAGCTCGCCCAGGCGAACGGCGTGCCGCACGAAGTGCGGCAGGTGTCGGAAGCCGAAGTGCGTAGCGCGGACGAAATCTGGGTCACCTCGTCGACCAAGGAAGTGCTCGCCGTGACGACGCTCGACGGCAAACCGGTCGGCAGCGGCAAACCCGGCGCGGTGTTCAAACGCATGCACCAGCTCTACCAGGACTTCAAGCGCACCGTGATGCGCCAGGCGGCCTGAAAGATCCACGCTGCTTCGCTTCGGTGCGCAAATGCCCGCTTAGGCGGCTACCGCCGCCACATATCCACGCACTTCTCCGAAGCGATGACCGTCGAACCGCAGAGTCTCATCGAATACCCGTGCGACTTCCCGATCAAGGTGATGGGACGCACGCAGGCGGGCTTCGCCCAGACGATCCTCGAGATCGTGCAGGCGCACGCGCCGGACTTCGACGCGTCCACCGTGCAGATGAAAAGCAGCAAGGGCGGCAAGTACCTGAGCGTGACGTGCACGATCCGCGCCACATCGCGCGAGCAGCTCGACGGCCTCTATCGCACGCTGTGCGACCACCCGATGGTGGTCATGGCGCTCTAGCTTTAGCGCGTGGTGCCGCGCTGGGCGCGAGCTCTGGCGCCGGCGCCGGCGGCGGGGGCGGCTTCTTTCTTTTTCTTGTTCGGGTCGTGCGCCCGGGTCTTGCCGTAGGAATGCAGGAAAATCTTGCCCTTGCGCGTACGCTTGTCGCCTCTGCCCATTGCAATCTCCTGGTTTAGATCGTTCGACAGCCGAAACATCGTCGGTTGGACATGTCGCCCGTGCGCTCGATGTTCGCCATGCTAGCGCCTTGCGAGCGGTCGCTTGCGAAGAATGGCGAGTTGGTCGGCGAACCCCTTCTCGAGGTCCGATTCGGCGTTCTGCAAAAAGTCCGGCAAGCCTCTGCATTCAGGCTCGAGCTCGCCTCGCGGTTGCTGCAACAACGCCTGCTTCACTTCCTCGCGCTGGCGCAGGATCGCGCCTTCGTACTTTCCGATGTTCTTCGCGTAATCCTTCTCGTCTTTCGACGCGCCGCGAATCATCATGTTGATCCGCTGATCGAGCTCGTCGAGGAGCTTGCGGTGGCGGTTCTGCCACGCGGCGTATGCCTTGTCGCCGGCCGCGCGGGTTTGCGGGAATGCGCTTGCGCACGCCTCGCGCCGGGCGAGTATCGACTGGTACGCCCCGTAGACGTCGGTGAGGCTCATACGGTACTCGGTGCGGGGCTCCTGCGCCGACGCGCCGGCGGAACACGCAACGGCGACCGCGGCGAGGAGACCGCGAACGAAGCTGAAACGGGAAGTCATCCGGGAGCTCATGCGAGAGTGGAGCGGTGTGCTACCTTCGACAGTCTATATAACACAATCCCCGGGCTTTCCGGCCTTTAGCACCTGTGCCCGTGCACCAGCAAGCCAGCGCCCGCCCCCCCGCGCACCCGTCCCTCGCCGTGAAGACTCTGGGGCTCGTCGAGTACGACCCGACGTGGCGCGCGATGCAGGCTTTTACCGCCGCGAGAACGCCGGACACGTCCGACGAGATCTGGCTGGTGGAGCACCCGCCGGTCTACACCCTCGGCGTCGCAGGCCGCACCGCTCATCTGCCGCGAGACCGCGCCGACATCCCGGTCGTGCGAACCGATCGCGGCGGGCAGATCACCTACCACGGCCCCGGACAGGTCGTCGCCTACCTCCTGCTCGACATGAAGCGCCGCGCACTGACGGTGCGGCCGCTGGTTAGGCTCATGGAGGAGGCCGTGATAGACTCGCTCGCCGATTACGGCATCACCGCTGCAGGCCGCGTCGAGGCCCCTGGTGTCTACGTCGGCGCCGCCAAAATCGCCGCCCTCGGCCTGCGCGTGACACGCGGGTGCTGCTACCACGGCCTCGCCCTGAACGTCGACATGGACCTCTCCCCTTTCAACGCCATCGACCCGTGCGGTTATCCGGGACTCACCGTGACCCGGCTCAAAGACCTCGGCGTGACGGATTCGACTGAACTCGTCGGCGACAATCTCGCCCAACACCTCATGAGGCTGCTCCCATGACCTCGGTCGAAGAAAAGAAAGATGGTCGAAATACGGCGTTAGGCGAAAAGCAGGACGGCGCCGGCCGTGCTGACGCGAGCTCCGCAGGCGTCAAACAGAAAGGCGCAGCGAAGACTTCGCGCATTCCGATCAAGATCGTCCCCGCGGAAAGGCTGAAGAAGCCCGACTGGATCCGGGTTCGCCTCGGCGACAGCCGGCGCTTCCAGGAGATCAAGCAGATCCTGCGCGAGCAGAAGCTGCACACGGTCTGCGAGGAAGCGACGTGCCCGAACATCAGCGAGTGCTTCGGCAAAGGCACTGCGACGTTCATGATCCTCGGTGACCTGTGCACGCGGCGTTGCCCGTTCTGCGATGTCGCGCACGGCCGGCCCAAGCCTCCCGACGCCGAAGAGCCGGTCCACCTCGCCGAGACGATTGCGGCGCTTAAGCTCAAGTACGTCGTGATCACGAGCGTCGACCGCGACGATCTTCGCGACGGCGGCGCGAAACACTTCAAGGACTGCATCCGCGAAGTGCGCGCGCGCTCGCCGCAGACCCGGATCGAAGTGCTGGTGCCGGACTTTCGCGGCCGGCTCGACGTGGCGCTCGACATCCTTTCGGAGTGCCCGCCTGACGTCATGAACCACAACCTCGAGACCGTGCCGAGGCTGTACAAGCAGGCGCGTCCGGGCTCGGACTACGCGCACTCGCTCAAGCTCCTGAAGGACTTCAAGGCGCGCTTCCCCGATATACCCGCGAAGTCGGGCCTGATGGTGGGGCTCGGGGAAACCGACGAGGAGATCGTCGACGTCATGCGCGACCTGCGCGCGCACGACGTCGACATGCTCACGATCGGCCAGTACCTCCAGCCTTCGGTGCACCACCTGCCGGTGCTGCGCTACGTCGAGCCGGCGGTTTTCGACCGCTGGACGAAGACTGCGCAGGCGCTCGGCTTCATGCACGCCGCGTGCGGCCCGCTGGTGCGCTCGAGCTACCACGCGGACCAGCAGGCGCACGACGCCGGGGTCACGTAAGCGGTAAACGGTAAACGGCGAAGCGTAGCGAGCCCGATTCGATCTCGACTTGCGGACGATGCCCGGGCCGTTCGGCCCAAACGGTTTACCGCTTACCGTTCACCATTCGCATCCCTCAAACCGGTTCCGCCAGCTTCCGCTCGATCAGCGATTCGAGCTTCGAAAAATCAGGCTCGCCCAGGATCCGCGTCACGATATTGCCGCGCTTGTCGATGACGATCGTCGTCGGCGTGAGCTTCACTTCCCCGAAAGCTTTCGCGAGCCGCCCCATCGGATCGAGCGCGACGCGAAAAGGCAGCGCATTCTTTTCGGTGTAGTTCAGGACGTAATTCGGCGGGTCGTGGCGCATCGCCACCGCGACGAGCTCGAAACCCTGTCCCCGGTACTTGTTGTACGTCGTCACCATCCGCGGCATTTCCTTTACGCAGACGGGGCAATCGGTCGCCCAGAAATTGACGAGCACCACGTGGCCGCGCAGGTCCGCGGTCGTCACCTGCTCGCCTTTGAGCGAGGTAAACGTCACTGCGGGCGCGGCGTTATCCCTGAAGAGCGCGGCATAACCTGCGAAGCCCACGACGCCGAGCGCGACCAGAACTAGAATGGTGTTGCGAAGTTTGATCATTCAAAAGCCCGAGGAGACCACCATGTGCCGAATTCTCGTTTTTTTGGCGTGCCTTGTCACGAGCGTGGCAACCGCCGCGGCAGGCCTCGAGCGCATCAGCAACACCGAGGCCAGCTCAGGTTTGAAGCAGGCGCTCAGCGATGGTTCCGCGGCGGCGGTCGCCCAGCTCGGGGCCGAGAACGGCTTCCTGAACAACCCCAAGGTCAAAATCCCGCTGCCGCCGGCGCTGCAGAAAATAGAATCGGCGCTGCGCTACACCGGGATGAAGCGCCAGGCCGACGAGCTCGTCGTGGCGATGAACCGCGCCGCTGAAGCCGCCGTGCCGGAGGCAAAGGCGTTGCTCATCGATTCGGTGAAGAAAATGACCTTGCAGGACGCGAAAGGGATACTTACCGGCGGCGAGACTTCCGCGACCGACTATTTCCGCCGCACCACCCAGGCCCAGCTTACGACGCGCTTTCGGCCGATCGTGAAGAAGGCGACCGATCAGGTCGGACTCGCCGAGCAATACAACAACCTCGCCGGCCAGGCAGTGCAGCTCGGACTGATGCGTGGGCAGCAGGCCACGATCGAAGGCTACGTCACCGAGAAAGCGCTCGACGGCTTGTATCTCATGATCGCGGAGCAGGAGAAAGCGATCCGGGCGAATCCGCTCGGCGCGGCGAGCGACATCGTAAAACGGGTATTCGGCGCGGCGCGGTAGACGCTGCCGCCCGCGCCTCAGTTCGGCTGCCGCCTTGCCCCGCAAAAAAATCACTCTGCAGTGGAACATGTCGAGCACCTCGGGCTGGGGCGTGTATGGACTCAACATCGGCCTGAACTGGGCTGCGGATCCGGACGTGGTTCCCGTATTCGCCGTCCCGAACGACCCCACGCACATCTTCCTCGACCCTCTGCGCGCGAGAGTGCTCGCGCCGGTTCTGGAAATCTCCCGCAAGTTCGCATCGGTGCTCGAGCCCCACGCGGGAAGCTACGTCCGCGTCTCCGGTACTGTGGTCCACGCGCTCGGCACCGCCCTGCACTCGAACCCTGCGGCCCACAATACGGTAGTCACCGGCGAGTCGATGCTGGGCGCTGTATTTTTCGATCACACGACGTTCGACACCGCGGCGCACGACCGGGCACGCCAGTACGAGCTCATCATTACGGGGTCGACATGGAACCAGCGGGTGCTGGAACGTAACGGCATCGGACCGGTTGCCACGGTCCTCCAGGGCATAGACCCGACCCTGTTTCATCCCGCGGAACGCACGGGCATGTACAAGGACCGCTTCCTGGTCTTTTCGGGCGGCAAGCTCGAGCATCGAAAAGGACAGGATCTCGCGCTGCTGGCGTTCAAAGGCTTTGCGGCGCGCCATCCCGAGGCGTTGCTCGTCACTGCGTGGCACTGCCCGTGGCCGGACCTCGCTGGCGGCATCGACTGCACGAATTCGCTCGCGGGGCCGGTGCCTTTCGATGATACGAGACGGCCTGACGTCGGCCGGTGGGCTGCAGCAAACGGCGTGGCGCCGGAGTGCATCCTCGATCTGGGACAGGTGCCGAACATGCTCATGCCTGCCATTCTCAGGGAAATGGACGTGGCGGTATTCCCGAACAGGTGCGAGGGCGGCACCAATCTCGTCGCGATGGAATGCATGGCCTGCGCAGTGCCGACGATACTGTCCGCAAACACCGGCCACCTCGACCTCATCACGCCGCAGAGCTGCATACCGCTCACACGCCAGAGCCCTATCGTGCCCCGACAACGCGAGCTCGGCACCGACGAGTGGGGCGAAAGCGACGTGGAAGAGATCGTCGAAGCACTCGAACGCGTATGGCGCGACCGCGATGCCGCAGCCACGATGGGGGCGACAGGCGCCCGCGCCCTGCTGGAACTGACGTGGGCGCGCCAGACCCGGCGGCTGAAAGAAGCGATCCTGCCTTACATGTCGTAACCGAGGCGCCCCGGAACCCTGCGATGCGAGCGCGAGCGCGCGAACGAAAGCAGATTCAAGGAGGGAAACCCCGGTTTCCCTCCTTGCCGTTCACCGCGCGCGGCTGCGGGCGTGCGCCCGCAGGGCTTCATCGCCGTGCTAGTGCGCCTTGTCCCAGTTAGGCCCTGCCCCGACCTCCACCACCAGCGGCACCGCGAGCTCGGCGACTCCGGTCATCAGCTTCGGCAGCTCCACTCGGATACGCTCGAGCTCGCCGTGCGGCACTTCGAGCACGAGCTCGTCGTGCACCTGCATGATGAGCTTCGATTGGAGGCCCTCGCTCTCGAGCCAGCGCTGGACCTGGATCATCGCGAGCTTGATCAGATCCGCGGCCGTTCCCTGCATCGGCGCATTGATCGCCGCGCGCTCCGCGGCCTGCCTGCGCATCGGGCTCCCGCTGCGGATTTCCTGCAGCCACAACCTGCGGCCGAACACCGTCTCGACGTAGCCGTCGCGCCTCGCCATTTCGCGCGTTCGCTGCATGTATGCGGCGACTCCCGGATAGCGCGCGAAGTAGCGGTCCATGTACTGCTGCGCAGCGGAGCGCTCGATGTCGAGCTGCTTCGACAATCCGAACGCCGACATGCCGTAGATGAGCCCGAAGTTGATCGCCTTGGCGTAGCGGCGCTGCTCGCCGCTAAGCTCGTCCGGGGGAATGCCGAACACCTCGGATGCGGTCGCTCGATGGATGTCCCGCCCTTCCGCGAATGCTTTGAGCAGGCTCTCGTCGCGCGAGATGTGGGCCATGATCCGCAATTCGATCTGCGAATAATCCGCTGACACGATCTGCGATCCCGAATCCGGGATGAACGCTTCGCGAATGCGCCGACCCTCGGTGGTGCGGATCGGAATGTTCTGGAGGTTGGGCTCGCTGCTCGAAAGGCGTCCGGTCACCGCCACCGCCTGCGAGTAACACGTGTGCACGCGGCCGGTCGCGGGGTTGATCATGTCGGCGAGCTTGTCGGTGTAGGTCGACTTGAGCTTGGAGAGCCCGCGGTATTCGAGGATCAGCTTGGGCAGCGGGTGATCGAGCGCGAGCTGCGCGAGCACGTCTTCGTCGGTCGACGGTGTTCCCGAGGGTGTTTTCTTGAGCACCGGGAGCTTGTTCTTGTCGAACAGGATCTCCTGGATCTGCCGCGGCGAATTCAGGTTGAAGGGCTGCCCGGCCTGCTCATGGGCCTTCGCTTCGACCTCGAGCATCTTTCCGCCGAACTCGCGCGAGAGCTCGCCGAGGAGCTTCACGTCGAGCAGCACGCCGTTGCGCTCGATGCGCGCGAGCACGGTCATCACCGGCATCTCGATCTCGCGATAGATGCGGCACATGTTCTCGTCGCCCTCCACCTGCGGCGCCATCGCGCGGTGCAGGCGCAGCGTGATGTCCGCGTCTTCAGCGGCGTATTCGGTCGCGGTCTCTACACCGACCTGCTCGAACGGGATGCGCTTGGCGCCTTTTCCCGTCACGTCGTCATACGTAATCGTCTTCAGCGACAGGTGCCGTTCGGACAGATTGTCCATGTCGTGCGACTTGTGGCTTTCGAGCACGTACGACTGAAGGAGCGTGTCGTGCTGGACACCTGCGAGCCTGATCCCGTAGTTCTCGAGCACGTGCATGTCGTACTTCATGTTCTGGCCGACTTTGGGCCTCTCGGCGTCCTCGAGCCACGGTCTCAGGCGCTCGAGCACGAGCGCGAGCGGAAGCTGCTCGGGCGCGCCGGCGTAGGTGTGACCGACCGGGATGTACGCGGCGCACGCGCGCGCGACCGACAACGAAATGCCGACGAGCTGCGCACGGAAAGCGTCGATGTTGGTCGTCTCGGTATCGAGCGCGGCGAGGTCCGCGCCCTCGAGCCTGAGCAGCCACGCGTTGAGCTGCTCCTCCGTCAGCACGGTCTCGTACTCGCACGCTTGCGCAGAGCGCAGCGTGACCGCCGATGCCGCGGCGGCTTCGACCGCCACACGCTCCTCTTCGACCGCACCGTCCTTGAGCTCGCGCAGCCAGGTCTTGAATTCGAAGCGCTCGAACAGCGCGGCGAGCGCGGTCTTGTCCTGCGGCGTGATCTCGAGCGCATCGGGGGCGGCCGGCAGGGGCACGTCGCATTTGATCGTCAGGAGCTCCCGGGCCTGCGGGAGCCAGTCGAGCTTCTTTCGGAGGTTCTCGCCGACCACGCCGCCGATCTCGCCGGCGCGCTTCAGGATCTCGTCGAGCGTGCCGTACTGGACGAGCCATTTGCACGCGGTCTTCGGCCCGACCTTGTCGACGCCGGGAATGTTGTCGATGCTGTCGCCGATCAGCGTGAGGTAGTCGATGAAGCGCTCGGGCCGCACGCCGAATTTCTTTTCGACGCCGGCCTCGTCCAGAATCTCGTTCGACATCGTGTTCACGAGCGTGACGGCGGGGCTGACGAGCTGCGCCATGTCCTTGTCGCCCGTGGATATGATCACGCGCATGCCCGCGGCCTCGGCCTGCTTCGTGAGCGTGCCGATCACATCGTCGGCTTCGACGCCGTCGATCGTCAGCATCGGCCATCCCATCGCTTTTATCGTCTCGTTCAACGCCTGGATCTGGAACGACAGGTCGTCGGGCATCGCGTCGCGAGTCGCCTTGTACTCAGGATAGATCTCGTCGCGGAAAGTCCTGCCTTTGGCGTCGAAAATCACGGCGCTATAATCGGCGCGCGTGTCCTTGTGGAGCTTGCGCAGCATGTTGATCACGCCATAGACCGCGCCGGTCGGCTCCCCTTTGGTGTTGCGCAGATCGGGCAACGCGTGAAAAGCGCGATACAGATACGATGAACCGTCGACGAGCAGCAGAGTTTTCATTCAAAGGCGTGAGGAAGTGAGCGCGAATCGGGTGTATCCCCGGAGACTGCGGCAAACAGGTCTGTGACCCGTTCACCCGTTCACTTTTTCGCTGGAAAAAAAATGACACCGAAAGACAAATTCCCGCACCCGCTTGCGCCCGAGCTGAGCGAGAAATCGTGGGCGGCGCGCGAGTCCTGGCGAGTGCTCGGTATTATGGCAGAGTTCGTTCAGGCGACCGAGAAGCTCGCCGCGATCAGGCCTGCCGTGAGCTTCTTCGGCAGCGCACGCATCGGCGCCGGCCATCCGTATTACGCGCTCGCGGAACAAACCGCGAAGCTCCTGTCCGACGCCGGTTTCAGCGTGATCTCAGGCGGCGGCCCGGGAATCATGGAAGCCGCGAACAAGGGCGCCTACGAAGGCAAGTCGCCGAGCGTCGGCCTGAACATACAGTTGCCTCACGAGCAGGCGGGCAACCTGTATCAGGACATCAGCCAGAACTTTCACTACTTCTTTGCGCGCAAGGTGATGTTCGTGAAGTTCGCGACCGCATACGTCGTGTTCCCGGGCGGCTTCGGAACCCTCGACGAAGTGATGGAAGCGCTGACCCTGGTGCAGACCGGCAAGACCCGCAAGATGCCGATCATCCTCGTGCACGAGCCCTTCTGGCGCGGGATGGTCGACTGGTTCCGCACCACGCTCGTCGCGGAAGGCACGATATCGCCCGAGGACATGAACCTCATCCAGCTGATCGACGAGCCCCGCGCGGTGGTCGATGCGATCTTCGATTACTACGAGAAGCGCGGCTTCCAGCCGTCGGAAGCGGAGCAGGAGATACTGCTGAACCTCTGAGCGCCGGATTCAGCAATCAATCGTCGGTAACACCGACGGTGCTGCTGAATCCCGCATTCTGAATTGTGATTCCCGCACCCAGGGCATGGAATGTGCTTTGAGTTTCCCTGTCGAAACCCGGATAATACCGAGCGAAACAAGGAAGCCTCATGCGCATTCTCATCGCCACAGTTCTGCTCGGCATCACGTCATCGGTACTCGCTCAATCTCCAGGCGACCACGCCCTGCCGACGCAAGCGCCCGGCCAAAAAGCCCCCGCCGCCAAGCCTTTTGCCAAGGGGAGAGCCCTCGAGCCGATACCCGAGCCGCCGCCTGCGCCGCCGGGCCTCGAGCCCGATGGCGCGCTAGAGCCTCAGGTCACGATCCAGCGCCGCGGCACCGACACCGTCGAAGAATTCCGGCTCAACGGCCGCGTTTACATGGTCAAAGTCACCCCCGCCAACGGCAAGCCGTATTACCTCATCGATAACGTCGGGCGCGGCGAGTTTACCCGGCACGACTCGTACGACACCGGTACGCGGCCGCCGATGTGGGTCATACACCAGTGGTGAACCGGCGGTAAACCGCAAACCGTCAGGCCGCGCGGACACCGCGCGGTTTCATGTATCGCCCCGGCGACGGCTCACCGTTGACCGTTTACGAAAAAAAGAATGTCCGTCTACACCACCGTCACCCCGGAGCAGCTTGGCATCTGGCTGGGGCAGCACAACGTCGGCACGCTCACCGACCTGCGCGGCATCTCCGCCGGCATCGAGAACACCAACTACTTCGTCACGACCACCGCCGGGCGCTACGTCCTCACGCTCTTCGAGAAGCTCACGGCGGCCGAGCTCCCGTTCTACCTGAACCTGATGGCGCATCTCGCCGACCACGGCATACCGAGCGCCCGCCCGATACCCGATCTCGAAGGCGCGCTGCTCGGCGAGCTCAACGGCAAGCCTGCTGCGCTCGTTTCGTTTCTCCCGGGCAAAGACATAGCCGACCCGACCGAAGCGCAGTGCGCAGCCGTCGGCGCGATGCTCGCGCGCATCCATCGCGCGGGGCTCTCGTATCCGGCGCGCATCGAAAATCCGCGGGGAAGCCGGTGGTGGCAGGCGGTGATGCCCGAAATCGTCGGTTTTCTGCCGCCGGATGAGGCTGAGCTCCTGCGCAACGAGGTGGACTTCCAGGCAGCGCACCGCTTCGACGATCTGCCGGCGGGCGCGCTCCATGCAGACCTCTTCCGCGACAACGTGCTTTTCGAAGACTCGCGCATCTCCGGGGTCATCGATTTCTATTTCGCGTGCACCGACGCGCTGCTCTACGACGCGGCGATCTGCGTCAACGACTGGTGCGTCGATGCCGAGGGAGACATCGATGACCGGCGCAGTGCGGCGCTGCTCGGGTCCTACCATGCCGTTCGTGCCGTCGACGCACGCGAAGCCGAAGCGTGGCCGGTACTGCTGCGCGCGGCGGCGTTACGCTTCTGGACTTCGCGGCTGTACGATTTTCATCTTCCCCGGGCGGGAGAGCTGACCCACGCGAAAGATCCCGGCCACTTCCGGCGCATCCTCGAGCGGCACATCGCCCACCCCCGAACACTGCCGCAGACGGTGCCCGGCCGACTATAATCGCCCGATCGTCAGCGGCCCGCGCTCAACGACTCCCCGTACTGGAACATACCCACGATGGACCCCCGAACCGTTCGCGCCGGCCATGGCTGGACCTGGATCCGGCAAGGCTTTGCGCTCTTCCGCAAAAGTCCCGCGAACTGGCTCGCCCTCATCCTGCTGCTGTTCGCGGCGACCAAACTGCTCGCAGTCGTCTCGCTGCTCGGCATCGTGTTCATCCTGTTCATGCCGGTGTTCATCGTCGGGCTCATGGAAGGCTGCCGCGCGCTGGAAAAAGGCGAGCCGCTGCAGCTTGCGCACCTCGCGTGCGGTTTCCGGCGCAACGCCGCGCAGCTCGTGACCCTGGGCGGAGTCTCGCTGGTCGGCAACCTCGCGGTGATGATGATCATCATGTCCGTGGGCGGAGATGCGATGTCGACCATCACCAAGGCGGTGTCGCAGGGCGGCCCCGCCCCCGCACCGAGCGCTGAAGTACAGGCCGCGACCGCCGCCGTGGGGCGTGCGCTGGTCGTCGGGATGCTCGTATCGCTGCCGTTGCTGATGGCGCTGTGGTACGCACCGCTGCTCGTGTACTTCCACGATCTCGGGCCGGTCGCCGCGATGAAGTCGAGCCTGATCGCGTGCGCCAGGAATGCCCCGGCCCTGCTCGTCTTCAGCCTGGCGGTGCTCGGCGGGATGTTCGTCGCGATGCCCTTCGCGATGGCGCTGAAGCAGTACGACCTCGCGCTGTGGCTGCTCGCCCCGGTGCTGCTGCCGTCGCTGTACGTGAGCTACAAGGACGTGTACGCCCCGGCGCTGGATTCCGGCGCCGAGGCGAGTATTTAGTGTTTAGTTGTGAGTGTTCAATGACAGCGAGCGCCGCGAGCCCCCACTAAACAATCAACACTGAACACTGCTTTTCAGGCGGGCGCCAGGTTCGCGTACTCCAGCATCAGCCACTTCAGCCCGCCGTTTCGGAAGTTGACCTGCACGCGGGCATCGGGACCGCGGCCTTCGGCGGTGACGATCACTCCCGCGCCGAACTTCGCGTGCACCACGCTCTGGCCGATCTTCCACGGCAACCCTGAATCGATGTTACCCATGTCGGTCCTCGGCTGGACGGGGACGTTTCCGGAATAGCCGCGATTGGCGAAATACGAAGGCTGTAAGAGGGGCCGCGGCGCCGCTTTGGTCTTGCGCATGAGCTGCGCAGGGATTTCCAGGAAGAAGCGTGACGCGACGTTGAACCGGGTCTGGCCGTGCAGCATGCGGCTCTGCGCGTAAGTCATGTACAGCCTGCGGCGCGCGCGGGTGAGCGCGACATACATGAGCCGCCGCTCCTCTTCCAGCCCTTCGTCTTCCTGTGCGCTGTTCTCGTGCGGGAAAAGACCTTCTTCCATGCCGCTGATGAACACGGTATGGAACTCCAGCCCTTTCGCCGAGTGCACGGTCATGAGCTGAAGCGCATCGGCGCCGGCGATCGCCTGGTGCTCGCCGGACTCGAGCGCCGCGTGGGCGAGGAAAGCAGTGAGATCGTCGGGCTCGACGACGCCTTCGTCGAGCGGCTGAAGCTCGCGCTCTGCGATGAACGACGCGGCGGCAGTCACGAGCTCGGCCAGGTTCTCGAGCCGGTCGGCGCCTTCCTTTTCGGTCTTGTAATGCTGTTTGAGCCCGCTCGCGTCGATCACGTGGTCGATCACTTCCGGCAGCGGCAGACCCGAGGTCGCGATCCGCATGTTCTCGATGAGCCTGACGAAGCCGGCGATGCTCGCCGAAGCTTTCCCGGAAAGCGTGTTCGCACACGCGGCGGCCCACAGCGTGATCCCGCGCGAACGCGAGATTTCCTGGACCTGGTCGAGGCTGCGCGCGCCGATGCCGCGCGTGGGGAAGTTGACGATGCGCATGAAAGCGCCGTCGTCGTCGGCGTTCGCGACGAGCCTGAGATAAGCGAGCGCGTGCTTGACTTCCTGCCGCTCGAAAAAGCGCAGGCCGCCATAGACCTTGTACGGCAGCGATGCGTTGAACAGTGCATGCTCGAGGACCCGCGACTGGGCGTTCGAGCGATAGAGCACCGCGATCTCGCCGAGGCTCAAACCGTCGGCCTTCAGCGATTTCACTTCCTGCACGACGTAGCCGGCTTCTTCGAGGTCGGTCGCGGCTTCGTAGACGCGCAGAGGCTCGCCGTTGCCTTCGGAAGTCCACAGGTTCTTGCCGAGGCGCTTGCGGTTGTGGGCGATCAGCGCGTTCGCTGCGTCGAGGATGTGCGCGTGGGAGCGGTAGTTCTGCTCGAGCTTGATCACGCGCTCGATATGAAAATCGCGCTGCAGGTGCTGCATGTTCGCGGTGTTCGCGCCGCGAAAGGCGTAGATCGACTGGTCATCGTCGCCGACCGCGAAGACGCTGTTTTCCTGGCCGGCAAGGAGCTGAAGCCAGCGGTACTGGAGCTTGTTGGTGTCCTGGAACTCGTCGACGAGGATGTGCTTGAAGCGGTTGCGGTAGTGGTCGCGCAACGTGTCGTTGCGCGAGAGCAGCTCGAACGATCGCAGCAGGAGCTCGGCAAAATCGACCGCGCCTTCACGCTGGCACTGCCGGTCGTACTCCGCGTAGACCTTGACCATCTGCTCGGAGAATTCGTCGTAGGCTTCGACGTCTTTCGGACGCCGGCCTTCCTCCTTGTTGCCGGCGATGAACCACAGGCCTTTGCGCGCAGGATAGAGCTCATCGTCGAGGTTCATGCTTTTCATGATCCGCTTGACGACCGCGAGCTGGTCCTGCGTGTCGAGGATCTGGAACAGGCTCGGCAGCCCGGCTTCGGTGTGATGCATGCGCAGCATGCGGTTGCACAAACCGTGAAAAGTGCCGACCCACATGCCTCGCGTGTTGATCGGAAGCATCGACGAGATGCGCGTGAGCATCTCTTTCGCGGCTTTGTTGGTGAACGTCACCGCGAGCAGACCGTGCGGGCTCACCTGCCCGGTCTGGATCAGCCACGCGATTCGCGTCGTGAGCACGCGGGTCTTGCCGCTGCCGGCGCCTGCGAGGATGAGCGCGGACTGGCTGGGCAGCGTGACGGCTTCGAGTTGCGGTTCGTTCAGGCCTGCGAGGAAATGGGGAGACATGCGGGAAATCAGTGTTGAGTGCTCAGTGTTGAGTGTTCAGTGACGCGCGCAGCGGCGCGCCCATCAACTCACACTTCGCGAAAACACCGATTATAGACGGCCGCGTCGACGTGCAAGCGCCGGCAACTAAACACTAAGCACTAAACACTCAACACCGGCGGCTGCCGCGGCAGCCGCGGCGCGGTGGCGGCGCGGCGCTACCGCGCTTGCGGCTGCGCCTGCGCGAAACCGATCTGCCGCAGCCGTTCGGCCAGCGCTGCGGCCTCGGTCCCGTCGCTCAGCGCTTCGATACGCACCTCGGACGCCTCGCCGGTCCCGACTGAAATCGCCGGGAAACCGGAGTCGCGAAGCTTGTCGCGAAGCGCGATGGCCGCGCGCTCGTCGCCCGAACCGACGACCACCGCAAAAGTGCCGCCTGCGCGTACCGCGCCGGTGCGGGCAAAGATCTCGGTCTCGTCCGACCATTCCTTCACCTGTGCGGCAGACACGGGTGAAGGCGGCTGCGCCGGCCCGGCGCGCGGCGCGATATAGAAAGAGTTGGGGTCCTGCATGGAGAACTGCGCGGCGCCGTGGCTGACGGTGATGCGGCCTTCGAGCAGGCAGACGATGTCCCGGTCGCCTGCCGATTTTCCCCACACGTCGGTGCCGCGTATTCCTGCGGTGATCGCGTTCACCTTCACGCGCACATCGCGTTGCGAGCTGGATTTGGACAGAAGCCCGGTCGTGAATCGAAAAGCACCGCGCACCACGTCGAGTGTCGCCGCGACAACGCCGCCTTTCGCGTCGTCTTTGTGCGCGAGGTCGTCGACCCCGAGCATCGCGCTTTCGCCGAGCTTGACCGCGCTGCCTTCGGCGAGCCGCAGCAGCGCGCGTCCGCCGTCGCCGGTATGCACCTTTTCCTTGCTGGCGAGCGCCATTCCGGCGGCGAGCGGTTCGCGGCGTCCATTCGCGCGCTCGACCCATGCGGGGCTCAGCACGCTCTCTACAGTGAGGACCGATCCGGATGCAGCGCAGGCAGGTGCTGCAACGAGTACGAGGAATACGGCGGCAAGCAAGCGTCGCATCATGATGGAACCCCCCGAAGATCCTGCGTGAAAGACTGGCAGCAGCCGCTTCGGTTCATTGCCGCGCGGTTATAATCGTGATTATTCACCACTTTTCGGCAATTTTTCGCGCATGCAGCAGCGATACAACCCGCACGTCATCGAACGCGAAGCTCAGAAGCTCTGGGAAGACTCGGGCACGTTCCGGGCCGTGGAGACATCCGACAAGCCGAAGTACTACTGCCTGTCGATGTTCCCTTACCCCTCGGGCAAGCTGCATATGGGGCACGTCAGAAACTATACCATAGGCGATGTACTGACCCGTTATCACCGCATGAAGGGTTACAACGTCATGCAGCCGATGGGGTGGGACGCGTTCGGCCTTCCCGCCGAGAACGCGGCGATGGCGAACGGCGTGCCTCCGGCGAAGTGGACGTACGACAACATCGCGTACATGGAGAAGCAGTTGAAGTCGCTCGGCCTGGCGATCGACTGGAGCCGCGAGCTCGCAACCTGCAGGCCCGATTACTATCGCTGGAACCAGTGGTTCTTCCTGAGGATGCTCGAGCGCGGTCTCGCCTACAAGAAGACCGGCGTCGTGAACTGGGACCCCGTCGACCAGACCGTGCTCGCGAACGAGCAGGTCATCGACGGCCGCGGCTGGCGGACCGGCGCGGTGATCGAAAAGCGCGAGATCCCCATGTACTACCTCGCGATCACGAAGTACGCCGACGAGCTCCTCGAGGCGCTCGACACGCTCCCGGGCTGGCCCGATCGCGTCAAAGCGATGCAGGCGAACTGGATCGGCAAAAGCCACGGAGTGCGCTTCGCGTTTACGTATACGGTCGACGGCCGTCAGGAAAAGCTCTGGGTCTTCACGACCCGGGCCGACACGATCATGGGCGTCACTTTCGTCGCGGTCGCGGCCGAGCACCCGCTCGCGCAGCACGCGCGACTCGGCAACGCGCCGCTCGCTGCGTTCATCGAAGAGTGCGGACGCGGCAGCGTCATGGAAGCCGACATCGCGACCGCCGAGAAGAAAGGGATGCCGACCGGCATCTACGCGACGCACCCGCTGACCGGCGAGCAGGTCGAAGTGTGGGTCGGCAACTACGTCCTGATGGGCTACGGCGAAGGCGCTGTCATGGCGGTGCCCGCCCACGACCAGCGCGACTTCGAATTCGCCACGCACTACAAGCTGCCGATCAAACCGGTCGTCAAACCGAAAGACGGCGAGCTCGAGCTTCCGCTGACTGCCGCGTATGTCGATTACGGTGTGTGCTTCAACTCGGGCAAATACGACGGGCTGGATCATGCGCAGGCGGTCGATGCCACCGCGGCCGACCTGAGCGCGAAATCGCTCGGAGAAAAACAGGTCCTCTACCGGCTGCGCGACTGGGGCATCTCGCGCCAGCGTTACTGGGGTTGCCCGATCCCGATCGTCCATTGCCCCGCGTGCGGCGACGTGGGCGTTCCCGACGATCAGCTTCCGGTCGTGCTGCCTGAAGACTGCGTACCCGACGGCCACGGCAACCCGCTCAAGAAACGTCCCGACTTCGTCGACACGACGTGTCCGAAATGCGGCGGCGCTGCGAAGCGCGAGACCGACACGATGGACACCTTCGTCGATTCGTCGTGGTACTACCACCGCTTCGCGTGCGCCGACCAGAAGAACGCGATGGTCGACGGGCGCGTCGATTACTGGCTTCCGGTCGACCAGTACATCGGCGGCATCGAGCACGCCATCCTGCACCTGCTGTACTCGCGCTTCTGGACCAAGGCGATGCGCGACCTGGGGCTCGTGAAAGTCAGTGAGCCTTTCAAAAACCTGCTCACCCAGGGGATGGTGCTCAACGACATCTACTTCCGCAAAAGCGGGACCGGGCGGCTGGTGTACTTCAACCCTGCCGAAGTCGAAATCAAGTTCGACGACAAGGGCAATCGGTTGAGCGCGGTGCTGATCGCCGACGGCCAGCCGGTGGAGTGGGACGGCATCGGCACGATGTCGAAGTCGAAGAACAACGGGGTCGATCCCCAGTCGCTGATCGACGAGCACGGCGCCGACATCGCGCGCTTCTTCATGATGTTCGCTTCGCCCCCCGAGGACACGCTGCTGTGGAAAGACGCAGGCGTCGAAGGCGCCGCGCGCTTCCTGCGGCGGCTGTGGACGTTCGGCTATGAGCTGGGTCAGACGGCGGCGCAAGCGCCTGCAGTGGAAGCATCCCTTCCGGCCGAGATTGCAGTGACTCGTCTCGAGGTTCACGCGCAACTCAAACAGGCGAACTACGACATGTCGCGCCACCAGTTCAATACGGTCGCGACCGCGGGAATGAAAATCCTGAACGCTCTCGAAGCATGTCAAAAGAGCAGCCCCGACGCCGCGCCTGCGGCGACGGTGCTGCGCGAAGGCTTCAGCATCCTCCTGCGCCTGCTCGCGCCGATCACGCCGCACATCGCGCACCAGCTCTGGCGCGACCTCGGATACGGAGAAGACATACTCGAAGCAAAGTGGCCCGAGCACGATCCGGCCGCGCTCGTTCAGGACGAGCTCGAGCTCGTGGTCCAGGTCAACGGCAAGAAACGCGGCGACGTTCGCGTCCCGCGCGACGCCGACAGGAAAGCGATCGAAGCGCTCGTGCTGGCGGACGCGAACGTGCAGAAGTTCGTCAGCGGCCAGACGGTCAAGAAAGTAGTGGTAGTGCCGGGACGGCTTGTGAACGTGGTCGTGTGACGACCATCGAATGCGGATGCGAAATGATGAATGATGAATGTAAAAACGGCCCGGAGTGCCCGGCCCCTCGCTCTGGCTTTTCATTCCGCATTCCGCATTCCGCATTCATCGTTGCGATAGCCTCAGCGCTGCTGCTGTCCGCCTGCGGTTTCCACCCTCGCGGCGCCGCGACACTGCCGTTCGATACGCTCTATATCGAAGCGCCGCAGGGATCGCTCTTCGCCAATCAACTGCGCCGAACGATCGGCAACGGAAGCAGCACACGGATCACCGCGACCCCTGCCGAAGCGGATGCGACGCTGCAGGTGATGAGCGAGATTCGCGAAAAGGAAATCCTGTCGCTGTCGGCGGGCGGCCGCGTCAGCGAGCTCCAGCTTCGCTACCGGCTCCAGTACCAGGTGTACGACCGTCAGAAGAACCTCATCGCGCCCCCAGGGGAGATCCTGGCGAGGCGAGACTACTCGTACAACGACCAGGAGCAGCTTTCCAAGGAATCCGAGGAAGCGCTGCTCTACCGCGACATGCAGAACGACGCCGTGCAGCAGCTCGTGCGGCGACTGCAGGCCATCTCGAAAGCCGGTGCGAAACCCGCGGCCAAGGCCGGCGACAAGGGCTAGGCACGGTGCGAATCACCAGCGAGCAGCTCCAGCCGTATCTCAAGCGCGATCTGGCGCCTCTGTATACGGTCTATGGCGGCGAGACCCTGCTCGCGCTGGAAGCCTCCGACAGGCTGCGCGCGACCGCTCGCGCGCAAGGCTATGTGGAGCGCGAAGTGCTCACGGTCGAACCGGGTTTCGACTGGAACGATCTCGCGCAGGCAGCGAGCTCGCAGTCGCTCTTCGGCTCGCGCAAGCTGCTCGAGCTGCGAATTCCGACCGGCAAACCCGGCACCGAAGGCGGAGCGGCGATACAGGCGTTCTGCAGGCGGCTTCCCGGCGACACGGTGACGCTGGTCCAGCTTCCCGACCTCGACTGGCGAGGCCAGAAAGCGGCGTGGTTCGAGTCGTTAGCCGCCGGGGGAACGACAGTCGAAGCGCGCATCGTGCCGCGAAACACGCTGCCGCAATGGCTCGCGGGGCGCCTCAGCGCACAACATCAGGACGCCGACCCCGAGACCCTGCAATTCATCTCCGAGCGCGTCGAAGGCAATCTGATGGCTGGATACCAGGAAGTGCAGAAGCTCGCACTCCTCTTTCCCCCGGGGCGCCTCTCGTTCGAGGATGTGCGCAGCGCGGTCGTCGACGTTGCGCGATACGACCTCGATGACCTGCGTGCAGCGGTGCTCCAGGGCGATGCCGCGAGGATCACGCGCATGCTCGACGGTCTCAAGGCCGAAGGCGCTGCGCTTCCGCTCGTGCTGTGGGCGCTCACCGAAGAAATCCGCGGGGTCGGTGCGGTGGTCAACGGCGCCGCCGCGGGGCGACCGGTGGCCGCCCTGATGCGTGATGCGCGCATCTTCGGTCCCGCGCGTCAGGCGCTCGTGCAGGCGAACTACGCGCGGTTCAAGCCGGCACAGCTCGACGATGCGTTGCGCCACGCATCCATGGTCGACCGCATGATCAAAGGTCTCACCCGCGGGGACGCATGGGACGAGCTGCTGCAGCTCGCACTGCGGTTCGCGCGCCCGGCCGGCACCGGCTCGCGCGCGCCCCGGACAGCGGCTGCCGCACCGGGTCGCTAAGGCGGTCCCCGCAGGCGTTTCGGGGGGCGGCTGAGGGCGCAATCGGCTATCATTCACTGCAGGATTCAGTTGTCGGGACTCAGGATTCAGCCGACGGTAAACACTCCGTGGCTCTCCTCCGAATCTCGAATCCCGAATCCTGATCCCGAGGTCAAAAGATGGACGTTCAAACCTACATGCACGGTGTCGGACGCGAAGCTCGCAACGCTTCGCGCCTGATGGCGAAAGCCGACACCGCTGCCAAGAACCATGCGCTCACCGTGATCGCGCAGGCGATCGAGCGCATGGCGCCGACGCTGATCAAAGCCAATGCGCGCGACGTCGAAGCCGCGAGAAGCAAAGGCATCGACAGCGCGGCGCTCGATCGCCTGACGCTGACCGATAAAGCAGTCTGCGCAATGGCGGACGGGCTCGCGCAGATCGCCAAGCTCCCGGACCCTGTCGGCGAGATCATGAACATGCGCTACCGGCCTTCGGGCATACAGGTCGGACAGATGCGGGTGCCGCTCGGGGTCATCGGCATCATTTACGAGTCGCGCCCGAATGTGACCGCGGACGCCGCCGCCCTGTGTCTGAAGTCGGGTAATGCCGCGATCCTGCGCGGCGGCTCCGAAGCGATCCACTCGAACCAGGCGATCGCCGGGTGCGTGCACGAAGGGCTGAAAGCCGCAGGCCTGCCGGAAAGCGCCGTGCAGGTGATCGAGACCACCGACCGCGCGGCTGTCGGCGAGCTCATCACGATGCAGGATTACGTCGACGTGATCGTGCCCCGCGGGGGGAAAAGCCTGATCGAGCGGCTGCAGCGCGAGTCGCGCATCCCGATGATCAAGCACCTGCACGGGGTCTGCCACGTGTACATCGACGATCGCGCCGATCCGGACAAGGCGATGCGCATCGCGGACAACGCGAAAACCCAGCGCCTGGGAACGTGCAACACCATGGAAACCCTGCTCGTCGCACGTTCCATCGCGCCGCAGGTGCTGCCGGCGCTCGCGCAGATCTACATCGACAAAGGCATAGAGCTGCGCGGCGACGACGAGTCGCGACAAATCGTGCCGCAGATGAAAGCGGCGACCGAGGAAGACTGGTACACCGAATACCTCGACGCGATCCTGTCGGTGCGTATCGTCGACGGTCTCGATGCGGCGATGGATCACATCGCGGTCTACGGCTCGCAGCACACCGACGCGATCGTCACCGAAGACATCACGCGCGCCCGCCGCTTCATGCGCGAAGTCGACTCGAGCTCGGTCATCGTCAACGCGTCGACGCGCTTTGCCGACGGGTACGAATATGGCCT
>JAQGMV010000500.1 GCA_028292225.1 Betaproteobacteria bacterium
TGTCACAGCCGATGGGTTTCTACGGCCGGCAGGGGCTGAACGTCGACGTGGTGAAGACCGCGGGGTGGGCCGTCATCCGCGACAAGACGATCAACAAGGAATACGACGCGGCGCACATGCTCTCGCCCATGCCGCTCGCGATCACTCTCGGAGTCGGCGCGAAACCGCTTCCGTACACGATGCCCGCCGTGGAGAACATCAACGGGCAGGCGATCACGCTCGCCATGAAGCACAAGGACAAGCGCGATCCGAAGCAGTGGAAAGGCTTCAAGTTCGCGGTGCCTTTCGACTACTCGATGCACAACTACCTGCTGCGCTATTTCCTCGCGGAGCACGGGCTCGACCCCGACCGCGACGTTCAGATCCGCGCGGTGCCGCCCCCCGAGATGGTCGCAAACCTGCGCGCCGACAACATCGACGGTTTCCTCGCGCCCGACCCGGTGAACCAGCGCGCGGTGTACGACGGCGTCGGCTTCATCCACATCCTTTCCAAGGAGATCTGGGACGGTCACCCGTGCTGCGCGTTCGCTGCGAGCCGCGAGTTCGTGACGCAGTATCCCGGCACCTATCGCGCGCTGTTGAAAGCGATCGTCGACGCGACTGCATTCGCGACCAAGGCCGAGAACCGCAAGCAGATCGCCGAAGCGATCGCGCCCGCGAATTACCTCAACCAGCCGGTGACCGTGGTCGAGCAGGTCCTGACCGGCACTTTCGCCGACGGGTTGGGCAACATCCGCAAGGAGCCTAACCGCATCGATTTCGATCCGTTTCCGTACCAGTCTTTCGCGGTGTGGATCCTCACGCAGATGAAGCGCTGGGGCCAGCTCAAAGGCGAAGTCGATTATGCGAAAGTCGCCCGCGAAGTGTTCCTCGCCACGGACGCCGCGAAGCTGATGAAGGAAGCGGGCATGAAGCCTCCCGGTAACGCCAACAAGAAGTTCGTCGTCATGGGCAAGGAGTTCGATCCGACCAAGGCCGAGGCGTATCTCGCGAGCTTCGCCATCAAGAGGACGGCCTGAAGCATGAAAGGCGTCTCTACCTGGGCCGCACCGCTGCTTTCGCTGGCGATCCTGCTCGCCTTCCTCGGCATCTGGCACGCCGCAACGCTGCCGGAGACCGGACGCCAGGTGGTCACCGACGAGTACGCCAGGCTCGTCGGCGGCGCCGCCGCGACCGGGCAGAAGTCGGCGCTGCCCACACCTGCGGAGGTCGGCCGCAAGCTCGTGGAACACCTCAGCGATCCTTTCTACGACAAAGGCCCGAACGACAAAGGGATCGGCATCCAGCTCGCGTTCTCGATCGCCCGCGTCGCGCTCGGATTCTTTCTCGCCGCGGTGGTGGCGATCCCGGTCGGTTTCCTCATCGGGATGTCGCCGCTCACCTATCGCGCGCTCGATCCGTTCATCCAGGTGCTCAAGCCGATCTCGCCGCTCGCGTGGATGCCGCTCGCGCTCTTTACGCTGAAGGACAGCTCGGTCTCGGCGATCTTCGTCATCTTCATCTGCTCGATGTGGCCGATGCTCATCAACACCGCCTTCGGCGTGGCGAGCGTGAGGAAGGAGTGGCTGAACGTGGCGAAGACGCTCGAAGTCGGTCCGATGCGCAAGGCCTTCCGGGTCATCCTGCCGGCGGCTGCGCCGACCATCATGACCGGCATGCGTATATCGGTCGGCATCGCGTGGCTCGTGATCGTCGCGGCGGAGATGCTCGTCGGCGGTACCGGTATCGGGTACTTCGTCTGGAACGAATGGAACAACCTGTCGATCGCGAACATCATCAGCGGGATCCTCGCGATCGGGCTCGTCGGCATGATGCTCGACCTCGGGCTCGCAAAGCTGACGAAGCTCGTCACGTTCCCGGAATGAAAAACAAACCAACCCCCACCCTGATCCTCCCACTGACCGTTCACGAACAATGACTGATCCCCTGATCAGAATCGAAGGCATCGCCAAGCGCTTCCCCGGCCGCGGCAGCGCCGATACCACGGTGTTCGAAGACCTGCACTTCTCGGTCGAGGCCGGTGAGTTCGTGTGCCTCATCGGACACTCGGGATGCGGCAAAACCACCATACTCAACGTGCTCGCAGGGCTCGAGGTCGCCTCCGAAGGCTATGTCTTCGTCGGCGGGCGCGAAGTGAACGGCCCCAGCCTCGACCGCGCAGTGATCTTCCAGAGCCACGCGCTGATGCCGTGGCTGACCGTGCTGGGCAACATCGCTTTTGCAGTCAAATCGCGGTGGCCTGAATGGACCCGCGAGAAAATCCACGCGCATTGCCAGCAGTACATCGACCTCGTGAACCTCACCGGCGCGGAAAAGAAGCGCCCGGCCGAGCTTTCAGGCGGCATGAAGCAGCGCGTCGGCATCGCGCGAGCACTCGCGATACAGCCCAAGACCCTGCTCATGGACGAGCCCTTCTCCGCGCTCGACGCGCTCACGCGCGGCGTGCTCCAGGAAGAGGTGCTGCGAATCTGCGCCGAGACCAGCCAGACGGTGTTCATGATCACGCACGACGTCGACGAAGCCATACTGCTCGCGGACAAGATCGTGCTGATGACCAACGGCCCTCGCGCCAAGATCGCCGAGATCGTCGTCAACACCATGCCTCGCAGCCGCACGCGCCACGATCTGCACAAGCACCCGCACTACTACCGCATCCGCAATCACCTGATCGAGTTCCTCGTCGACCGCTCGCGCGCGTTCGGCGAATCGAACGCCTCCGCCGGTTACGACCCGCGCAACCCGCCGCTCGTGAGGCCCGGGCTGGACCCGACAGAGGCGATCGCGGCCGAACTCCGACCCGGCGCACCGACACTGGTCGCGGTTCGTTAACTGCTTTTTTATCTTCGTTACGCACCGCACGCGGGGCGTAACGTTTCCAGGAGGAGACCCGCAATGAAGAAATCCGACGCACCCGAAGCCCTGCTCGCAGCGGCGAGCCACTATGCGAAGCCGATGAGCCGCACCGACGTCACCGAAATGATCGTCATGGCGAGGATCAAGAAAGGACTGACGTGGGCGAAGCTCGCGAAAGCGATCGGCCAGAGCAAGGAATGGACGACCGCCGCGCTGCTCGGCCAGATGCAGATGACCAAGGAACAGGCCGGGAAAGCGGGCAAGCTCCTCGCGCTCCCGCCGGATGCCGTCCTGCTCCTCCAGCAGGTGCCGTACAAAGGGTCGCTGCCGACTGCCGTCCCCACCGATCCGCTGATCTACCGCTGGTACGAGATCGTCAGCGTGTACGGAACGACGATCAAGGCGCTCATCCACGAAGAGTTCGGCGACGGCATCATGAGCGCGATCGACTTCTCGAAGGACATCGATCGCGAGGCCGACCCCAAGGGCGACCGGGTCAGGGTGGTGCTGTCGGGCAAGTTCCTGCCGTACAAGACCTATTGAGCCTTTGCCGGACAGAGCTCCAGCTCTGTCCTGGCCCTCTCGACTGGCCGGCGCGGCCCGCGTTAAGCTTGGCCGCATGCGCATCGACACCCTCCGCCAGCGGCTGCGCGCCCTGGGCGCCCGGCCCGTTCACGAGCAGCGGGTCCTGCGACTGTGGTC
>JAQGMV010000002.1 GCA_028292225.1 Betaproteobacteria bacterium
AATGACAGCCGCCTAGGTCAACCGCGAAGCCAGTTCCGCGAAGTCCGCCACCGCAAGGTCCGGCTGATAAGGCCAGTCGCCGAAAGGGCGCTTGCGCCGATCGACGAAGCACGTCCTCATGCCGTAGGCCTTGGCGCCGACACAATCGAAAGCGTGGTTCGCGACGAACAGTATCGCGTCGGGCGCGCAGCCGAGGGTTTCGGCGGCGTGACGGTAAGTCGCGACGTGAGGCTTGAACGAACCGGCTTCCGCGACCGAGATCACGCGGTCGAACTCGACGCCGATGTGCGGCATCGCCGCGGCCAGCATGTCGGGGTCGCCGTTGGACAGGATCGTGAGCTGGTAGCGCGTCTTCAGCTTCTTCAGCGCTTCGACCACGTCGGGGAAAGGCTTGAGCCTTTCGATCTCGGCGACCAGTGTTTTCACCTCGTCGGGCGTGTGCTCGATGCCGGCGCGCTCGAGCGTGTACGACACCGCCCGATGGCCGATCTCCCGATACGGCGTGTGATCCCGATGCAGCAGCGCGTCGATCATCGAGTTCTCGAAATGGGTGCGCCGCCACCACGTCACCAGCGCGTCGGGCCGGCCGGTCCAGCCTTTGCGCTTCAGGTACGGCGTCACCGCCGCGGTGAGACCGCCCTGCATGTCCACGACCGTGCCATACAGGTCGAACATCAGGGTGTGTACTTCGCCTTCGAAAGGATCTGCGGTGCTCATAAAGTCGCCTTACGGTTACCGTTTATAAATCCTACAGCTTGATTTTCGGATCGAGCCAGTCCCTCAGGCTGTCGCCGAATAGATTGAAAGCGAAGACCGCGAGACTGATGGCGATGCCGGGGAAGACGATCATCCACGGCGCCTGCTGGTAGAAGTCCGCGGCGGCGCCCGAGAGCATGAGGCCCCACGACGCGGTCGGCTCGGTCACGCCGAGCCCGAGAAAGGAGAGCGACGCCTCGGCGAGGATCGCCTGCGCGACGAAAGCGGTGATCATGATCAGATAAGGCGCGACCACGTTCGGCACCATGTGGCGAAAGATGATGCGGGTGTCGGAATAGCCCGCCGTGCGCGCGGCATCGATATACGGCAGCTCGCGGATCGCCAGGGCCGACGAGCGGACCACGCGCGCCACTTTCGGGATCATCGGCAGGCCGATCGCTACGACGAGATTCACGTCGACGCCGAGGATGATGTTCTTCCCGAGCACCGCGACGACGGTGATCGCCAGCACGATGATCGGAAACGACAGCAGCACGTCCATGATGCGCTGGATCACGAGGTCGATCTTGCCGCCGAAGTACGCCGAGACCACGCCGGTGACCGCGCCTATCGTGGAGCCCGTGAACGACGCCAGGAATCCCACCGCCAGCGCAGTCCTCGCGCCGAAAATGATGCGCGAGAGCACGTCGCGGCCGAAAGAGTCGGTGCCCAGCCAGTGGTCGGCCGACGGCGCGGCGAGCATCGAGCTGTAGTCCACATCGAGCGGATCGTACGGCGCGACCCACGGCGCAAAGAGCGCGCACACCGCCATCAGCACGATGAACGCGAGCCCCGCCGCGCCGAGCGGCTGCTGCACCATGAACTGGAGCACCGGGTGGCGGCGCCTGGGGATCTTGTAGGTGATCGCAGGGGCGGTGGCGGTGGGCATGGTGTCCTTACTTCAATGCGAATGCGAAATGATGAATGCGGAATGAAAACCGCGGGGTTCTTGACGTTCCATTTCGCATTCATCGTTCATCATTTCACATCCGCTTTTCAGCGGTAGCGGATTCGCGGGTCCAGCAGCGCATACAGCATGTCGATCGCGAAGTTGATCATGACGAAAAACACTGCGACGAGCAGCACGAGCCCCTGGATCATCGTGTAGTCGCCTCGCGCCACCGCCTGAACGAAAAGCTTGCCGATGCCATTGAGGTTGAACACCTGCTCGGTCACGACGAGGCCTCCGATGAGGAACGCGAACTCGAGACCGACCACGGTCACCACCGGCAGCAGCGCGTTGCGCATCGCGTGACGCGAGACGACGAGGCGCTCGTACACGCCTTTGGCTCGAGCGGTGCGAACATAGTCTTCCTGCAGCACTTCGAGCACGGACGAACGCATCATGCGCATCGCGACTGCGGAGTAGCGGTATCCGACGGCGAGCGCCGGCCAGATGAGCTGCGACATGTTCTTCCACGGGTCTTCGAAGAACGGCGTGAAAGTGAGCGGCGGTATCCACGAAAAGTACGTCAGCAGCAGCAGGATGATGATCATCCCGAGCCAGAACGACGGCACCGCGAGCCCGGCGATCGAGATGATGCGCACCAGGTGGTCGATCCAGGAATCCTTGAAGATCGCGGAGAGCGTGCCGAGCGGCACCGCGATCAGGACCGCGAGGATCGTCGCCATGATCGCGACCTGGAGCGAGAGCTGGAGCCGGATGCCGATCTCGTAGAGCACCGGGCGTCCGGTCCAGAGCGAGACGCCGAAGTCGCCGTGCATGATCCCGACCAGCCATTTGCCGAACTGGACGATCATCGGCTGATCGAGCCCGAGCCTCGCGCGCTCGCCTTCGATCACCTCTTTCGAGACGTTCGCGCCTTCGAACATCATCGCCAGCGGATCGCCGGGCGCGAGGCGCAGCAGAAAGAACACCAGCACCGCGACACCGAAGAGGGTCGGGAGCATCAGGAGCAGGCGGTGGATGATGTAGCGAAGCATCAGGATTCAGCTGTCGGGATTCGGAACTCGCTGAATCCTGCTCTACTCGAGCCACACATCCGTCAGATCCTGCCCCACATAATGGCTCGGCGTGATGTGCCATCCCTTCAGCGCGCGGTTGGTCACGATGATCCGGTGCCACCAGATGGTCGGGATCGTGTACGCCTGGTCGAGCGCGCGCCTCTCGAAGTCGCGCAGGATCGCGTAGCGCTTCTTGCGGTCGAGCTCGCCGGACTGCTTGTCGAAGAGATCGTCGAGGGTGCGGTCGGTCTGCTGCGCGTAGTTGATCGCCGATCGGTCGTGCGACAGGTATTTCAGGAGCTGGAGGTTGGGCTCGTCCATGAAGTCGCAGTTGAAGTCGAGCGCCGCGTCGAAGGTCGGGTTGTCGCGCTGCTGGGCCGCGAGGTAGAGCTTGGTCTCGAGCTGATCGTGCTTCACGTTGACGCCGATCTGCCGCCACTGGTCGATCAGGAACACCCCGACCGGCGTGTACGGCATCGCGACGTTGCGGTTGGTCAGCGTGAAGGTGAGGTTCGGCACGCCGGTTTCCTGCAGGAGCTTCTTCGCCTGGGCCCGCGAGCCGTTCACGTCCTTCGAGAAACCCGGGTAGCTCATGAGCTCCTTCTCGTTCGCCGCGAATTCATAGCCGGGCCGCAGCACGCCGCCGACGTGACGCACCAGCGCGACCTTGGACAGGGCCTGCGCGCCGCCCCAGCGATCGATCGCGACGGACAGCGCCCGCCGCACCCTCGCGTCGTCGAAAGGCTTCTTCTTGGTGTTGAACGTGACCACCAGCGAGCACACCCACGGCGACTCCTGAACGACTGCTTTATCGCCGAGCGTCTTCACGATGCGATCGCGATCGGCCGGCGAGTGGCCGCGGAACTCGGCGAGCACCTCGCCCGCCGCGAGCGCGTTCACCATCGGCGCGCCCGCGACGAAGATCGCGAGAAAACCTTCGAGGTACGGCTTGCCTTTCTCGAAGTAGTCCTTGAACCTGCGCCCGCGCCAGTGTGATCCGGCGACGTGCTCCTCGAACGTGAAAGGCCCGGTGCCCATGATGTTGCGCTCGGGAAACCTCGGGTCTTTCTTCAGCCGCGCCGCGCTGTAGACACAGTCCCACGGGCTCGCGAAGTTGGAGAGCATCGACGCGTTCGGCTTCGAAAGCTTGAACACGACCGTGTTCGGATCCGGCGTCTCGATCGAAGAGATGTCGACGTACGCCGCTTCGCGCAGCGACAGCACGCCCTGCGGCGGCTTGCGGATGCGCTCATAGGTCGCCTTGATGTCCTCGGCGGTGAACGTCGTCCCGTCGTGGAACTTCACGCCTTTGCGCAGCCTGAAGGTGTAGGTGAGGCCGTCCTTCGCCACCGTCCACGACTCGGCGAGATCGCCTTTGACCGCCGGATACTTCGTGGTGTCGAACTTGAGCAGGGTGTTGTAGTGCGGCCGCACCGGATGGATGAAGGCGAACGACGAGTTCGCGTGGCAGTCGTAGTTCGGGGGCTCTGCGCCCACTGCGAACTTGAGCAGCCCGCCGCTGCGCGGCGTTTGCGCGCCCGCTGCACCGGCAACCGCGAGCAACACGGCACCTGCCAATAACAGTGCTTTACGCATCATCTCTCCCCCTTCTTCTTGTAGCCGCAGGCGCAGGCGCCTCCGGCTACCGATTTGTTGTAACTGCGGACAGGGCGCCTGCGCTACATCGACCGACTCACCATTTACGATTTACGATCAAACCTTGATACACGCCGCGAAATGCCCCGGCTCGATCTCGCGCAGCTCAGGGACGACTTTCGTGCATTCTTCGCTCGCCCACGGGCACCGCGTATGGAAGACGCAGCCTTGCGGGGGATTCAACGGGCTGGGCACTTCCCCGCCGAGCACGCGGTATTCGCGCTGCGCTTCGATCAGCGGGTCGGGAATCGGCACCGCGTCGAGGAGCGCTTTCGTGTACGGATGCAGCGGGGTCTCGTACAGCGCATCGCGGTCGGCGATCTCCATCGCGCGGCCCAGATACATGACGATCACGCGGTCGGAGATGTGGCGCACGACCGCGAGATCGTGCGCGATGAACAGATACGTGAGGCCCAGCTTCTGCTGGAGGTCTTCGAGCAGGTTGATGATCTGCGCCTGGATCGACACGTCGAGCGCCGACACCGGCTCGTCGCACACGATGAACGACGGCTGCATCGCCAGCGCTCGCGCGATTCCCACGCGCTGGCGCTGGCCACCCGAGAGCTCGTGGGGATAACGCTGCGCCATGTAATCGAAGAGCCCGACCTGGGTCAGCAGCTCGGTCACTTTCTCGCGTGCGGATTTGCGGTCGGGCTGGAGCTTGTACACGAGCATCGGCTCCGCGATGATCTCGCCGATCGTCATGCGCGGGTTGAGCGAGCTGTACGGATCCTGGAAGATCACCTGGATCTGGCGGCGATACTGCTTCAACTGCTCGCCGCTCGCGCGAGTCACGTCCTTGCCGTGGAACGTGATCTGTCCTTCGGTCGGGTTGTCGAGGCGCAGCAGGGTGCGGCCTACGGTCGTCTTACCGCAGCCCGACTCGCCGACGAGGCCGAGCGTCTCACCGCGGTAGACGTCGAACGAAATGCCGTCGACCGCGCGCACCACGCCGCGTCCGCCCGAAAGCGCTTTCAATCCGGTCGCGACTTCGAAATGGGTCTTGAGCCCGCGAACGCTCATGATCGGCTCGCTGCGGTCCACCTGTTTCGTGACTGCGACTGCAGCGGACGCGCGCGCGAGGCCGAGTCCTTCAGGACCGACTCGCGCCATCTCCCGCGCGCGCACGCACGCCGAGTAATGCCCGGGCCCGACTTCGACGAGCGGCGGCTGCGCGCACAGCGATTCAGGTACTTGCGCGAGACAGCGCGGCGCGAAACGGCAGCCTTCGGGCGGATCGAGCAGGTTCGGCGGCATGCCGTCGATCGTCTCGAGCTTCACGCCTCTCGCGCGGTCGAGCCGCGGCACGCTGCGCAGCAGGCCCGCGGTATAGGGATGGCACGGCTTGGCGAAAAGCTCGCGGGCCGTCGCCTGCTCGGTCATCTTCGCCGCATACATGACGTTCACGCGATCGGCGTATCGCGCGACGATTCCGAGATTGTGGGTGATGACGACCATCGCGATGCCGAGGTCGCGCGAGAGGTCCTGCATCAGCTTGAGTATCTGCGCCTGGATCGTCACGTCGAGCGCGGTCGTCGGCTCGTCGGCGATGATGAGCTTGGGATTGCACGCGAGCCCGATGGCGATCATCACGCGCTGGCGCATGCCGCCCGAGAACTGGTGCGGATACTGGTCGAGCCGGCGCTCGGCGTCGGGGATGCCGACCATCTTCAGGAGCTCGTGCGCCCGCGCGCGCGCCGTTTTCATGTCCATCCCGAGGTGGATCAGCAGCGGCTCCATGATCTGGAAGCCGATGGTGAGCACCGGGTTGAGCGAGGTCATCGGCTCCTGGAAGATCATCGCGATGTCGCGACCGCGAATCTCGCGCATCTGCTCGTCGGACAACTCGAGCAGGTTGCGGCCTTCGAAGAGGATGCGCCCCGCGACGACGCGGCCTGCGGGCTTGGCGAGCAGCCGCATGATCGCGAGCGAGGAAACCGATTTGCCGCAGCCGGATTCGCCGACGAGTGCGACGATCTCGCCCGGCCGGACCGTATAGGAGATGCCTTCGACCGCGCGCACCACGCCGCGCGTGGTGACGAAATGGACGTGAAGGTCTTCGACTTCGAGCAGCCAGGGACTGCCGCCAGTCGCGGTCAGAACCCGCTGCTCGCGGCCGGGGTCTGACCCCACGTTCTCGACGAGCTGATCCATCCTCCGGAGGCGCTGCTTTATAGTAGTAGTCCGGCGAGGCTATGGACCGCGTGCGAGCTTGTCAAGCACCCGGGTCAGGAAAGCACGTGCGGCTGCCTCACTCGGTGTCGTCGCGAGGAGGATTACCTCAACGCCTGCTCCAGCACCCGCGCCACGTGCACCGCGTCGCGCGAAGCGCCGTCATGAATCTGGTGCCGGCAGCTCGTGCCGTCGGCGACGATGAGCGTGTCGGCACTGCTCTCGCGCACTTTCGGCAGCAGCGAGAGCTCGCCCATCTTCATCGAGACCTCGTAATGGCTCGCGTCGTAGCCGAAGCTTCCGGCCATGCCGCAGCAGCTCGACTGTATGGTTTCGACTTCGAGCCCGGGGACGAGCTTCAGCACGCGCTCGACCGCAGGCATCGCGCCGAACGCTTTCTGGTGGCAGTGGCCGTGCAGCAGCGCTTTCTTCTGCGGCAGCGCTTGGAGGTCGAGCTTGAAGCGCCCTGCCTCGATCTCGCGCGCGATGAATTCTTCGAAGTGATACGCGTTCAGCGCGAGCTCGGCCATCTCGCCGTCCGGATGCATATCGAGGAACTCGTCGCGCAGGCCGAGCAGGCACGATGGCTCGAGGCCGACGACGGCGACGCCGCGGTCGACGTACGGCTTGAGCATGTCGAGCATGCGCTTCGCCTCCAGCTTGGCTTCCTCGACGAGGCCGGAGGCGAGGAACGTGCGGCCGCAGCAGAGCGGGCGTGAGCTGTCTCTGGGCTGCGGGGTGTGGACGGTGTAGCCCGCGGCCTCCAGTACGGCGACCGCTGCGCGCGCGTTCTCGGGCTCGAAGTAGCGGTTGAAGGTGTCGATGAAAAGCACGACTTCACCGACGCTGCCTGCGGCGCCGGCTTTTTCCCGGTACGCATCGCTGCGCCACTTCGGCAGCGCCCGCTGCGGTGCGAAGCCGAGGAAGCTCTTGCCGATCGCCGACAGCGCGTTGGTCAGCGGCGCCAGGCGCGAGGCCCACGGCGCATAGTGCGGCAGATAGGCGATCAGCCGGTCCTTCACGTTAAGCCCGTGGCGCTTCCGATAGTGGTGCAGGAACTCCACTTTCATCTTGGCCATGTCCACACCCGTCGGACATTCGCGCCTGCAGCCTTTGCACGAGACGCACAGGTCGAGGGTGTCGCGGACCGCATCCGAAGTGAGCCCTTCCGGCCCGAGCTGGCCCGATATCGCGAGCCGCAGGGTGTTCGCGCGTCCGCGGGTCAGGTGCTGCTCATCGAGCGTCGCGCGATACGAAGGACACATCGTGCCTGCGTCGAACTTGCGGCAGTGGCCGTTGTTGTTGCACATCTCGACCGCTTTATCGAAACCGCCCCAGTCACTCCAGTCGAGCACGGTCCGGATCTTCTCGACCTTGTAGCCGGGCTTGAAACGAAACAGCGTGCGGTCGTCCTGTTTCGAAGGCCTTACGATCTTGCCGGGGTTGAGCAGCCTCTTCGGATCGAAGAGGTCCTTGATCTCTTCGAACGCGCGCGTGAGCTTGGGCCCGAAGAACGGCTCGATCCATTCGGAGCGCGCAAGGCCGTCGCCGTGCTCGCCCGAATACGCGCCTTTGTACTGCTTCACGAGCTCCGCGGCTTCCTCCGCAATCGCCCGCATCTTGTGTGCCCCGTCCTCGCGCATATTGAGGATCGGCCGCACGTGCAGGCACCCGACCGATGCGTGCGCGTACCACGTGCCTCGCGTGCCGTGCTTGTGAAAGACCTGGGTGAGGCGGTCGGTGTATTCGGCGAGGTGCTCGAGCGGAACCGCGCAGTCTTCGATGAACGAGACCGGTTTCCCGTCGCCTTTCATCGACATCATGATGTTGAGCCCGGCTTTGCGCACTTCCCACACGTCGCGCTGAAGCGCCGGATCGACGATCTCGACCACGCCGCCCGGGAAGCCGAGATCGCCCATGAGCTCGACGAGCTGCCTCAGTCGCGCGAGCTGCTCGTCGCAATCTTCGCCTGCGAATTCCACCAGCAGGATCGCCTCGGGCTTGCCGCGGATGAACTGCTCGACGATAGGACGGAACGCGGGGTTGTCGCGCGCGAGCCCGATCATCGTCGCATCGACGAGCTCGACTGCCGCGGGCCCGAGCTTGACGATGTGCTGAGGCGCTTCCATCGACTGATAGAAGGTCGGGAAGTGGCACACGCCCAGGGTCTTGTGCTTCGGCAGCGGAGACAGATCGAGCTCGATCGCGCGCGAGTACGCGAGGGTGCCTTCGGAGCCGACGAGGAGATGCGCCATATTCAGAGACGAAGGCAGCCGGGCGGCGTTCGTCTCGTTCGCGGGCGCAGGCAGCATCATGTCGAGGTTGTAACCGCCGACCCGCCGCAGCACTTTGGGGTAGCGATGCTCGATCTCTTCGGCTTCGCGCGCGGCGATCTCGCGGATCTTGCGAACGAGCTGCTGGTAGCCCGCCGGCCCTTCGAGCCTGCCGAGGTCCGCCGGCACCGCGCCGAAGCGGTACGAGGCGCCGTCGGCGAGCACCGCATCGACGCCGCGGACGTTGTGCACCATGTTGCCGTAGCGGATCGAGCGCGACCCGCACGAATTGTTGCCGGCCATCCCGCCGATCGTCGCCTGCGCGCTCGTCGACACGTCGACCGGATACCACAGACCGTGCGGCTTCAGATACGCGTTGAGGTGGTCGAGCACGATACCGGGCTGGACCGTGACCGTTCGCGCGTCCCTGTCGAAAGCGACGACCTTGTTCAGATGCTTGGCGACGTCGATCACCAGCGCCGCGCCCACCGTCTGACCGCACTGAGAGGTGCCGCCGCCGCGCGGGACCACCGGAACACCGGCATCGATCGCGATCCGGAACGCGGTGAGCGCATCCTCGTCGGTCTGCGGGACCACCACCCCGACCGGCTCGATCTGGTAGATCGAGGCGTCCGTCGAATAGCGCCCGCGGGAGGCCGCGTCGAACAGCACTTCGCCGCGGATCTCGCGCTTCAGGCGCGCCGCCAGGGCGCCGCGGTCCGGGCCCGGCTTCACACTGCGAACGCGTTGTGCCGCTTCGCCCATCAGGCGGCGGGCGCGACGTCGCCGAGCGCTTCCATCACCAGCGTGAGCTTGTTCGCAAGGTGGTCGCGCAACAGGGCTTGCAGCGCGGCGCCGTCGCGGCGCGTGAGCGCGTCGAGGATCTCGCCGTGCTCCCTTACCGCGTGATCCCAGCGATCGCGGGAGAGATTGGCCATATAGCGCGCGCGGCGCACGTTCGCATTGAGGCTGCGA
>JAQGMV010000006.1 GCA_028292225.1 Betaproteobacteria bacterium
ACCTCAACCGGCTGCGCTCGAACATCGGCATGGTGTTCCAGAACTTCGAGCTTTTCCCTCACATGAGCGTGGTCGAGAACGTGAACCTCGGGCAGGTGAAAGTGAAGGGGCGCAGCCGCGAGGAAGCGACCGCCAAATCGATATCGCTGCTGAAGCGCGTCGGGCTCGAAGCGCACGCGCAGAAGTTTCCGGGCCAGCTCTCGGGCGGCCAGCAGCAGCGCGTCGCGATCGCGCGAGGGCTCGCGATGGACCCGATCGCGATGCTGTTCGACGAGCCCACCTCCGCCCTCGACCCCGAGATGATCAACGAAGTGCTCGACGTCATGGTCGACCTCGCGCACGAAGGCATGACCATGATGGTCGTCTCCCACGAGATGGGTTTCGCGCGCAAAGTCGCGCACCGCGTGATCTTCATGGACGCCGGCGAGATCGTCGAGGACGCGTCCAAGGACGAATTCTTCGGCAGCCCGCGCTCCGAGCGCGCGCAGACGTTCCTGTCGAAGATCCTGCACCACTGAGAGGTCTCACCCCGTCGTAGGGTGCGCCCTTGGCGCACCAACCGCCGGGCCGGCCGCGCCCTTGTCGCCCCCCTCGGCGCCGCTACTCGCTGCGCTGCGTAGCGGATACCCTGCGCGGCTAGCCAAGGCCGGCGGCTGCGGAACTCACGCACCAGCTCGTTTCTATCAAACTGCATCGTCGCGAGGCTAAGGCCCCGTGACACGTTTGCTCTTCTTTTTAGGACGCACTATTTCGAGCGATGGCGCTCAAAGTAGCGGCTATTTTGGCGTGCATGACATTTGTATACTGTTCTGTTCGAGACGCGTCGTTTAGGATGTCTACATTCGTTAGACTGCTTGAAGACCAGAATGCCTACTCTTGACGATGTGTAACTAATTGAATATGAATATAAATAGTCGGTATCCCTGACGGGACTTTTAATCCGTTGGTCGAAAGTTCGAATCTCGCGCCTCCTACCAAATTCGTCAGGCACTTAGCTTTGTCATCTGGCAAATGCTAAGTGCTGATCCCGGGTTCGGTGCCCACTCGGTGCCAGTTAGACCCGGCCTTCGAAGGTCTGCAGGAAGGCATATGCCGGTCGGTATGTGCGGACGCTACGCGCTCTACGGCCCTCGGAGTCGCACCCGCCCCGAGGACGCCTACTTCAGCAGCATCGATCAGTTCCCGAGCTCGTGGAACGCGTCGCCGATGCACACGATGCCAATCGCGCTGAATGCCTGACGCGCTTCTAGTCGACGTGGACCCCGGCGGCCTTCACGACCTTCGACCAGATCGCGAGCTCTTTCTTGATGTGCGCGCCGAGCTCGGCCGGCGTGCTGCCCACCGGCCGTGCGCCGACGCCCGCAATGCGCTCACGCACCTCCGGCACCGCCAGCGCCTTCACGATTTCCTGATGCAGGCGTGTGATAACAGGCGCCGGCGTGCCGGTCGGGACCACCACGCCCTGCCACTCGAAGACCTCGTAGCCGGGCACCCCTGCTTCCGCCACAGTCGGCACGTTGGGCAGCGTGGAATCGCGCGCGATCGTGCTGATCCCGAGCGGGATCAGGCGTCCGGTCTTGAAGTGCTGCACGGCCGAGGCGAGCGTTGCCACCATCATCGCCGTCTCGCCGCTCAACATCGAGGTCAACGCCGAGCCCGCCCCTTTATAGGGCACGTGGACGAGCTTCACGCCCGCCATATAAGCAAAAAGCTCGGTCGCGAGATGGTTCGAGCTCGCGTTCCCGGCGGTTGCATAAAGGAGGCTTCCCGGACGCGCTTTCGCAAGCGCGATCAGCTCCTTCACCGAACGCGCGGGCACCGAGGGATGGACCGTCAGCACGTGAGGGACTCTGGTGACCAGGCTCACCGGCACGAGATCCTTTTCGGTATCGAAAGGGAGCTTCGACAGGATGAATGGGTTACTGACGAACGACACAGTGGCGACTCCGAGCGTGTGCCCATCAGGAGGAGATTTGGCGACGATGTCCATGCCGATGGTGGCGCCGCCGCCGGGACGATTGTCGACGAGGACCTGCTGGCCGAGCTGCTCCGAAAGCCGCGGCGCGAGGAGCCGAAAGACCACGTCAGTCGAGCCGCCCGCCTGGAACGGCACGACCACGCGCATGGTCCGGGTGGGAAAGGTCTGCGCAACGCTCGATGCACTCTGTAGTAACAGCGGGCACAACAACGTAAACATTATGCGGCTCAATGCTGAGTGCATGATCTTATCCCGATGTATGTTCATTGCAGTCTAACGTAACAGAGAGGGTGAAATGCCAACTACTTCAGGTATCGCCGCAGAGCTCGCACCGACCGGACGCCTTCGTGCTGCGCTCAACATGGCTAACTTCCTGCTCACGCGCAAAGACGCGAAGAGCGGAGCGCCCGAGGGAATCGCAGTCGATATTGCAAGAGAGCTCGGGCGGCGGCTCGGCACACCTGTCGATCTGCTGCCCTACGATTCGCCGGGCGCAGTCGCGGATGCCGTAACGAGCGGTGCGTGGGACGTGGGCCTTATCGGCGCCGAGCCGCAGCGCGCGACGCATATCGCGTTCACCGTTGCGTATCTCGAAATTGAAGCGACCTATCTCGTGCCGCCGAATTCACCGATCGCGTCGATCGACGACGTCGACCGCGAAGGCGTGCGCATCGCGTGCCTCGGGCGCGCGGCATACGAGCTTTACCTGAGCCGGAATCTGAAGCACGCGAAGCTCGTGCTCGAACCCAGCTTCGAAGCCGCTTTTCAGCGGTTCGTTTCCGACAAGCTCGATGCGGAAGCGGGGCTTCGCACGCAGCTTGAGGACGATGCGAAGCGCCTCCCCGGATCGCGCGTGCTCGACGGCAAGTTCTCGGCGGTTCAGCAGGCCATCGGCACGCCGAAGACACGCGAGGGCGCCGCGCGGTATCTCCGCGAGTTCGTAGAAGACATCAAGGCGACCGGCTTCGTCGCGCGCATTATTCAGCAGAACGGCATCAGGGGCGTCTCGGTCGCACCGGCCGCCGATTAATGCAAGGCGGCAGCCCTTCGCAACCGCCGCCGCTACTCCGCCTTGATCCGCTGCTCGGCGAACACGGCGCGCCACTTCTTGAATCAAAGGGGCCAGGGTCGCACTTATCGGCGAATGTCGCGAATTCGCGTGTCCGTCAGAATCGCAACATCATGAAAAACTCAACGCTGGGCCCTTAAACTCCTCCTTAAACCCAGAAACGGAACGCGTGGCGGCTCTGCTCCCGTTCACAACTACGATGATCGTCGCAGGCGCCGAACCCTGACCGCAATGCGACGCCGGGTTCGTCGCGGTCTTCTCGCCCCTGCGAGGCGCCCTGCGCTGCTCGCCGAGGCCGGGGTCGTCGGCGAGGATGTCGAACCTCACCGGTGGGGCCATCGGCACGGTCTGTACGCGTCGATGACGCATGGGAGAACGAGGCTGGTGCGTGAGTTCCGCAGCCGCCGGCCTCGGCGAGTGGCGCAAGGAGTCCGCAGCGCAGCGAGTGGCGACGCCGAGGGGGAGAAGGCTGCGCCAAGCCGGCATTATGACCTGCCGCCATGGGAACCCGGGCATGCTAACATCATGAAAATTAAGCCACGCCGGGGCCCGCGGTACGCCGCCGATAAGCTGTCGCACCGAGCGCATACGCACAATCACAAACAACAATGCTGGTCTCCATGCGCCGCGAAGATTTCCTGCACAGCCCCGACGATTTTCCGCGCGGCGTCCGCTTCATTTGAAGCCGATGGCGCGCGTCACGAATCTGCTGAACAGGGTTCAGCGCGTCTCGGGGCGTATCCTCAACGATTCCCGCTGGCGGAATTTCTATCTGCAGCGCTACGTCTCAGTGCCGGCGCTGCGTCGCTTCGTCTCGGGCCGCATCGCCAAAGATCTGCCGCAGCCCGCGTCCGGCGCTCGGGATCCGGCAGCGGCCGCGAGAGTGGACGAGATCAAGCGTAACGGCGTGACGGTGTACCGGGACGGCGCTGCGCCGCAAGCGGTTACGGAATTGCGCGAGTGGCTGCAGACGCAATTGTGCGTCGATCCCGACCGCCCCGGCGACCCCGGTTTCCTGTGGAACGACGGTGCAGGCAAGGGCTGCGTTCATGCATACTATCCGATCGAGACACTGATGCGTGCGCCGCATCTTCTCGAGCTCGCGAACACGCCGCAGGTGCTGGGTATCGTGCAGCGCGTGTTCGGCTGCACGCCGACGATTTCGGAGATCAACTGCTGGTGGCTGAACCACGACCTCGATGTCGATCTCGCCAAGGTGCGGCACGGCTACTACGTCGAGCGTCAGAAAAGTTATCATCGCGACATCGATGACTGGTCGGTGCTGCGGTACTTCGTCTACCTCACCGACGTTGACCAGGCGCACGGGCCGCATTCCTACATCCCCGGCACGCATAACCGGTATATGAGGCAGCACCGGAACATGGACTTCGACGAAAATCCGAATGGTCTCTACGAAACGCGGATCGACATCACGGGCCCGGCGGGCACGGCGATCCTGATGGACCCGTTCGGCCTGCATCGGGCGACTGTGCCGACGGCCGGAGACAGGCTCATGCTCGCGGTGACCTATTCCCTCGGCTGCGCGACCGTCCACGCGCCGAAGAACCCGCTGCTTGTGTCGGCGGGGCTCGGTATCGATCCGTTCGTCAACAGGCTGTACGTCGGCGCTCCCTCGTAAGCGACCCTCTCGCCGAGCAGGGCGACAAGCAGGCGCCCAACCCGGCCGCGCCGCGCCGCGCACGAAATCTGCATGTTCGCTCAGGAACACACTGAAGGACGTTCCGATTCGACATGCGCACGAAGTTGTCTCCTCTCGCTCTCGCCGCGATACGGCTCGCCGTCGTGCTGGCTTCCGGGACCGCGTGCGCAGCGGACCGGCAGGAAAAACCCGCTCCGGCTCCTGCGGCTGCGTTGCCTGCGGTCGAAGTGAGCGCACTGCGCGATCCGGTCGAGAAGTCGTACCGCAAGATCGTGAGAGGCATGGACCTCTTCGAGCAGAAGCGCAGCCTCGCCCCTGGCGCGTCGCTGCGCTTCAAGCTCCTCCCCCGGAACCGCGACACGAACATGCAGGGCGTCGCGCTGAGCATCGCCGGCGACACCGTCATGATTCCGGTGCCGCTGGCTCCGGACAATACTTTCGCCCTGGAGCGCTCGCGGCGAGCGCTCGATGAAGATGCTGTAGTGACGCCGAATCGCAAGGCGCTGAGCATGTCCTGGCGCGCGGACATCCGAACAAAAGGCCTGCCGCCGAACACCCGCCGGCTGGGTGACCTGCGGCTGGAATGCCGGGTCGGCATGGAGGCCGGCCTGGTATCGGGCTCCGGGTCGGTCGTCGAGCTGATCGCCCGCGCCATCGCAGACCGCGGCTACTGCGATGAACGCGTGCCCGAGTACTTCTTCTTTGCCGAGCACCCGCTGTGGAGCGTCAC
>JAQGMV010000048.1 GCA_028292225.1 Betaproteobacteria bacterium
CGAGCGTGCTTCCCCACGACCCGCCGAAGACGAGCCACCGCTCGATCCCGAGATGCGCGCGCAGGCGCTCGAGATCGCCGACGAGCAGCGGTGTGGTGTTGTTTCGCAGCTCCCCGAGCGGACGCGACCGTCCCGCGCCGCGCTGGTCGTAGACGACGATCCGGTAGTGCGCGGGATCGAAAAATCGCCGGTGCGCCGGCGCCGATCCTGCGCCGGGACCGCCGTGCAGGAACACCACCGGCGCGCCGCGCGGGTTACCCGACTCCTCGTAATACATCTCGTGCACCTCGTCGAGGCGCAGCATGCCGGCGTCGTACGGCTCGATCTCGGGATAGAGCTCGCCGCGCACCGCAGGGGAGTGGTCAGCCATGGCTAAAGATTACCTTGGAACGTCATTGTTGCGTCAAAAGCAGGGGCAGGATACCGACGGGGGGAGCTGCGAGCGAGCGCGGCGGCTCGATCGGACCGGTGCGCTATAATCGAGCACCCAGATTCAATGCCGCTACCCCGCGCGCGAGGCTCGATATCATTGCCGCGCACGAGGCTCTCGCTGGAACCCCATGGACGAAGAACTGCGCAAGGCGGCGCACGAGTATCACCGCTTTCCCACGCCGGGCAAGATTGCGGTCACCGCCACCAAAGGCCTGCTCAATCAGCGCGATCTCGCGCTCGCGTACACGCCGGGCGTCGCCTCGGTGTGTGAGACGATCGCCGCCGATCCGTCTGAAGCGCGGAACCTCACTGCACGCGGCAATCTCGTCGCGGTCATCACCAACGGCACCGCAGTGCTGGGCCTCGGCAACATCGGGCCGCTTGCGGCGAAACCGGTGATGGAAGGCAAGGCGGTTCTTTTCAAGAAATTCGCCGGAATCGACGTTTTTGACATCGAGATCAACGAGCTCGACCCGGAGAAGCTCGTCGACATCATCGCGAGCCTCGAGCCGACTTTCGGCGGCATCAACCTCGAAGACATCAAGGCGCCCGAGTGCTTTTACGTCGAGCGTCAGCTTCGCAGCCGGATGAAGATCCCGGTGTTCCACGACGATCAGCACGGCACCGCGATCATCGTGAGCGCGGCGATCTTCAACGGTCTCAAGGTCGTCGGCAAGGACATCCGCGAAGTGAAGCTCGTGGTCTCCGGCGCGGGCGCCGCGGCGCTCGCGTGCCTCGACCTGCTCGAAGCGATGGGGCTCCCGCGGCACAACATCGTCGTCACCGACATCGTCGGCGTGGTGTACCAGGGGCGCACCGAACAGATGGATCCCCGGAAGGCGCTGTACGCGATCGACACGCCGGCGCGCACGCTCGCCGACGTGATCGAAGGCGCCGACATCTTTCTGGGGCTCTCCGCAGGCGGCGTGCTCAAAGCCGAGATGGTCGCGAAGATGGCTGACCGCCCGTTGATCCTGGCGCTCGCGAATCCAGAGCCGGAAATCCTGCCGGAAGCGGCGAGGGCGGTGAAACCCGACGCCGTGATCGCGACCGGCCGGTCGGACTATCCGAACCAGGTCAACAACGTCCTGTGCTTTCCTTTCGTTTTCCGCGGCGCGCTCGACGTCGGCGCGACGACGATCAACCGGGAGATGGAGCTCGCCGCGGTGCGTGCGATCGCGGAACTCGCGCAGGCCGAGCAGTCGGACATCGTCGTGCTCGCGTACGGCGAGCAGGACTTGTCGTTCGGGCCCGAGTACCTGATCCCGAGGCCTTTCGACCCGCGCCTCATCGGCAAGATCGCGCCCGCCGTGGCGCAAGCCGCGATGGATAGCGGTGTCGCGACCCGGCCGATCACCGACCTCGAGGCGTACCGCGAGCGGTGCAACCAGTTCGTGTATCAGTCGGGCTTCGTGATGAAGCCGGTGTTCACCGCCGCCAAGGCGGCGCCGCGCCGCATCGTGTACGCCGAAGGCGAGGAGGAGCGCGTGCTGCGCGCGGTGCAGGTCGTGCTCGACGAGGGGATTGCCCGTCCCATCCTGATCGGGCGCCCGGACATCATCGACCAGCGCATCGACCGCCTCGGCCTGAGACTCAAGGCCGGCCGCGATTTCGAGGTGGTCGACCCGGGCAACGATCCGCGCTACCGCGATTACTGGAGCGAATACCACCGCATTGCCGCGCGCCGCGGCGTGACTCCAGGCATTGCCAAGACCGAGATGCGGCGCATCCCCACCCTCATCGGGGCGATGCTGATCCACATGGGAGATGCCGACGCGATGCTGTGCGGGCTGCTCGGCAACTACCCCCTGCACCTGGCTTACGTCGATCGCGTGATCGGCAAAGCGCCGGGAGTGAATCACTATGCCGCGATGAACATGCTCCTTTTACCGAAGCGCACGGTCTTCATCTGCGACACCTATGTCAATTTCGATCCGACCGCCGAGATGATCGCGGAGACGACGGTGCTCGCCGCCGAAGAGATCCGGCGCTTCGGCCTGGTCCCGAAAGTCGCCTTGCTGTCGCATTCGAGCTTCGGGGCGACCGATACGCCGAGCTCGGTCAAGATGCGCGAAGCGCTCAAGCACATCAACCGCCTCGCGCCGGGGCTCGAAGCCGACGGCGAGATGCAGGGCGATGTCGCGCTTTCCGAGGCGATCCGCAACCAGGTCTTTCCGGATACGCGCCTCAAAGGCGAGGCGAACCTCCTCGTCATGCCGAACCTCGATTCGGCGAACATCGCTTTCAACCTGCTCAAGGTGGCAGCGGGCGACGGGATCACGGTGGGGCCTGTATTGCTCGGCGCGGCGCGCCCGGCCCACATCATGACGCGCACCGCGACGGTCCGCCGCATCGTCAACATGACCGCGCTGACGGTGGTGGATGCCGGCGGCCAGCGCGGCGAGCAACGACCTTTGCTTTAGCAACCGAACGATAGAGATCAACCGAAATGGCCGAGAACACCAGAACCGAACACGACACCATGGGCGATATCGAAGTCGCGTCGGACAAGCTGTGGGGCGCGCAGACCGAGCGCAGCCTGCATCATTTTCATTTTCCCGGCGAGACCATGCCTCGCGAAGTCGTGCAGGCACAGGTGCTGGTGAAGAAGGCCGCTGCTGCCGCAAACCGTGATTTGGGCGTGCTCGATGCCAAGAAAGCGGCCGCGATCATCGCGGCCGCCGACGAAGCCCTGCAAGGTAAGCACGACGAGCATTTCCCGCTGGTCGTGTGGCAGACCGGCTCGGGCACCCAAACCAACATGAACGTGAACGAAGTGCTGGCAAACCGCGCCTCGGAGATCCTCGGCGGCGTGCGCGGGCAGAGCCGCCTTGTCCACGAGAACGACGACGTCAACAAGGGGCAGTCGTCGAACGACACCTTTCCGACGGCGATGCACGTCGCCGCGGTGATCGCGATCGAGCGCACGCTGAAGCCTGCGGTGAAGACGCTGCGCGACACGCTGGACGCCAAGGCCAGGGCGTTCATGCACATCGTGAAGATCGGCCGCACCCATCTTCAGGATGCAACGCCGCTCACTCTCGGCCAGGAGTTCTCCGGATACGTCTCCCAGCTCGACCACGGGCTGAAACACCTCGACGAAGCGCTGCCGCACCTGTGCGAGCTCGCGCTCGGCGGCACCGCGGTCGGCACCGGGCTCAATGCGCACCCGCAGTTCGCCGTGAAAGTGGCCGAAGAGATCGCGAAGCTGACCGGGCTTCCTTTCGTCACCGCGCCGAACAAGTTCGAAGCGCTCGGCTCGGCCGACGGCGTCGTCTTCGCGCACGGCGCGGTCAAGACTCTCGCGGCCTCGCTCATGAAGATCGCGAACGACATCCGGTGGCTCGCGAGCGGCCCGCGCAGCGGCATCGGCGAGCTTACGATTCCCGAGAACGAGCCCGGAAGCTCGATCATGCCGGGCAAGGTGAACCCGACCCAGTCGGAGTCGATGACGATGGTGTGCTGCCAGGTTTTCGGCAACGACGTCGCTGTCAACGCCGGCGGTTCCATGGGCAACTTCGAGCTGAACGTTTTCCGCCCGATGATCATTCGCAACTTCCTGCACAGCACGCGGCTGCTCGCGCAGGCATGCGAGAACTTCAACGAGCACTGCGCCGTCGGCATCGAGCCGAACCTGCAGCGCATCGAGCAGCTCATGCGCGACTCGCTGATGCTGGTGACGGCGCTCAATCCGCACATCGGGTATGCGAACGCGGCTGCCATCGCCAAGAATGCCCACAAGAAAGGCACTACGCTGAAAGAATCCGCGGTCTCGCTCGGGCACCTCACTGCCGAGCAGTTCGATCAGTGGGTGAAGCCCGAAGACATGGTCGGCATGAAGATCTCCGCCCCGGCAAAAGACGGTGGCAGCCAGTCCGGCGGGTCGAAAGGGAAGGCGAAAGGCTAGAAGTATGTCCGCCGCCAAGCGCATCGCGCTGGTCAGCGGCGGCAATCGCGGCATCGGCTATGAGATCTGCAGGCAGCTCGCGAAGCACGGCCTTTTCGTCGTGCTCACCGCGCGCGATGCTGCGAAAGGCAAGGCCGCGGTCAAGGCGCTCCACCAGGAAGGATTCGAGCTCGAGTTTCACCGGCTCGACGTGACGAGCTGCCGCAGTATCAGGGCGTGCGTCGCCGCGGTGGCGGAGCGCCGCGGGCGCATCGACGTGCTCGTCAACAACGCCGGCATCCTGGCCGACCTGCGAGGCTCGAGGTTCCTCGATTCGAAGCTCGAGACCTATCGCGACACCCTGGAAGCGAATCTCTTCGGGCCTCTCCAGCTCGCGCAGGCGGTCATCCCTGTGATGAAGGCACACCGCTACGGCCGCATCGTCAATCTCTCGAGCGGTCTCGGCCAGCTGTCCGAGATGGGCGCCGGCACGCCGGCGTATCGCATTTCGAAAACCGCGCTGAACGCGCTCACGCGAATTCTTTCCGCCGAGTTCAAGGACAACAACATCCTGGTCAATGCGATGTGCCCCGGCTGGACGCGTACCGGCATGGGCGGCGAGAGCGCCCCTCGCACGCCCGAGCAGGCCGCGGATACCGCGCAGTGGCTCGCGACCCTGCCCGACGACGGACCGAGCGGAGGCTTTTTCCGGGACCGGAAGGCGATATCGTGGTGAGCGCCGGCTCGGGCGGCTGTGACTGCTACTTACGGGTCGGCAGCGCCCGATAAAGCCATCCCGCCAGCACTGCCACGCCGATGCTTGCTGCACCGAACGCGTAGGCGTAACCCGGCCCGTCGACGATGTACCCGATGATCGACACCCCGACGCTCTGACCCAGAAACAGGAAGAACGAGAAGCCTGAAAGCGCGGTGCCGCGCGCCTGCGGTGCGAGCTCGGTCGCGCGAATCTGCAGCGTGCTGTGCATGGTGAAGAAACCCAGACCGATGACGAACAGCGCCGGTATGAAAAGCGGCCATGAGCCTGCAATGGTCATCAGCCCATAGCTCACGCAGACGGTCGCGCCGCCTGCCATGACCATGCGGCGCTCGCCGAGGGTGGCGACGAGCCATCGCACCACGAAGCTGTACGAGGCGCCGCCGAGCCCGAAGCTCCCGAGCACGAGGCCGATCGTGAGGTAGTCGAGCGCGAAGGTCTGGCGCAGATAGGCGCCGACATACGGCACCGCGCCGAGCACGAGCCAGCCTTCGACGAACACCGCGCCCCAGACGATCCGCGTCGCGCGCTGCTTTATAAGCCCCAGGTGCGTGATGCGAACGGCGGTCGCGGCGGCACGCGGCGGGCGCGGCGTCCTCGCGGCGATCCGGCCGATGCGAATCGCCACCGCGAGCCCCGCGACGCCGAGCACGATGAACACGAAGCGCCAGCCGAAGAATTCCGCGAACATGCCGGCGAGGCTGCCGCCGACGACTGCGCCCATCGTGGTCGCCGCGAGGAAGCGTCCGATCGTGGCCTGGCGCGTCCCGTACTCGACGGTGTCTCCGATGTGTGCGATCGACAGCGGCACCATCGCACCCGCGGCCATTCCGGCGAGGAATCGCAGGATGGTGAGGCTGAGGATGCCCCCTACCCACGCACACGCGGCGGTGAAGAGCGCGGTGAGCGCGAGCGCGACCGCCATCACGCGCAGCTTCCCCACGCGATCGCCGAGCGGACCGTAAACGAGCTGGAGCACACCGTAGCCGAGCGTGTACGCCGTCACGGTCATGGCGACGCGGCCGACGCTCACACCGAATTCCTCGGCGAGCGCGGGGAGCAGCGGATCGGTCACCCTGAACGTGCTCATGCTGATGAAGCCGGCTGCGCCGATCAGCGCAAGATGCGTGGACATGCGGGGGGCTTTGAAAAAAGCGTCGAGTGTAATGTGCCGCGGCGATAATGCCAGGCGGGCGACGGTCGCCCGCAGCCGCGGCTCGGTAACGAACAGAGGGAAACCAAGGTTTCCCTCCGAAACCTCCCTTCCTTCGGCTATCTACCGATAACGAAAACTCGAGTTACTCCATGAAGTTCAATCCTGAAAGCACGCTGCGGCGGCTCACGATAATTTTCCGCGAGCAGGCCGGCTCGAGTGGATCGGCGACGCCGTCCGCTGCCCTCCGGGATGAACGACCGCGTACAAATAAAAACCCCGCCGCAGCGGGGGCGAGGCTCAGTCCCGCAGCGGTGTCAGATGCCGAGGATCTTCTTGGCTTTGCCGAGCGTATCGACGGATTCCTGATGCTTACCCGCTTTGTGGAGCGTCTCGCCGTCGGCCCTGAGCTTCTTCACTTCGGCTGACTGCGCATCGGAGAGTTTCGCCTTCGGCATCGCGTCGTCGATCGCTTTCATGTCTGCGGGGCAGTGAAACGCGAGCGCGCTGCTGCTCGCTACGGCAAGGGCCGCTGCGACGAGTACGGTCTTTAGTCTCATGTCATGCTCCTTTGGTCGTTGGACAGCCCGCCCAGTGTAGGGCAGGGACCCACCGTCGACAATGTCGACCGGCCGCAGAGGCGGGCCATGCCGGGAACCGCCGGGGCGCCATCGGCGACAAGGCTGATGCGCGTGGCGCGGCGAACAGCGCGCGGCTACAATCGATACGGTAGTGCAATCCCCCTCTCAAACCCCGCAATGACCAGCCCGGTGCAGCTCACCCCTGCCGTCCTGCGCGAGAGCCTCGCGCGGACTGCGCCGCCTCCCGATGCGCGGGATCTGCACATGAGCTTCATCCCGGCGGGTGCGAAAGCGACGGAGGCCGCGGTGCTCGTGCCGATCGTGAACCGGAAGGGCGCGCTGCAGGTGCTGCTGACTCAGCGCACCTCTCACCTGTCCGATCATGCAGGCCAGATCAGCTTTCCCGGCGGGCGCGTCGAGCTCGAGGACGCGAGCCGCGAAGACACGGCGCTGCGCGAAACCGAAGAGGAGATCGGGCTCGCCCGCACACGGGTGACCATCGTCGGGCGCCTGCCCCTGTACGAGATCCCGTCGGGTTTCCGCATTACGCCCATCGTGGGGTGGGTCGAGCCTCCGTTCGATCTGAAGCTCGACGCTTTCGAAGTCGCCTCGGTCTTCGAGGCGCCGCTCGCGCACTTCGTCGACGCCGGGCGTTACCAGCGGCGCGAATACCGCTTCAAGGGGCGTCATCGGCATTACATGGCGATTCCTTACCAGGGCCGCTATATCTGGGGCGCGACAGCGGGAATGCTGTACAGCCTCGCGCGCATGCTGAACGCAAACGGGTGAATGCCCGGTTCGCGGCGCGGCGCTGCACAGGCCCTGCGGCTCGGTTGCCACCGCACGGGTTCGCCGGTATAAAGAACCGATCATGAGCCGGGCATTCGTCAAGGAAAGCGACGACGATCTCTCCGCGGGCGAGCTCCCGGAGCGGCCGCTGTCTGCGCACGTGAATTACGTGACGCAGAAAGGACTCGAGCTTCTCCAGGCGCGCGTGCGCGAGCTCGACGAGGCTCACGAGCAGTTGAAGCCGCAGTCGGGTGAAGACTCGGAGGCTCGCCAGAAGCTGCGCGAGGTCGAGCGCGACCTGCGCTATTTCCGCTCGCAGCTCGAGCATGCAACCCTCGTCGACACGGCGAATCAGCCGCGCGACCAGGTGCACTTCGGCGCCATCGTCAAGATCGAGGACGAGGAGGGACTTGCTCACGAGTTCAGCATCGTCGGTGACGACGAGGCCGACGTCGCCTCGGGCAAGATCAGCTGGGCCTCGCCGCTCGCCCGCGCGATGATAGGCGCGAAGGTCGGCGATACCGTGATATGGCGCCGGCCGGCAGGCGAGGCCGAAGTCCATATCGTCGACGTCCGGTATTCCTGAAACGACGCGTTGAAGTTTCTCTCCTTACTCGCAGCGCTGCTCCTCGAGCAGATGCGCCCTTTGCGCGAGGGCAACCCGATCTACGGCAGCTTCGAGCGTTATGCTTTGATGCTCGAGCGCCAGCTCAATGCAGGCCAGCAGCACCACGGCATGATCGCGTGGATGCTCGCGGTCGGTCCTGTCGCCATCGTGGTCGCCGCGGTGTACTTCGCGCTGCACGCCGTCAGCCCCGTCCTCGGATGGATATGGAACATCGCGGTGCTGTACGTCACGATGGGCTTCCGGCAGTTCAGCCATTATTTCACCCGGATCCTGCACGCGCTGCGCGAGCGCGATCTCGACAAGGCTCGCGAGTATCTGGCGCTGTGGCACGGAGAGCCGGCGTCCGAGCTCACGGCAGGCGAGGTCGCGAGAGTGGCCATCGAGCTCGCGCTCGTCGGGTCGCACCGGCATGTGTTCGGCCCGATCGCGGCGTTTCTCCTGCTCGGCCCTGCGGGACCGGTGATTTACAGAACCTCCGCGATAGTGGCGGAGCTGTGGGGGCGCCGCCGGGATGCGGAGTTCGGGGATTTCGGAATGTTCGCGCAGAAGGCTTTCTATTTCATCGACTGGCTGCCCGCGCGCCTGACCGCCGCGAGCTTCGCAGTCGTGGGCAACTTCGAGGACGCGGTGTTCTGCTGGCGCAACCAGGCGCGAGCGTGGGCGCGCGGTGCGCACGGCATCATCCTTTCGAGCGGCGGCGGCGCGCTGGGCGTCAAGCTCGGCGACACCCTGCACCAGGACGGCAGCGTCAAGTTCAGGCCCGAGCTCGGTCTCGGAGACGAAGCCGACGTCGACTACATGCAGAGCGCCGTCGGCCTCATCTGGCGCGCACTGGTGCTGTGGATGTTCCTGGTGTTCGTCGTCACCGTCGCTCATTCGCTGGGATGATCAGGGGCGGAGCGCACGAAAGGCACCTGGCGGCGATAGCCGCTCAAGCGGGCGTTCGCGGCTTCGGCTGGCGCGAAGGAGCGGCGTAGAAGTTAATGGTAGCCGGCGTCCCCCCGGACCTTCCCCCGGAACACCCAGTACGACCAGCCGGTGTAAGTGAAGATCACCGGGATCAGGAACAGGGTTCCGATCAACAGGAAAGCCTGGCCCTCGGGTGCGCCTGCCGCTTCCCAGAGCGTGAGCTTGTGCGGGACGATGTACGGGAAGAGGCTCACCGCGAGACCCGAGTAGCACATGAAGAAAAGGCCCATCGCCGCGATGAACGGCGCGGCATCCGGGCCGCGCTCGAGCGATCGCCACAGCCATAGCGCGAGCAGCGCGGTGATCGCCGGCACCGGCGAGAACCACAGCAGGTTCGGCCACGAGAACCAGCGCGCGGCGATGTGCTCGTGCATGAGCGGAGTCCACACGCTGACCATGACGATGAATGCGAGCACTCCGAAGAGCGCGATCTTCGCCTTGCGGCGGGCCCAGTCGTGCAGATCGCCTTCGGTCTTCATGATGAGCCACGTGGAGCCCAGCAGCGCATAGCCGAACACGAGCCCGACGCCGACTGCGAGCACGAACGGGTGCAGCCAGTCGAAAACGCTGCCCCCGAACTGCCGTCCCGACACCTCGAACCCGAACACGAACTTGCCGAGCACGCACCCCTGCGCAAAAGTCGCCACCAGCGAGCCGCCGAAGAAGGCGCGGTTCCACAGCCTGCGGCTCGTGCGGGCGCTCGGCCTGAACTCGAAAGCCACTCCGCGAAACATCAGGGCCAGCAGCATCGCGAGCACCGGGAAGTACAGCGCCGGAAAGATGATCGAGAACGCCGTGGGGAAAGCCGCGAACATCCCGAGCCCACCCATGACGAGCCAGGTCTCGTTGCCGTCCCACACCGGCGCCACCGAGGCCATCATGGTGTCGCGGGCGTCGTCGTCGGGCGCGAGCAGAAACAGGATGCCGACGCCCAAGTCGAAGCCGTCGAGCAGCACGTACATGAACACGCTGACGGCGAGGATTACGGTCCAGATGGGGACGAGGTCGAGGGCCATGGTTACTTAGTGTGGGCGCATAAAGCGCGCCTACACTCACGTATCTCCCCTCGCCCTTTGGGAGAGGGGCCGGGGGTGAGGGATCGCATGTCTAGTCCTCCGGCGTCGCTGCGGAGAGCGGCCGTGCCGGGCGCTGGTCGAGGCGCAAGTGCGGCGCGTCTTCCGGAAGCCCGCGCTGAACCAGCCGCACCAGATAGTAGGCGCCCGCGCCGAAGATGACTGCGTACACCACGATGTACGCGAGCAGGGACACCATGACGTCGCCGCCGGTGAGCGAAGGCGTGACCGCGTCAGCGGTGCGCAGATGCCCGTACACCACGTACGGCTGGCGCCCGACTTCAGTCGTGATCCATCCGGCAGTCACTGCGATGTAGCCGACGGGGATCGCCCAGTTCGCGACCCGGAGAAAGAGCGGGGTGTCGTAAAGCCTGCCGCGCGCGGCGAGTATCCATGCCCACACCGTCAGCCCCAGCATCACGAGCCACATGCCGATCATCACGCGAAACGAAAAGAATACCGTCACGGCAGGAGGGCGATCTTCGCGAGGGAAATCCTTGAGCCCTTTGACGTAGCCGTTCCAGTCGTGGGTCAGGTACAGACTGCCGAGCTTCGGGATCGAGATCTCGGCGTGGTTCATCTCCCGCGCATCGTCGGGTATCGCGAAAAGAAGCGCAGGCTGGCCGGGGCCGCTCTCCCAGATGCCTTCGATCGCCGCGATCTTCTGAGGCTGGTGCTCGAGGGTGTTGAGCCCGTGCTGGTCGCCCATGAACGCCTGCACCGGAACGAGCACCGACGCGAGGAGCACGCCCATCGCGATCATGACTTTGGCTTCCTCGGCATACCGCCCGCGCCGCAAATACCACGACGCCACGCCGATGACGGTGAACGCCGTGGTGAGATAGACCGCGATGACGGTGTGTATCAGGCGGTACGGGAACGACGGGCTGAATATGACCGCGATCCAGTCTCGAGGAATGAACCGGCCGTCGACGATCTCGAAGCCCGCGGGGGTGTGCATCCAGCTGTTCGCGGCGAGTATCCAGAACGCGGAGAAGAGCGTTCCCATTGCGACGATCACCGCCGCGCCGAAGTGTACCCACTGCGGCACGAGCTTGCGTCCGAAGAGCAGGACTCCGAGGAATGCGGCTTCGAGGAAGAACGCCATCAGCGCTTCGTAACCCATCAGCGGCGCGACCACCGCTGCGGTGATCTCCGAATACCGGCTCCAGTTGGTCCCGAACTGGAAAGGCATCATGATGCCGGAGACCACGCCCATGCCGAAGGACACCGCGAAAATCCTGATCCACAGCGCCGAGATGCGCAGATACGCTTCCCGCCTGGTCCACAGATAAAGACCTTCGAGCACCGCGATATACGAGGCGAGCCCGATCGTGAACGCGGGCAGGAGGAAATGGAGCGCGATCAGGAAGGCGAACTGGATGCGCGATAAGAAGACCGGATCCATGGCGTCGTTCAGCTCCAGTGTTCCGGCAGCGAGGTTCGAGCGCCTAGAGATTGCTTCGTCACAGCGTTCCTCGCAACGACAACGGTCAGTTGATCGGCGCAGTCACCTTGCGACTGGCGGCTGTTACATCACTCCCACGCGGCACGCTTGCGCGAGAGCTCGTCGGCGAGGCGCCGGTACGAGCCGAATCGCCGCTTCGAGATCTCACCGCGTGCAACTGCATCGAGCACTGCGCAGCCGGGTTCGCTCATGTGCCTGCAATCGCGGAAGCGGCAGTTGCCGAGCAGCGGCCTGATCTCCACGAAGGCATTCGCGGCGTCCACGGGCGTCAGGTGATGCAACCCGAATTCCTGAAGCCCGGGAGAATCGATGATATGGCTATCGGGCCCCAGATGATAGAGCTCGGCGTGGGTCGTCGTGTGTTTGCCGGTGCCGAGCGCGATCGAAATTTCCGCGACCCGCGCGGCGGCATGCGGAACGAGACCGTTGATGATGGTCGATTTTCCCATCCCCGACTGGCCGACCAGCACGCTCGTATGACCTTCGAGGCGGGCTTTGAGCGGCGAGAGATCGCGTTTAGCGCTGAGCGGCACGAGGTCGTAGCCCAGGCTGCGGTAAAGCTCGAGGGTCTCGAGCGCCCGGGCGGCTTCGGGCAGGTCGATCTTGTTCAGCACGATGATGGCGCGGATGCCCGCGTGCTCGGCGCCGACCAGACAGCGGTTCACCAGGTCCTCGCTGAACGCCGGGGCGCCCGCGACCACCATGACGACCTGCGTCACGTTGGCGGCGATCAGCTTCTGGCGGTTTGCGTCGGAGCGGTAGAAGAGGGTGCGCCGGGGGTCGGTCGTCTCGATGATCCCGCCGTCGCCGGTACGGGCAAATCGCACGTGGTCGCCGACTGCGACGTCGCTGCGCTTGCCGCGCGTCATGCAGTCTATTTCGGCGCCGGGCTCGACCTCGACCCGATAGCGCCGTCCATGGGAGGCGACGACCCAGCCGGGCTCCAGCGCCGCGGCATCGTACGTCGGACGCGCCATCAGTGACGCGAGCCGGTCATAGGTCGAACAGCTTGTCCAGCTTGGCGGCGCAGATGAAGTCGTTGACCGAGAGACCGTTTATGGCGTGCGTGATATACGCGACGCGGCAGGAGTCGTAGCCGACGGTCATGTCGGGATGGTGATCTTCCCGATGCGAGATCCACGCGGCCGCGTTGACGAACGCGAGCGCCTGGTAGTGATTCTTGAACGAGTAGGTCTTCGCGATCGCGCCGTTGTCGAGCGTCCAGCCGTTCAACTGCCCGAGCATGTTCTCGACTTCCGCGGGCTTGAGCGGGTCTACGCCGCCTTCGCACGGCTTGCACTTGCCTGCTGCGAGATCGCTCATCGGTTTCGCCTCACTGTGTCAGACACCCGAGGCCTGCTGCAGCCGGGAGATCCGCGCGAGCGCCGGCGGGTGCGAGTCGTAGAATGCCGAATGCACCGGGTCGGGAGTCAGTGTGGAAGCGTTGTCCTTGTAGAGCTTGACCAGCGCGGAGGCGAGATCGCCGGCCGAAGCATTCTGCGCAGCGTAATGGTCCGCTTCGAACTCATGCTTGCGGGAATAGCTGGAGAGGAGCGGCTGCAGCAGAAAGGTGAAGCTCGGCAGCACCAGGAAGAACAGCACCAGCGCGACCGCGGTCGCGCGCGCTTCGACGTTCAGCCCCGCGTAGAACCATTCCTGGTGCATCGCGAAATCGAGCAGCCAGAGGAAAGCGAGGCTCCCGAGAAAGATCCACACGATGCGCTTCATGACGTGGCGCAGGCGGAAATGTCCCAGCTCGTGCGCGAGCACCGCTTCGACTTCGGGCGGCGACAGGCGCGCGAGCAGCGTATCGAAGAAGATGATGCGCTTCGATTTGCCGAAGCCGGTGAAGTAGGCGTTGCCGTGGCTGCTGCGTCTCGACCCGTCCATCACCATCAGGCCCTTGACCTTGAAGCCGCAGCGCGCAAGCAGCTTCTCCACCCGTTCCTTGAGCTCCGGATCCTGCATCGGCGAGAAGCGGTTGAAAAGCGGGGCGATCCAGCTCGGATAGATCGCGAGCATGAACAGGTTGAAGACGACCCACACGCCCCACGCATAAAGCCACCAGTACTCCCCGGCGACCTGCATGAGCCACAGCACGCACGCGGCGAGCGGCAGGCCGAACGCGGCTGCGAGCGCTGCGTTCTTCGCGAAATCGATCCAGTAGAGCGCGGGTGTCATCTTGTTGAACCCGAAACGTTCCTCGAGCCGGAAGGTGCGGTAGAGGCCCAGCGGCAGCTCGACGAGCGTGGTGACGACGGACAGGATCGCGATCAGCGTGAGGCCGCGCATGATCTCGCCGTCGAAAGCGCGCGCGGCCGCATCGTACATGAGCTGCACGCCGCCGCCGAACGTGAGCCACAGCACGAGGGCGCCGTCGACTGCAATCGAGATGAGCCCGAGCCGGGTCTTGGCCGCCGTGTAATCGGCGGCGCGCTGATGAGCCTCGAGGCTGACCTCATTCGAAAACTGCGGCGGCACTGCTGCTCGATGCCCCTGCACGTAGGCGATGTGGCGAGCGCCGAGCCACAGACGCAAAGCGGTGGCCACGAGGAGCACGAAAAGGAAGGTGGTGCCGAACGTCGTCACGTATGGAAACGCCTGAACTGTGACACAATTGAACGCTGCGAAAAGTAGGCTGCCAGCGCGGAACGCCAGGCTGCTAAAAAGCGGAACCCATTATGGCACAAGACCCCCTCAACCTCATCTGGATCGACATGGAGATGAGCGGCCTCGATCCCGAGACCGATCGCGTGCTCGAAGTCGCCATCGTGATCACCGACAGCACGCCGGAATTGAATACCGTCGCCGAGGCGCCCGTGCTGGTCGTGCATCAGCCGGACGAGGTCCTCGGGCGCATGGACGACTGGAACCGCTCCACCCACGGCAAGTCCGGCCTCGTCGATCGCGTCAAAGCTTCGACGCTTTCGGATGCGCAGGTCGAAGAGCGGATGATCGCCTTCCTTTCCGAGTACGTGGCGAAAGGTGTGTCTCCGATGTGCGGCAACTCGGTGCACCAGGACCGCCGCTTTCTCACGCGCTACATGCCCAGGCTCGAAGAGTACTTCCTGTATCGGAATCTCGACGTGAGCACGCTGAAGGAGCTCTGGCGCCGGTGGAAGTCGCCGGTCACCGGCTTCACCAAGCACGGCAAGCACGAGGCGCTCGCGGACATCCACGAATCGATCGACGAGCTGCGGTACTACCGCGAGTATTTCCTGAAAGTCTGAAGGCCCTGTCGTTGCGCAGACACGGCTACGCCCGGCGCCCGGGCGGGGGCGTCCTCAGGCACACGCTGGTCTGGCTTGCGATCATGGCTTGTGTCGGGTGGCTGTTCTACGGTTACACCGAAGGCGAGTTCAACCCCAATCGGGTCCCGCAGGTCACCGGCGCCGGCGAGATCGTATTGAAGCGCGACCGCGCTGGGCACTTCACCGCAGGCGGCAGCATCAACGGGCACCCGGTGCAGTTCCTGGTCGACACCGGCGCATCGCAGATCGCGGTTCCGCCGCAGCTCGCCGAGGCGCTCGGCCTGAAGCGCGGCCTGCCGATACAGCTCATGACCGCCGCCGGCCCCGCCCGCGGTTACATGACCCGGCTCGAAAGCGTGCAGCTCGCCACGCTCCAGTTGAACAACGCCGCGGCGATCATCGCCGAAGGCCTGGATCCGGGGACGGTCCTGCTCGGGATGAACTTCCTGCGTCAGCTCGAGATCACCCAGCGCGGGGATGAGCTGATCCTGAAGCCGCTCGCGCGCAGCGACGTAAACGGTAAACGGTAAGCCGTGGCCTGAGGCGGTAGATCCCGGGATCACGCGTTCGCCAGACAGAGTCCCGATGGCTCAAGACGACGTGCGGCTCGAGACCGTTCGCCGTTCACTCGCGCACATCAATCGAGCCTAAGCTCGCCTTCGAACTTGACGTTCAGCTCGAGCGTTCCGACGGTCAGCGTCATCTGTGCAGGCATCGTCTCGTTGCCTTTGAGGGTGCCGTCTTCGAGCGCTTTGCGTACCGCTTTCTCGATCGCGAGCTGCGAGTTCACGCCCACGGTCTTGAGAAACTTGCGGATGCTCATGTTCAGGGCTTCATCGTTCATGGTTGTTCCAGTCGGCGTTTGGACTTCGTGTAGTCGATCAACCCGTTGGTCGAGCTGTCATGGCTGCTCGCAGCGGCATCGGCGGAGAGCTCCGGCAGTATACGGTCGGCGAGCTTCTTCCCGAGCTCGACACCCCACTGGTCGAAAGCATTCACGCCCCAGATGACGCTTTGCGTGAACACTTTATGCTCGTACAGCGCGATCAGCGCGCCGAGCGCGCGCGGCGTGAGCGCATCCAGCACGAGCGTGCTCGTCGGGCGGTTGCCCGGGAAAACCTTGTGCGGCAGCAGGCGCTCGACTTCCGCGGAAGGCAGGCCTTGCGCACTCATCTCCGCGCGAGCTTCTTCAGGTGTCCTGCCGCGCATCAGCGCTTCGGTCTGCGCGTAGCAGTTCGCCAGGAGGATCGCGTGGTGCTCGGGCAGCGCGTGATGCGGCTTGCAGCAGACCAGAAAATCGGCCGGGACGATTCCAGTGCCCTGGTGCAGCATCTGGTAGAACGCGTGCTGACCGTTGGTTCCGGGCGCGCCCCACACGACAGGGCAGGTGTCGTAATCGACGACGACGCCTTCGCGAGTCACGCGCTTGCCGTTGCTCTCCATCTCGAGCTGCTGGAGATAATCGGGGAAGCGCTCGAGCCGCATGTCGTACGGCAGCACGGCGTGTGCGCCTCGATTGAAGAAGTCGCCGTACCACACGCCGAGGAGCGCCATTACCACGGGCATGTTGCGCTCGAAAGGCGCGGAGGCGAAATGCTCGTCCATACCTCGAGCGCCGTCGCACATCGCCTCGAACGCATCCATGCCGACGGCGATTGCGATCGGAAGACCGACCGCCGACCATAGCGAGTACCGGCCGCCGACCCAGTCCCAGAATTCGAAGATGCGCTCATCGCTGATCCCGAAGCCGTGCGCAGCTTTTACGTTCGCGGTGACCGCGGAAAAGTGCTCGCCGGTGCGTGTCCCCACGGCTTTGGCGAGCCAGGCCCGAACGGTGTTCGCGTTCGTCAGGGTTTCCTGGGTCCCGAATGTCTTGGAAGCGACGATTGCCAGTGTCGTCTCGGGATCGAGTCCCTTGATCACCGCCTCGACGTGAGCGCCGTCGACGTTCGACATGAAGTGCACGCGAGGTGCGGCTGCGTACGGCGCCAGTGCTTCGACCGCGAGTGCAGGCCCGAGGTCGGAGCCGCCGATGCCGATGTTGATCACGTCGGTGAATGCGCGCCCGGTCGCGCCTTTGATCGCGCCGGTTCGCAGCGCATCGGAAAAGCGCCGCATCTGCGCCCGCACGCGAACGACGTCCTGCGTCACGTCGCGCCCGTCGAGCATCACGGCCCGGTTCGCGCGCAAAGCGGTGTGCAGAGCCGGCCGGTTTTCGGTGACGTTGATCCGTTCGCCCGACATGAGGCGCCGCGTCCAGTCGCGCAGGTCGCGGGCGTCGGCGAGCGCCACGAGCAGACGCATCGTCTCGCCGGTGACGTAATGCTTGGAGTAGTCGAGCAGGAGCTCACCTTGCGCGATTCTGTGCCGGTCGAAACGGCGAGGGTCCGCTTCGAAGAGCTCGCGCAGATCGAAGCTCGAGGTGCGCTGATGCTCGAGCAGCGCCTGCCACGCGGGCAGGGAAGTGAGCGTGCTGGACATACTGAATTGTATACTCGAAGACATCGAACGACGGGGCGTCGCCGGTCATGCCGGCGACCGACGCATGCCGATATTCACTGCCTTCTCACGCGCGCTGGGCGACCTCGCGCACCCGCGAGTGCTCGCGGTGCTGTTGCTGCCGATGCTCGGCGCGGTTCTGTTGTGGTCGGTGCTCGCGTGGTTCTTCTGGGACACCTGGAGCGGCGCACTGCGCGGCGCAATCGACGGGACTGCAGCCGGGGCGTGGCTCGTCGCGCACAGCGCGGCGTGGCTCGTCGGCAGCCTGAGCGCAGTGCTCGTGTTCGCACTCCTGCTCCCGGCGATGTTCATCACCGCCGTGCTCATCACCGAGCTCGTCGCGATGCCGATGATCGTGTCGGTGGTGGAGCGCCGCTATCCGGGTGTCGTCCGCCGCGGCGGCGGCGCGGTGATGGGCAGCATCGCAAACGCCGCTGTGGCGGTGCTCGTCTTCGCCGTGCTGTGGATCGTGAC
>JAQGMV010000065.1 GCA_028292225.1 Betaproteobacteria bacterium
CTGCCTGTTCCGGGAAGAAGAGCTGCAGGAGGCGTTTTCAGGCTGGACTGTCGAGTATCTGAAGCTCGAATCGTTCGCGGCTCCCGGGAACACCGTCAAGCGCTTCTGCACCATCGCCGCGAGGCGGACGCCGAGCTGATCGCGGCTATCGTTTTGCTCGAACTGACAAAGCCATGCGCGTCTGCGATCTGTTCAGCGCTTGAGCAGCCCGACGGTGTGGCCGTTGCGCCGGATCGCCCCGTCGCGCTCGAGGCGCGCGAGTGCGCGATAGAGCGCCTCATGCGTCAGGCCGATCTCGGCGGCCACCTGTTTCCACGGCAGATCGAGTGTCATGGCATCCGCACCGGAGGGGAGGTGGAGATTGAGGTAGCACATCACGCGGTCGGTGGCGGCATGCAGACTGAGGATCTCGGCGCGAGCGCGCATCGCTTGCACCTGGACGGCGAGGTGGCGCAGCAAACGCATCATCCGGTCAGGATCGTCGCTGATGGCTTTGATGATGTCTGCCTTCGAATACACCAGTACCTCGGTCGCGATCTCGGCAACGGCATCGCAGTGGTAGCGTTCGCTGAACAGAGAAGGCTCCGCGAAAGTCTCGCCTTCGCCTGCGCGGTGCAACGTCACTTCGCTGCCCGCGAGGCTCGTGCGCACCAGCTTGAGCCGGCCGGCGGTTATGGCGTACACGTCCTTTACGCGCGCGCCCGCCCGGAACAGACACTCGCCGGCAGCGAGCGCGCGCCTCCCGGGCGGCTGCAGTGCGAGACTCTGGAAGATATCCCGGATTTCAGATTCAGACATATGACTGTGATCATATCGGCGCAATGGCCGGTACGGCAGCATTCTGTTGCCGCAGTTCACAGGAGACAGTCATGAATCAGCTACTCGCATTGCTGGCGCTCGCGCTGACGACCCCCGCGTTCGCCCAGACCCACACACATCCAGCGGACTCGAAGTCGCCGTACTCCGACATGACCGAACGGGACATCAAGGCGCTCTCGGACGAACAGATCAGCGACTTGCGCGCGGGCCGCGGCATGTCGCTTGCGCTGCCGGCAGAGCTGAACGGTTATCCGGGACCGAGACATGCCCTTGACCTTGCCGACGCGCTCGAGCTGACGCCGGCGCAGCGGGCGCACGTCCAGGCGCTCTTCGGCGAGATGCAGCGCGAGGCCGCGGACCTCGGGAGCCGCATAATCGAAGGCGAACGTGCACTCGACCGGTCCTTCTCCACGCGCACGGTCACCGAGGAGAAGCTGAACGCGGCATTGGCGCAAATCGCGACGCAACAGGGGAAACTCAGGGCCGCTCACCTGAAATACCACCTGCGGACGCGCGACCTTCTCACTGAAACGCAGGTCACGCGGTATAACGCGCTGCGCGGTTACAAAGCCGCTCAGCCATAGACACTACCCAGGCCATGCTGCCAGGGCGGGGACCCACGCGCCTCTCAGTGACGTGTTGCTCACGCGCTCAATTCTCAACCTCGATCCGGTGACGACGTAGGCGCCGCCATCCTTGTCGGCGACGAACTTCACTCTGTCGCCCGTGGCGAACCGTGTCGAGCCTCGCCGGATCCTTTACCTGAAAGACCATGGTCATCGCGGGCATGCCGAGATTTCAAGCGGTTCGTGGCGGATCGCGCCGTTATGCGCGGCGCAGAGCGGGTTGACCTTACACCCAGCCACATGAGCTTAGCAGTGCCTTCAACTCAATGCTCGACCGGCTCGAGGACGGGATGAGACTACTGTCCGGATTCTCGGCCGATCCGCGCATGACCTTCGCACGCCGCTGAACGCGCTGATGGTGAAGACTCAGGTCGCTCTGTCGCGGCAGCGAAGCGCCGATGAATACCGTGCACTGCTCGAATCGAACGTCGCACTGAAGCGGCCGGCTCGGCTGGACTCGGACTCGCGATCGTTCGCGCGATCATGGGGCTGCACAATGGCAGCGCACAGATAACCAGTGAGCACGGCACGACCCGGTTCACATTAACGTTTCCGATAAAGAGATTGGCTTGACCGATCGCTAAGATACTTGCGCCTCGGCCTCATCGGAGGGCTCGGCTTTGCTATCCGGCGACCTGCGGCCGCAGTACGGCCGCTATTCCGGCTTCGCGCCGGTCGCCCTGACCACTTTGGCCCACTGGTCGATTTCGACGCGCAGCCGGGTCGCGAACGCGTCGGGCTTCGTCGGGATCGCTTCGAGCCCTTGTGTGGCCAATGAGTCCTTCATCGCGGCGGAGCCCAGGAGCTGCGTGACTTCGCGGTTGAGCCTCTCGAGAATTTGCAGCGGCGTCGCGGCGGGCGCCCACAGCGCATACCAGCCGCTGCTTTCGTAACCCGGCACGCCCGACTCGTCGACCGTCGGCGTATCCGGAAAAAGGGAGAAGCGCTTTTTGGTCGTCACGGCAAGCAGCCGCAGCCTGCCCGATTTAACGTGCGGCAACGCCGTCGACACGTTCGAGACCGCCATCTGCACCTGGCCGCCGACGAGCTCGGTGATCGCCGGCCCCAGCCCCTTGTAGGGGACGTGCAGCATGTCGACTTTCGCCATCATCAGGAAAAGCACCGTCGCGAAGTGGCTGTTGCTGCCGGCCCCGCCCGAGCCGTAGGTGATCTGGCCCGGCCTGGCCTTCGCAGCCGCCAGCAGATCCCGGATCGATTTCACAGGCACCGCAGGATGCACGACGACGATGTTCGGCTGCTCGGCGAGCATCGTGACAGGCGCGAGGTCTTTGAGCGTATCGTACGGCAGCTTCGGATAGAGCACCGCATTCACCGCGACACCCATGCTGCCGATGAGCAGCGTGTAACCGTCGGGCCGCGATTTCGCCACGATGTCGGTGCCGACGGTTCCTCCTGCCCCCGACCGGTTGTCGACGACGACCGTCTGCCCCAGCGCTTCCCCCAGTCTTTGCGCGGTGAGCCGCGCGACGATGTCGACCGCGCCGCCCGGCGCGAACGGGACCACCGCCCGGACCGGCCGGTTCGGATAGATGTCTGCGCTCGCCGCGTGCGATGCGCAAGGCCACGCGATTCCAAGGGCGGCGGCGAGCGTCGCGCAGATGCGCTTGCTCATGTCGTCAGGTGGCGCACGATCTCGTCCACGTAACGCACGGTGACTTCACGCATCCGGTCGGGTGTGAGGTTGCTGATCGGATGCGGGAGCTCGATGAACGGATGGCCTTCGAGTCCCCGCGTGCGGAACTGATGGACCGCCGCGTTGGTGAAAACGCTGGTGAGTATCATCGTCGCGGGTATGCCGCGTTTTTCGAATTCGACTGTGTCGTGCACACTGCACAACGTACAGGACCCTCATCCACCGACGGCGGC
>JAQGMV010000066.1 GCA_028292225.1 Betaproteobacteria bacterium
TCCGACCGCATCGCCGTCATGCGCGCGGGCACCCTCGAGCAGGTCGGCACGCCGGACGCGATCTATCGCGATTCGGCCACGCCCTTCGTCGCCGAATTCATGGGTGTCACCAATCTGCTGTCGGGCAAGGTCACGCGCCGCGAAGGCGCGCACGTCGTCATCGACGTCGGCGGGACCGAATTTCACATGGAAGGGAGCCTGTCGGCGCCGGGGCAGGCCGTCGCCTTCTGCCTGCGGCCCGAAGCGCTGCGCGTCATCGCCCCCGGCGATGCCGTACCCGAGGGCTGGGCATCCCTCGAGGCCCGGCTCGTGCGCGTCGAGTTTCTGGGCGCCCTGACTCGTCTCGAGACCCGGACCAGCGAAGGCGCGATGCTGCGCGTGGCGCTCCTCGATCAGCCCCTGGACGCGTTGTCGCCGGGACGCGCGCTTAACCTCGCCTATGACCCCCGGCGTGTGACCCCTTTCAGGACATCATGAAGGCCGCGGTCCTGCGCGCTCCGCTCCCGCCCGCCATCGCCGGGGTTGCATTCCTCTTTCTCGGTCTGTTCTTCCTCTACCCGCTGTATCGCGTCTTCGGCGCCAGCTTTCTCGATGCGAGCGGAGCGCACTTCACGCTCCATAACTATGCCAAGGTCCTCTCGAGCAGCTTTTATCGCGGCAGCATGGCCAACAGTCTCACGATCGGCGTGCTCGCGACCGTGATTACGACTGCCGTCGCCGCGCCGCTCGCCTTCGCGATGGCGCGACTGCCCATCGGCGGCAAAACCGCCCTCATGTCGCTCGCAGTCCTCCCGCTCGTGTTGCCGAGTTTCATCAGCGCGTATGCGCTGCTCCTGTTGTTCGGGCGCGCCGGTGTCGTCACTCATGCGCTGCAGTCGATCGGCATCCCGTTCGAATCGATCTACGGCGTGCCGGGGATCGTGCTGGTCTATGTACTGACGCTGTATCCGTTTGTCCTGTTGCCGACGCTCGCCGGTCTCAAGGCGGTCGACGTCTCGGTCGAGGAGGCGAGCCAGAATCTCGGCGCGTCGCGCTGGAGGAGCTTCTGGACGGTGACCCTGCCCATCGTCATCCCCTCGGTGCTCTCCGGCGCGCTCCTCGTTTTCATCGATACGCTCGAGAATTTCGGGGTGCCTTTCGTGCTCGCCGAGGACAAGCCGATCCTTGCGGTGGAGGCTTACAAGCTCTTCGTCGGCGAGACGGATACCAACCCGGCCTCGGCAGGCGTGCTGGGCGTTCTTCTGGTGTGCACGACAGCGCTCGTCATCGTGATCCAGCGCCGCTATCTGGGGCGTCGGCGCTTCGCTACCGGAGCGCGGCGCAGTCCGCCGCTGATCGAGGTGGGGCCCGGCTGGCGCGCGCTCGCGACCGCATATTGCTGGACGGTCGTGCTCGTCTCGCTGGTGCCTTTCTTCGCGGTGATCGTCATTTCCTTCATGGAGTTTCGCGGCCCCGTGCTGCATCCGCATTTCAGTCTCGAGAACTTCGCGGAGCTCTTCAGGCGCTCCACGCGCCCGCTGGAGAACACATTGCTCCTCTCGACGCTCGCGGCGTTCGGCGCCGCCCTTCTGGGCGTTCCGATCGGCTATGTAGTCGTGCGCTCCCGCACCCGGCTGAGCGCGCTCCTCGACATCGTGTCGACCATGCCCTTCGCGGTTGCGGGCACGATACTCGGCATCGGCCTCATCATCTCGTTCAACAGCGGGTGGCTCGTGCTGACCGGGGGGTGGTTCATCCTGGTGCTCGCCTACGTCGTGCGCAAGCTCCCATTCACTGTCAGAGCGTCGAGCGCGATCCTGCATCAGATCGACCCGAGCCTGGAGGAGGCCTCGATCAATCTCGGCGTCTCGCCCGTGATGACGTTCGCCCGGCTTACGGTGCCGCTCATGCTCGGCGGCATCGTGGGAGGCATGGTGCTCACCTGGGTATCGGCCGCGTCCGAGCTGTCCTCGACCGTCGTCCTGTACAGCGGTCAGTGGCAGACACTGACCGTCGTCATGTTCCAGGCCCTGGAGGGCCAGGGAGCAGGACTCGCCACGGCGACGGCATCGCTCCTCATCTTCTTCACCGTGGTACCCGTCGCAGTGGTCTACCGCCTGCTACGTCGCTACGAGATGTCGCTGCTTTAATAGGCGATCCGCCGCGAGCTACCTGTCCTTCAGGACCAGCGTCGACAGCAGCCAGGACACGATGCTGAACAGGATCGAGCCGATGAAAGCGCCCCAGAAGCCCTGGACGTGAAAGCCCTGGAGGATCGAGCCCACGAACCAGAAGAGCAGCGCGTTGATCACCAGGATGAAAAGCCCGAGCGTGATCACCGTCACCGGCAGGGTGAGCAGGACGAGCACAGGCCGGATGATCGCGTTCACGAGCCCCAGCACCAGCGCCGCGATCAGCGCCGACGTGAAGCTCGAGACGCTGATCGAGGGTACGAGGTACGCCACCGCGATCAGCGCGATCGCATTGATGAGCCAGACCAGCAGTATTCGCATAAGGCCTCCTGCCGGACCTAGTGCAAGCCGGGTGCCGCGGTCGGGTCGCCGCCGACCTGCACGAGCTGCTTGCCGACGTTCTGGCTGTTCAGCAGCCTGAGAAAGGCTTTCGGCAGGTTTTCGATGCCTTGGGCGATGTCGAACTTCGACTTCAGCGCGCCCGAGCGATACCAGCTCACGAGCCGGTCGCGCGCTTCCTGGTAGCGCGGCAGGTAATCGCTGACCAGGAAGCCCTGTATCGTCGCGCGCGCGATGAGCGTCTGCCGATGAAAGCGCGGTCCGATGTCGGGCTGGCCGAACTTTCCCGCAAGGCTGATCGATCCGACCAGCACGATCCGCGCGTGTGCTGCGAGGTTCTGCATGACCGCGTCACTGATCACGCCCGCGGTGTTGTCGATGTAGACGTCGACGCCGTCCGGGCATGCGTTGCGAATTGCAGCCGGGAGATCGTGCTGCTCGGCGCGGTAGTCGACGACCTCGTCGTAGCCGAGCTCACGGCAGCGGGCGGCTTTTTCCGCCGAGCTGGTGATGCCGACCGCGCGGCAGCCGCCGAGCTTTGCGATCTGCCCTGCGATCTGCCCGACCGAGCCGGCTGCCGCTGAAATCACGACTGTATCGCCCGGCTTGATCCGCGCAGCGTCGAGCAGCGCGAAATATGAAGTCACGCCGTTCAGGCCGAAAGCTTCCATCCAGTACGGCAGCGGCGCGAGCTTTGGATCGACTTTGCGCACGCCCGACGGTTGAAGCACGGCGTATTCCTGCCAGCCGAAGCCGAAATCGGTGACCACGATGTCGCCGGGCTTGTAGTGCTTCGTATTCGACTGCACCACTACACCGATGCCGCCGCCGAGCATGACGTCTCCCGGCTTCACGCCGGCCGCGTAATTCTTCTGCGGGCTGATGCGCCCTCGCATGTACGGCGCGACGTCGAGGTAAATCGCGCGCACGAGCATCTGATTCGGACCCGCCGTCGGGATCGGCCCCTCGGACAGCGCCCAGTCGTCTTCGGTCGGCAGCCCTTCAGGGTACGACGCGAGGCGCCACTGCTTATGCGTGGTGGGGAGTGGGGTCATTGCGTTTCCGGAATATGACGCTGAGGTTGTTCGCCGGCATTTCGACGGTCTCGACGAGATCGAAGCCTTCCGCGGCCGCCACTTTAGCAACGTCGGCGAGGTCGCGCACGCCCCACTGCGGGTCCTGCGCGCGCAGCGACCGGTCGAAAGCTTCGTTGCTCGGCGCGGTGTGCCGGCCGTCGAGCTTGTAAGGACCGTACAGGTACACGATGCCGCCTTCACCCAGCACCGACGCGGCGCCGCTGAACAGGCCTGTCGTAGCCGTCCATGGCGAGATGTGAATCATGTTGATGCAGACGATCGCGTCCGCGCGCGAGACGT
>JAQGMV010000103.1 GCA_028292225.1 Betaproteobacteria bacterium
AAAGATCTTCTGACGACGAGCCGCGCCTCAAGGCGCTCGATATTCGGTTAAAGGAGAACGGCATGCTGAAGCGAATGATCGGACTGGCCTTGCTGGCGATGACGCTCGCGGGCTGCAACACCATAGCGGGCGCCGGCCGCGACATGGAGCGCGGCGGCGAGAAGCTGCAGGACCAGGCGCACGAGACGCAACGCCAGATGTAAGGCACGTGCGACCAGCGGTAGTACAACGAAACGGGGAGAGCCTGACGGCCCTCCCCGTTTATTTTGGCGGTAGCAAAAAAGGCCGCCTTGCGGCGGCCTTCTGGTGCTACTTCACGACTTGCAGCTTCGGACGTCCGGGACTCGGCGGAGTGCTCGGTGGGTCGTTGGGTGTTTCAGCCGCATCTTCAGCCGCCCCTGCCGCAGCCGCAGCCGCAGCCTCCTCGACCGGGAAGAACAAGCCCTGCCCGTTCTCGCGCGCGAAAATACCGAGCACCGCCTCGACCGGCACCGAGCACTCGCGCGACACGCCGCCGAAACGCGCCGAGAACTGCACGAGGTCGTTGCCGATCGTGAGCCGGTGGGTGGCGTCGTAGCTCACGTTCAGGACGATCTCGCCGTTCTTCACGAACTCGAGCGGCACGCGCGTGTTCTCGTCGACCTTGACCGACAGGTACGGCGTGAGATTGCTGTCCGAGCACCACTCGTGAATCGCGCGGATGAGATACGGTTTCGTCGATTTCTCGGCCATCGCTGGTCCCTGCCGCTATTTGCGCATGACCTTCTCGGACGCGGTGAGCGCGTCGATGAAGGCGGGGCGGCTGAAAAGGCGCTCGGCGTATTTCGCGAGCGGCGCGGCCTGCTTCGGCAGCTGGATGCCGTAGTAATCGAGCCTCCACAGGAGCGGAGCGATCGCCACGTCGAGCATCGAGAACTCGTCGCCGAGCATGTGCTTCTGCTTGGTGAACACCGGCGCGATCTGGGTCAGGCTGTCGCGGATGATCGTGCGCGCTTTCTCGGCCTGCTTCTGCGTGCCTTTTTCGATCGCCTCGATATGGCTGAACATCTCCTGCTCGAACCGGAACAGGAACAGCCGTGCCCGCGCACGCATCACCGGATCGGCCGGCATGAGCTGGGGGTGCGGGAAGCGATCGTCGATATACTCGTTGATGATGTTGGATTCGTACAGGATCAGGTCGCGCTCGACGAGCACCGGTACCTGGTTGTACGGATTCATCACCGCGAGGTCTTCGGGCTTGTTGAACAGATCGACGTCGACGATCTGGAAGTCCATGCCCTTTTCGTACAGCACGATGCGGCAGCGCTGGCTGAAGGGGCACGTGGTGCCGGAGTAAAGCGTCATCATAGGTTCAACCTCAATGTACGTCCTTCCAATACGCCTTCTTGAGCGCGTAAGAAAGCGCGATCAGGATGGAGATAACGATCAGCGCGTACAGCCCGACCGTGGTGCGGTCGTCGCGCGCGGGCTCGCTCATGTACGTCATGTAGTTCACGAGGTCTGCGACCAGGCGGTCATACTCCACCGGCTTCATCCTGCCCGGCTTGTCGAGCGTGAGAACGTGCACGGTCCTCATGTAGCCTTCGGCCTGCTCCTTGCCCTCCTTGAGCACCTGCTCGCCCTGAAGCTGCCAGAGCGCGTGCGGCATGCCGACGTTGGGATAGACCACGTTGTTCCAGCCGGTCGGGCGCGTGGAGTCCTTGTAGAACGTGCGCAGGTAGGTATAGAGCCAGTCGCTGCCAGGCCCCGCGTGCGACGAGCGCGAGCGCGCGACGACGGTCAGGTCGGGAGGCGTCGTGCCGAACCACTCTTTCGCGTCCTTCGGATCCATCGCGGTCTTCATCAGATCGCCGACCTTCACCTCGGGAAATACCAGGTTCTCGCGAATCTGCTGCTCTGACAGGCCGAGGTCCTGCAGCCGGTTGTAGCGCATGTAGCTCGCGCTGTGGCAGTTCAAGCAGTAGTTCACGAAGGTGTGCGCACCGCGCTGGAGCGACTCTTTGTCGTACGGGTCGATAGGCGCGTGATCGAGCTTCACCTCGCCTTCGGAGGCGAAAGCGAGCGCCGGCACGATGAGAAGAATCGCGGCGATCGTTTTTATCGTTTTCATCATGCGCATCCTCACCCCGTCACCCGCTCGGGCACCGGCTTTACCTTGTCCATTCGGGAATACCACGGCATCAGCAGGAAAAATGAAAAATACAGCAGAGTCCCGATCTGCGAGATCCGCGTGCCCATGTCGGTGACAGGCTGGGTGCCGAAGTAACCGAGCACGAGGAACACGATGACGAACAGCGTCAGCACGGTCCTCACCAGCGGTCCTTTGTAGCGGATCGACTTCACCGGGCTTTGATCGAGCCACGGCAGCAGGAAGAAGATCATCACCGAGACGCCCATGAAAACCACGCCCCAGACTTTCGCTTCGACCAGGAAGAATGCAGCGATCACCGCAGCGACCGCGGCGAGCGCGATTGCTTTACCCCCGCCGCGGAACGGGGTCCTCCAGATCAGGATGCCGAATGCGAAGACAGCGGCGGCGAGCACGTACATGAACTCAGCCGTCGTCGCCCGCAGGATCGAGTAGTACGGCGTGAAGTACCACACCGGCGCGATATGCGAAGGCGTTTTCAGCGGGTCGGCCGGGATGAAGTTGTTGTACTCGAGGAAGTACCCGCCCATCTCCGGCATGAAGAACATTGCGATCGCGAAAAGGGCCAGGAAGACCATGACCCCGAGCGTGTCCTTCACCGTGTAGTACGGATGGAAGGGAATGCCGTCGATGGGATGGCCGTCCGGTCCCAGGTTCTTCTTGATCTCGATGCCGTCAGGGTTGTTCGAGCCGACTTCGTGCAGCGCCATCAGGTGCGCGGCGACGAGCCCTAGCAGCACGAGCGGAATCGCGATCACGTGAAACGCGAAGAAGCGGTTCAGCGTCGCGTCCGACACGACGAAGTCGCCGCGGATCCACAGTGCGAGATCGGGTCCGATCAGCGGCAGCGCGTCGAAAAGATTCACGATGACCTGCGCGCCCCAGTAGGACATCTGGCCCCACGGCAGCAGGTAACCGAAGAACGCTTCGGCCATCAGCATGAGGTAGATCACCATGCCGAAAATCCAGATGAGCTCACGAGGTGCGCGGTACGAGCCGTACAGCAGCCCGCGGAACATGTGCAGGTAGATCACGATGAAGAACGCGGAGGCGCCCGTCGAGTGCATGTAGCGGATCAGCCATCCCCACGGCACGTCGCGCATGATGTACTCGACCGACGCGAAAGCCTGTGCCGCGTCGGGCTTGTAGTGCATCACGAGGAAGATGCCGGTGACGATCTGGAGCACCAGCACGAACATCGCGAGCGAGCCGAAGTAGTACCAGAAGTTGAAGTTCTTCGGCGCGTAATACTCGGAGACGTGCTCTTTCCACAGCGAAATCAGCGGGAAGCGCTGGTCTACCCAGGTGAGAAGGCCGTTGAGCGGCCCGGCGCCGGTTACCGGCTGTTTGTTCTGTGTCGCGGCCATCCTGATCACGCTCCCTTGGTGTCGTCGCCGATCACCAGCGTCGTGTCGCTCACGAACTTGTAAGGCGGCACGACGAGGTTGTCGGGCGCAGGCTTGTTCTTGTAGACGCGGCCGGCGAGGTCGAAGAGCGACCCGTGGCACGGGCAGTAGAAGCCGCCGTGCCAGTCGGCGGCGAAAGGCTCGGGCTGCGC
>JAQGMV010000110.1 GCA_028292225.1 Betaproteobacteria bacterium
ACCCGGTGCGCGAGTGTGTTGGTTTTGCCGGTGCCGGCGCCGGCGATGACGAGCAGCGGTCCCGCCGACCACACGCCTTTGGCGTCGGCCTTCCCGTGAGTCGCGGCCGCGCGCTGCGCGGTGTTCAGGCCGTCGAGCCATCGGCTCGCCTTCGGAGTTTCCAGTACGGTCGCCATGGCCGGATTATGGCGAATAACTGTATGTACATCCAGCCCTACGATGCGATGACAAGCGGCGCCCCGGGTGTTTCAATATCGGACACAACAACGAACCGCTTACGGAGGGGATATGAGGCTGGTGTACTTCAACGAGTTCAGGCTCGGCGTTCTGAAAGACGCCGCGGTAGTCGACGTCACCGATGTGGTCGCCGACATCCCCCACTTGAGCCCGCAGGACCTGATGCGCGGCCTCATCGAGCGTTTCGACGAGTACCGCCCGAAGCTCGAGAAAGCCGCAGCGCAAGGCAAAGGCGTTCCGCTCGCTGACGTGCGCATCCGCCCTCCGCTCCCGAAGCCGCACAACGTCGACTGCATGGCGGTGAACTACATGGAAGACGGCACACGGACCGAGCCTGCGCCGATCAATGCTTTTCACAAGTCGCCGAGCGGCATCATCGGCAACGGCGACACGATGGTGCTGCCTGACGTGCCTGCGACGATTTTCGAAGGCGAAGCCGAAGTCGCGCTCGTGATCGGCAAGCGCGCCTCCAACGTCAAGGCCGCTGACGCGATGCCTTACATTTTCGGCTACATGAACTTCATCGACGGCTCGGCGCGCGGGCTGCCGCCGACGGGCAACACCGTCTATCAGATGAAGTCGCGCGAGACCTTCGCGCCGATCGGCCCGTGCATCGTGACCGCCGACGAGATCCCCGATCCGCACAACCTCCAGGTGAAGCTGTGGGTCAACGGCGAGCTCAAGCAGAACTTCAACACGAGCGACATGGCGCACAAGATCCCGCGCTGCATCGAGTGGGTGAGCTCGATTCATACGATAGAGCCCGGCGACATCCTCGCGACGGGAACCAACCATCGGGGCCTGAGCGCTTTCCAGGATGGCGATACGGTTGAGATCGAGACCGAGCGGCTCGGGCGGCTGAAGTTCAGGATCAGCGACGCGCTGAAACGTACGTGGGGCCGCGACACACGTCTCGACCGGCAGAACAAAAAGCTCGAAGGACAGACGCCGCAGCTGACCGGCAAATACGCCGCTCCGGTGCGTTCGTAACGCACCGTCTGCGGCGTGACGCCGGTAAACGAACGCAGGGAAACCAAAGGTTTCCCTCCGTAACCTCCCTTCCTTCGATGATCTATCGAGAACGGCACCGTGCCGGCTGCAACACGAACCTGGAGGTATGTCATGTCATTCTCACTGACCCTGAGCCACGTCGGCGTATTCGTCACCGACATGCCGCGTATGGTCGATTTCTATTCGGGTTTTCTCGGCTTTGCCGTCAGCGATCGCGGCGAGACGAGCAACGGTGGGGAGATCGTCTTCCTCACGCGCGACCCGCGCGAGCACCATCAGCTCGTGCTCGCGAGCGGCAGGCCGGCGGACCTGCAATACAACATCGTCAACCAGCTTTCGTTTCGCGTCGACAGCCTCGATACACTGAGAGAGCTGCAGCGGGGGCTGAAGCACGAGCACGCCACCGAGCTCGGGCCGATCACCCACGGCAACGCGCTTTCGGTATACCTGCACGATCCGGAGAAGAACCGCGTCGAGCTCCTGATCGACACGCCGTGGTACGTGCCCCAGCCGTGCCGCGTGCCGGTCGATCTCTCGCTGCCGGATGACGAGCTGTGGGCCGACATCGAGCGCAAGGTTCGCGACATGCCCGGCTTCAAGCCGCAGGTGGAATGGAAAGCGGACATTGAAAAGAGGATCGCGGAAGCGACCGCGGCGCGGCGCCGCACCGCAGACCGCATCGAAGCCTAGACGCGGTTCGTGCTGAGGAGTGTGGAAGCGCAGGCCCTTCGTGCTTAGCGAGTCGAAGCGCAGAGTCCGTCCGTGCTGAACCCGTCGAAGCATGAACGGCCGCGTCGGCTGCGCAGCGTCATCGTGCAGCCTGCGTGCGTTCTGCTTGCGCTGCTCTGCGCGACCCCGCTCCCGGCTGCGGAAAGCTATCCTGCCGCGCGCCCCATCCGCCTCGTGTCGCCGTTTGCCGCAGGCGGAAGCACCGATACTGTGGGCAGGCTGCTCGCTCCGCGCCTCGGCGAGCGCCTCGGGCAGAACGTCATCGTCGAAAACCGGCCCGGTGCCGGCGGGCTGATCGGCACATCGTTCGTCGCGAAAGCCACGCCCGACGGCCACACCCTGCTCTTCATCAGCGGCGCGTTCACTGCGCATTCCGCGGTCACGAAGAACCTGCCGTACGACCCGGTGCGCGATTTCGCGTGGGTCACGATGGTCCTCAGCTATCCCTTCGTCGTCGTCGTGCGATACGACTCGGGGCTGCAGACCGTGGGCGACCTCATCGCCGCCGCGAAGAAGAATCCGCGCAGGCTCAATTACGGGTCGGTCGGGACGGGTTCGGTGTTCCACCTTGCCGCGGAGCTTTTCGGCAGCATGACCGGAACCGAGATGACTCACATTCCTTTCAAGGGCGGCTCGGAACCGAACACCGAGTTGATCGCCGGGCGTCTCGATGTGATCTTCACGACCGCCACGACGGCGTATCCGCAGGTCGAGGCCAGGCGCATGCGCGCGCTTGCGGTGACCTCGCTCCAGCCCGCGCCGCAGTTTCCGAATGTGCCCACGCTCGCGCAGTCCGTCCCGGGTTACGAAGTCCTCTCGTTCAACGGCATCGGCTCGCCCCGCGCGACGCCGCGCGGAACCGTCGCACGTCTGAACCGCGAGATACGCGCGGTGCTGGAACAGCCCGACCTTCGCAAACGCCTCACCGAGCAGGGCAACGATGTACAGCCGAGCACGCCCGAAGAGCTGACTCGCAAGGTTGCGGACGACATCCGCAAGTGGCAGCGAATCGTCGCCGAGAGGAATATCGACGTGCAGTAAGGCGGCTGATCACTCTGCCGCCTGGCGATAGCCGCTTTGCGCGTTCTCGTCGCACCTCCCCCCATCGTCGGGACGCCACGGGTTCGCGAAGGTGCTCAACGATTCGAGGAACACGACGAGGTCGGTTTGCTCGCGCGCGCTGAGCTTCAGGGGCGTCCCGGGCTTGCCGTCTTTCGCGTGCAGACGGATCGGATCCACATCGGAATAATGCCGCACGACCTCCGCGATGGTTTCGACGCCGCCGTCGCGGCCATAGGGCGGGGTCAACACGAGGTTGCGCAGCGACGGCACCTTGAACTCGCCGACATTCGCTTTATTCAGCGCGATGTTGCGGGTCTGTGCGGCGCTCAAACGCGTCGTGTCGTCGTTGTACGGACCCAGCAGGTTGAATCGGCTCGCCAGGAGCTGGCGGATGCCGTCGTGACGGCCGGGATCGGGCTTGCCGAGCGGCGCGTAGCGCGAAAGACCCGTGCTGAAAAATTCGCCGCTCGTGAAGTTGGGGCCGGTGTGACAACTCGTGCAGCCGCCTTTGCCGACGAAGATCTTGAGCCCTCGCTGCGCAGGCTCGGAATAGGTACCCGCGGAAGGCGGCTGGCCGCGCGCCAGAGTGTCCCGGAAGTTGTCGAACGGCGTGCGCCCGCTGACCAGGGTTTCGACAAACGAGGCCATCGCCTTGCCGACGTTCACGAACACCGCTTCGTCATCGGTCGGGGACGGCGGAGCGCCGAATGCCTTCTTGTAGCGGCAGGTCAGCTGTTCGTCGTTACGCACGACTTGCGCCACATGCCGCGGCGTCGCCGCGAGCTCGCGCGGGTCCACGATCGGACGCAGGTTCTGGGACCACAGGCTGTCGGCCGCTCCGTCCCAGCTGTACCAGCGCGAGGCGCGCAGATTCATCAGCGTGGGCGTGTTGCGATCCACCTCGGCCAT
>JAQGMV010000126.1 GCA_028292225.1 Betaproteobacteria bacterium
CCCCTTGAAACCGTGCGCAATGACCCCATCTGTCGGAGGGTCGACAGGAGCGCATGAGAATGCAGGAAACACCAGACCTTACCAATGGCAGTGAAGCTACACAGGCGGCAGGCGGCGCCGACGCGCCCGCCGGGGACCTCGAGCAGCGCCTGAAGCAGGCGGAACAGGCGGCGCAGGAGCACCAGGAAGCGTCGCTGCGCGCCCGCGCCGACTTCGAGAACTTCCGTAAACGCAGCCAGACCGAGATCGCGAACGCGCACAAGTTCGCTGTCGAGAACTTCGCCACCGAGCTCCTCCCGGTCAAGGACAGCCTCGAGGCGGCGCTCGCCGCCGGCAGCAGCTCCGCCGAGAGCATGAGAAGCGGCGTCGAGCTCACCCTGCGGCAGCTCAAATCGGTCTTCGAGAAATTCAACGTCAAAGAGGTCGATCCGGTGGGCGAGAAGTTCGATCCGCACCGCCACCAGGCGATCAGCACCATCGAAGCGGACGCCGAGCCCAATACCGTCGTCCAGGTCCTGCAGAAAGGCTACCTGCTGCACGACCGGGTCATCCGCCCCGCGCTGGTGATCGTGGCGAAGCCCAGAGGCGTTGAAAGCTGAGCGATTAACCCCAATATCCTGACTTAACGAATTTATTTACGGCCTTTTCAAGTTTCAGCGAGGAAGACATGGCAAAAATCATAGGAATAGACCTCGGAACCACGAATTCCTGCGTGGCCGTTATGGAAAACGGTGCGCCGAAGGTCATCGAAAACTCCGAAGGCGCGCGCACCACGCCTTCGATCGTCGCGTACATGGACGACGGCGAGATCCTCGTCGGAGCGCCGGCCAAGCGCCAGGCGGTGACCAACCCGAAGAACACGCTCTACGCCGTGAAGCGGCTGATCGGGCGTCGCTTCGAGGAAAAAGAGGTCCAGAAAGACATCGAGCTGATGCCTTACCGAATCGTCAAGGCCGACAACGGCGACGCCTGGATCGAAGTGCGCGGCAAGAAGATCTCCGCCCAGGAAGTCTCGGCGCAAATCCTGATCAAGATGAAAAAGACCGCCGAAGACTATCTCGGCGAGCCGGTGACCGAAGCGGTCATCACAGTGCCCGCGTACTTCAACGACTCGCAGCGCCAGGCGACCAAAGACGCCGGCCGCATCGCGGGCCTCGAAGTCAAACGGATCATCAATGAGCCGACCGCGGCAGCGCTCGCCTTCGGTCTCGACAAGAAGAAAGGCGATCGCAAGATCGCGGTATACGATCTGGGCGGCGGCACGTTCGACGTCTCGATCATCGAGATCGCGGAAGTCGAAGGCGAGCACCAGTTCGAAGTGCTTTCGACCAACGGGGACACCTTCCTCGGCGGCGAGGACTTCGACCAGCGCCTGATGGACTATCTGTGCGACGAGTTCCAGAAGGATTCAGGGCTCGATCTCAGGAAGGACATGCTCGCGCTGCAGCGGCTGAAGGACGCGGCCGAGAAAGCGAAGATCGAGCTTTCCTCCGCGCAGCAGACCGAGGTTAACCTGCCCTACATCACGGCCGACCAGTCGGGCCCGAAACACCTGGCGGTCAAGATCACGCGCGCCAAGTTCGAGTCCCTCGTCGAAGAGCTGATCGAGCGCACGATCGAGCCGTGCCGCATCGCGGTGAAAGACGCCGGCGTGAAGCTGTCCGACATCGACGACGTCATTCTCGTCGGCGGCCAGACCCGCATGCCGAAAGTGCAGGACAAGGTGAAGGAGTTCTTCGGCAAGGAAGCGCGCAAGGACGTGAACCCGGACGAAGCCGTTGCAGTCGGCGCGGCGATCCAGGGCGGCGTGCTCCAGGGCGACGTGAAGGACGTGCTGCTGCTCGACGTGACCCCGCTTTCGCTGGGCATCGAGACGCTCGGCGGCGTCATGACCAAGCTCATCCAGAAGAACACGACGATCCCGACCAAGGCGAGCCAGGTGTTCTCGACCGCGGACGACAACCAGAATGCGGTGACGATCCACGTGCTGCAGGGTGAGCGCGAGATGGCGCGCGCGAACAAGTCGCTCGGTCAGTTCAACCTGACGGACATCCCGCCCAGCCCACGCGGCATGCCGCAGATCGAAGTCACTTTCGACATCGACGCGAACGGCATTCTGCACGTGTCGGCGAAGGACAAGGCGACCGGCAAGGAGAACAAGATCAAGATCCAGGCCTCGAGCGGTTTGAACGAGGACGAGATCCAGCGCATGGTCAAGGACGCCGAGGCCCACGCCGAGGAAGACAAGAAGCTGCGCGAAGTGGTCGACGCACGCAACCAGTGCGATCACATGGTGCACACGACGAAGAAACAGCTTGCAGAGCACGGCAGCAAGATCTCCGCCGAGGACAAGGCCAAGATCGAAGCCGCGTTGAAGGACGCCGAAGAGGCGATGAAGTCCGACGACAAGGACAAGATCGAAGCCGCAACGCAGACGCTCTCGCAGGCTGCGCAAAAGCTGGCTGAACAGATGTATGCTCAGGAGCAGGCGCAGCAGGGCCAGGCAGGCGGGCAGTCCGGCCCCTCCGGCTCGGGCGCGTCGGCCGGCGCCGGCGGCAGCAAGCAGCAGGACGACGGCAACGTCGTGGATGCCGAGTACGAGGAAGTGAAAGACAAGAAGTAAGGAATTCCGGCTGCGGAGTTCCTGGTTCCAAGCAGAATGGGGAGGTCCGCGAGCCGGACCTCCCCATTCTTTGTTTCGAGTCTGACGATTTTCATGTTCACCAGGCGCTAGGGAGCCATGGCAAAAAGAGATTATTACGAGGTTCTCGGAGTCAACAAGGACGCCTCGGACGAAGAGATCAAGAAGTCGTATCGCAAGCTCGCGATGAAACACCATCCGGACCGCAACCCGGATAACCCCAAATCCGAAGAGCAGTTCAAGGAAGCGAAAGAGGCTTACGAAGTTCTCACCGACGCGAACAAGCGTGCGGCCTACGATCACTACGGCCATGCCGGAGTCGACGCATCTGCAGCGGGAGGCGCGGGCGCCGGTTTCGGCGGCGGCTTCTCGGACGCCTTCGGCGACATCTTCAGCGACATCTTCGGCGGCGGCAGGCAGCGCTCGACCGTCTTTCGCGGCGCCGACCTGCGCTACAACCTCGAGATCTCGCTCGAGGACGCAGCGCGCGGAACCGAGACGCGCATCCGGATTCCCGCGCTCGACGAATGCGAAACCTGCAAAGGCACCGGCGCGAAGCCGGGCACCCAGCCCACCCAGTGCACGACGTGCGGTGGACACGGGCAGGTCCGCATGCAGCAGGGTTTCTTCTCGATCCAGCAGACGTGCCCGAAATGTCACGGCAGCGGCAAGATGGTCTCGAGTCCCTGCCAGCCGTGCAGCGGCACCGGCCGCATCAAGCAGCACAAGACACTGTCGGTGAAGATTCCGTCGGGCGTGGACGAAGGCGACCGTATACGCCTGTCGTCCGAAGGCGAAGCCGGTGTCAATGGCGGCCCTCCAGGGGACCTTTACGTCGTCATCCACATCAAGCCGCACCAGGTCTTCACGCGCGATCACAACGACCTGCACTGCGAGATGCCGATCAGCTTCACCACCGCCGCGCTCGGCGGGGACATCGAGATCCCGACGCTCGACGGTTACGCGAAGGTCAAGGTCCCCTCGGAAACGCAGAGCGGGAAGGTCTTCCGCCTCCGCGGCAAAGGGATCAAAGGCGTGCGGTCGAATGCGCACGGCGACCTGCTGTGCCACGTCGTCGTCGAAACGCCGGTGAACCTGACCGCGAAGCAGAAAGAGCTGCTGCAGGAATTCGAGACGATCAGCGGAAGCGACTCCGAGCGCCACAATCCGCGAGCCAAATCGTGGATGGACAAGGTCAAGGAATTTTTTGAACCATGACGGCGAACGCCAGGGAGGAAAACCAAAGGTTTTCCTCCTTGAACCGCCTTTCCTTCGGCTCGCCTTGCGGCTCACCCGCGTCACTGTGATTCGCAAAGCGCGTTGACGGCCATAAGGTGCACGGGTTACGCACCGGCCGCGCATGCAATTTGCATGAGGCCCGGCGGGATTTCCTGCCGGGCCTTTTTGTTGGTGGTGCCCCGCAGCAGCGTTCGGAGATCGAATGGAAGCTCTGCTGCCGAATCCGGCAGGCACTGACGGGTTCGAATTCATCGAGTACACCGCGCCCGACACCCGGGCGCTGGCCCTTTTGTTCGAGAGCATGGGTCTCGTGGCTGCGGCGCAGCACCGCTCCAAGGACGTGACGCTCTATCGGCAGGGCGGCGTCAACTTCGTCCTCAACCACGAGCCCCACAGCTTCGCGCAGGCGTTCGCGCGGGTCCACGGCCCGTCGGTGTGCGCTTTCGCGATTCGCGTCAAAGACGCGGCTCACGCTTACCAGCGCGCGATAGGTCTAGGCGCGAAACCGCACCGAGGCGACGTTGGACCGATGGAGCTCAACATCCCCGCGATACGCGGCATCGGCGGGAGCCTTATCTATCTCGTGGATCGCTATCGCGATCGCTCGATATACGATGTCGACTTCGTTGCAGTCGACCCGTCCGGTAAACGTACAGAGGGAAACCCGAGGTTTCCCTCCGAAACCTCCCGTCCTTCGGGCGATGCGGCGCATCGCGGGGCGGGCCTCCTCGAAATCGATCACATCACTCACAACGTGCACCAGGGGCGGATGGATCACTGGACGCAGTTCTATGAGCGGCTGTTCGGGTTTCGCGAGATTCGCTACTTCGACATCCACGGGGAGCAGACCGGGTTGCGCTCGCGGGCGCTGGTCAGCCCTTGCGGAAAAATACGCATCCCCATCAACGAGCCCAGCGACGACAAGTCGCAGGTCGAAGAATTTCTCGACGCGTATCACGGCGAAGGTATCCAGCACATCGCGCTCGCGACCGCCGACATTTACGAGAGCGTCGAAGCGCTCGCACAAAGCGGGGTCAGGTTCATGCACACGCCGCGCACGTATTACGAAGCGGTGGACTCGCGCATCCCCGGCCACGGCGAGGACGCGGCGCGCCTCGAGCGCAACCAGATCCTGATCGACGGCAGGCGCGGCGACCTGCTGCTCCAGATCTTCACCGAGACCGTGATCGGCCCGATCTTCTTCGAGATCATCCAGCGCAAAGGCAACGAAGGCTTCGGCGAAGGCAATTTCCAGGCGCTGTTCGAAGCGATAGAGCGCGACCAGGTCGCAAGAGGGGTGATCTGATGCGAGATGATCCGACTCGCCGCTGGATCTCGTTGCCGCGAGTCGAGGGCATAGCCTCGCGCCAGGCGCACGCGGACCTGCCGGCCGGCACATACGAGCGCGAGCTGGGCAAGGAAGGGTTTTACGGGCCGTCGACGCAGATGTACCACCGCCATCCGCCGACGGCGTGGACGTCGTTCGAAGGGCCGCTGCGGCCGCGGGCGTTCGACACCGCGCGGCTGGCGTCGTCGCCCTCACCATGGGACGCGACGCTCCTGCTGAGCAACGAGCACCTGCGCGTGCGTCACTGGCGAGTCGCGCATGCCATGGACGACCTGGTGCGAAACAGCGACGGCGACGAGCTCCTTTTCGTCCACGAAGGCGGCGCACACCTCTACTGCGACTATGGCCATCTCGAAGTGCGTGAAGGCGATTACGTCGTGCTGCCGCGAGGCACGATGTGGCGGGTCGATCCGCAGGCGCCGCTGTCTGCTTTGCTGATCGAAGCCACGAACGACAGCTACGGCCTGCCGGACAAAGGCATCGCGGGACAGCACGCGGTTTTCGACGCGGCGGCGCTCGATACGCCGCGCATCGACGAGGCATTCCGCTCACAGCAGGCCGGCGGCGACTGGCGCGTCGTCATCCAGCGGCGCGGGCGCCTGAGCACGCAGCGCTTTTCCTTCAATCCGCTCGATGCGATCGGCTGGCACGGGACGCTCATGCCGGTGCGCCTGAACTGGCGCGCGATCCGCCCGCTCATGAGCCATCGCGCCCATCTGCCCCCGTCGGCGCATACGACCTTCGCCTCCGCGCGCTTCGTGATTTGCACCTTCTGCCCGCGGCCGCTGGAATCGGACCCCGGCGCGCTCAAGGTGCCGTTCTTCCACAGCAACGACGACTACGACGAAGTGATCTTCTATCATGCAGGCGAGTTCTTCTCGCGCGACAACATCCGTCCCGGCATGATGACGCTGCATCCGAGCGGCTTTACGCACGGCCCCCACCCCAAGGCGTTCGAGGCCGGGGCACGCGGCGCCCGCACCGGGACCGATGAAGTTGCCGTGATGATCGATGCGCGCGATGCGCTCGACGTGGCGCCGCTGCCCGAAGGCGTCGAATGGACCGGTTACGTCGATTCGTGGAGAAGCGCGTGACGACAGGGCCGGCCTCCATCAGGACGACCGACGCCGAGCTCGCGCGCCTCACCCCGGCCGCGTTGCAGGCGGTCCGTGACGGCCGCGCCGGCTATACGCTGACGCGCGCTCGCGCTTTCCTGCGCTTCCAGTCGCGCATCGACTCGGAGCTCCTGAACCATCGCGTCATCAGCGCCAACGGCTACGCCGCGTGGTTCAGCCATGGCGAGCAGAACGAAGCGCAGCTCAGGGCTTTCGTCGTGCAGTTCTCGGTGTTTTCCAACCAGTTTCTGGTCGCGCAGCTCAACAAGGTCATCAACGCCGACACGCTCGAAGGCATGCGCGCATCCAAGGAAATCCTCGCGAACGAGCTCGGCGTCACTTTCAACAAGGCCGGCAACGCGGCGGTTTCACGAGCCGGCGGATACGACCCCGATCACGCAGGCACCGAAGGCAGCGTGCAGGGCGGTCTTTTCCATTTCGAGGCGGGCCACTTCGAATGGCTGTGGGGCATCGCAAAGCGAATCGGGCTCGAGTTCCCTCAGGTCGGGCACCGCCGCAACGGAACCCCCGCGACACTGCGCTTCTCCGACGAGCTGCTGCGGCTCTACGGCGGGGACAACTACGAGATCTCGCAGGCGGCGAGCTTCGCGGTCGAGAACTGGGCGGCAGCCGGATTCTGGAAGCAGTTGATCGAAGGCTTCAGGCGCTATAACGAGAAGCGCGGAACACACCTGCCGATCGGCTTTTTCGTGTGGCACGACCGGCTCGAAGCCCAGCACGCGCGGCACACGCAGGAGGAGCTCGAGGAGTACTACTTCCAGACGCCCCTGGCCGAAGACGCCTTCATCCGGTACGGCAACGAAATGCTCGATGGGGTCGCAGCGTTCTGGGACGGGCTCGAAGAACAGCGGCTCGCGCTGGCGGACGCTAAATCCAGCCTGCCTTCCCCCCGGCCAGGACCGATTTCGTAAATCCAGCCTGCCTTCCCGCGGCCACGACGGATTTTCCTGAATCCAGCCTGCCTTCCTGCGGCCAGGATGGATTTTCCTAAATCCAGCCTGCCTTCCTGAAGCGGAAGAACAGATAGGTGTCCACGATCCCCATGACCGCAAGCGCCAGCGGGTAGCCGAAACGCCACTGAAGCTCGGGCATGTATTCGAAATTCATCCCGTAGATCCCCGCGATCATCGTCGGCACCGCGACCAGCGCGCCGTACGATGCCAGGCGCTTGACCGTCTCGCCTTCGTTGACGGTCACGAGTGACAGGTTCACCGAGATCGCGGTGGTCAGCATGTCCCGCAGGCCGTCGATCCTCTGGGTGATCCGGAAAAGGTGGTCGTAGACGTCCCGAAAGTACTCCTGCACGTTCACCGCGACCGCGGGGACGCGCCCGCCGTAGAGCTTACCCACCGCTTCGTGCGCGGGTCCGGCGGCATGGCGCACGAGCATCAGCTTGCGCTTCAATGCGTATAGCGAATACACGTTCGCCCGGCCGGGCTCGCCTTCGAAAATGCGCTGCTCGGTGCGCTCCAGATCGTCTTCCAGCGCGTCGATCACCGGGAAATAGCGGTCGACGATCGTGTCGATGAGCGCATAGAGCACATACCCCGGGCCTTCCTTGAGGAGGTGCGGCTCGCGCTCCGCGCGGCTGCGGACTTCGCGAAAACCCTCGAGCGTGCGCTTCCTGACCGTGAGCACGTAGTCCCTGCCGGCGAAGATGTTCACTTCGCCTTCATTCAGCCCGCTGCCGCCTTCGGTGAGCTCGAGGGTGTGCATCACCGCGAACACGCAGTCGCCATACTCCTCGATTTTCGGACGCTGGTGGCCGTGCAGCGCGTCTTCGACCGCGAGCTCGTGCAGATCGAATTCGGCGCGCATCGCCTCGAGCTCTTGCGGCTCCGCATCTTTCAGCGCCACCCATACGAAACGCCCCGGCTTGCCCAGGTGCAGGTGGATTTCTTCCTTCGGGATATCCCCGAGCTTCTTGCCGTTCTCGTAGACGACGCAACTGATCAGCATGCTCGCTCCTCACGCTGCGCATGATACCGCGGAGCCGCGGCCGTCTTGACGCGGCGGCGCCACGGTCTGCCCTGGCGCCGCCTTGACACGGCGCGCTCATGCGCGATAAATCGTTCCGCTTCGTTCATCGTGAAAGATACCCGCCATGGCAGCGTACACCCGCATCCTCATCACCGGCGCTGCAGGCGAGATCGGCAGCACGCTGCGCGCCGGATTGCGCGGCGCCTACGAGCGCCTCCGGCTCTCGGACATCCGGCCGCTCGCACCGGCAGAGCCGGGCGAGGAAACGGTGCAGGCGGATCTCACCGATTACGCCGCCGTAGCCGCGCTCATGCAAGGCGTCGACTGCGTGGTACATCTGGGAGGTGTGCCGCGCGAAGCGCCGTGGGACGCGATACTCCCGAACAATATCGCTGCGACTTACAACGTGTTCGAGGCTGCGCACCGCAACGGCGTGAGCCGCATCGTCTTCGCGAGCTCCAACCACACGATCGGCTATTACCGTGTCGGCGACGAGATCGGGATCGAGGATCCGGTGCGCCCCGACAGCCGCTACGGGGTGTCGAAAGTCTTCGGCGAGGCGCTCGGTCGCCTCTATGCGGACAAGCACGGCCTGAGCATCGCGTGTCTTCGCATCGGCTCTTTCCGCGAGCAGCCCGGAGATTTCCGGCAGCTTTCCACCTGGATCAGCCCGCGCGACACGGTGCAGCTCGTGCGGCGCTGCATCGATGCGCCGCCTTTCCACTTCCTCGTCCTCTACGGCGTCTCAGCGAACACGCGGGTGCGCTGGAGGAATCCCAATGCCGGGTTCATCGGCTACCGTCCGCAGGACAACGCCGAAGCGCATGCCTCACGTTTCCCTGCTCCGCCTGCCGGCGGCGCAGACCCGACAGTCGAGTTTCATGGCGGGCCATTCTGCGGCCTGGAATTCGACGGCGACGTGGGGCGGATCGAGTAGCAGGCGCTTCGGGCCCGCGAAGCGCGGAGCTTACTGCCTGCGCCAGACGGTGCCGCCCGCCGCGTCCTCGAGCACGATTCCCGCATCCGTAAGCTCCTTGCGGATGCGGTCGGCTTCGGCAAAGTCCCTGGCTTTGCGCGCGGCTGCACGGGCTTTGATGAGCGCTTCGATGCGCTCGGGGTCGAGGCCGCCTTCGCCGCGGGAAGGAAGCGCATGGAGAAAGACGCTCGGGTCGCGCTGGAGCAGTCCCAGCGTGGCCGCGAGCGATTTGAGAAGCTGCGCGTGCTCGCGCGTGCCCGACCTGTTCACCTCGTTGGCGAGGTCGAAAAGAACCGCGACGGCTTCCGGCGTGTTGAAATCGTCGTCCATCGCGGCACGGAAACGCGCGGCATGCGGCTCGTCCCAGTCGACGGGCGCGGCCGCGACGTCTTCCCAGCCTTTCAAAGCGGTGTAGAGACGCGTCAGCGCGGCTCTGGCGTCGTCGAGGTGGACGTCCGAATAGTTGAGCGGGCTGCGGTAGTGCGCGCGAGCGATGAAGAAGCGCACCACTTCCGCGTCGTACTGAGCGAGCACTTCGCGCACCGTGAAGAAGTTGCCGAGCGACTTCGACATCTTCTCGTTGTCCACGCGAACGAACCCGTTGTGCATCCAGTAGTTGACGAAGGCCGTGCCGTGGGCGCCTTCGGACTGCGCGATCTCGTTCTCGTGGTGCGGGAACTGGAGGTCCTGGCCGCCGCCGTGGATGTCGAAGTGCGGGCCGAGCAGCGCCGTCGACATGGCCGAACATTCGATGTGCCAGCCCGGACGTCCCCTGCCCCACGGCGATTCCCAGTAAGGCTCGCCGTCTTTCGCGTGCTTCCACAGGACGAAGTCGAGGGGATCGTGCTTGGAGGCGTCGACTTCGACGCGCTCGCCGGCCCGAAGCTCGTCCAGCGATTTACCCGAGAGCTTGCCGTAGCCCGGGAATTTGCGAACCGCATAGTTCACGTCGCCGTCGGGTGCCTGGTAGGCGAGATCCTTTTTCTCCAGGATGCCGATCATGTCGAGCATGCCGGCAACATACTGTGTGGCGCGGGGCTCCGAATCCGGCTTCTCGACGCCCAGCGCGGCGGCATCCTCGTCCATTGCGGCGATGTAGCGCGCAGTCAGCGCGTCGACCGGCTCGGCGTTTTCCTGCGCGCGCCTGATGATCTTGTCGTCGATATCCGTGATATTTCGCACGTAGGTGACAACATAGCCGGACGCCATCAGCCAGCGCCTCACCACGTCGAAGACGACCATCACGCGCGCGTGCCCGACGTGGCAATAGTCGTACACGGTCATGCCGCACACATACATGCGAACCTGCCCGGGCGTAAGGGGAAAGAATTGCTGCTTCTCACGCGCGAGCGTGTTATAAATCTTCAGCATACGGGGGCTAAAAAGGAAAACAGCCGCTCACG
>JAQGMV010000246.1 GCA_028292225.1 Betaproteobacteria bacterium
ATCCGACGTGACGCCGAGCAGGCGCAGGCGCTTCGCCTGCAACTGCGTGAGCACCGCCGCGGGCGTGCCTACGATGAGCTGCGTCTCACCGGATACGACCGCAGTCGTCGCGGGGCCGCCGCCTTTGTACGGCACGTGAAGCATCTTCGTGTTCGTCATCGAGCTCATCAGCGCGACGGCCATGTGCGAGAAGCTGCCGCCCCCCGAGGTCGCATACAGGACCTGGTCGGGCTTGGCGCGCGCGAGCGCGACGAGCTCCTTCACGTTCTTCACCGGGAGCGAAGGGTGGATGACGAGCAGCCCGGTCTGCGCGACGAGCAGGCCGACCGGAACGAAATCGCGGAAGGTGTCGTACGGCAGCTTGGGATAAGTGTAGGCGTTGCTGATATGGCTCGCCGAATGAACCATCAGCGTATAGCCGTCGGGCGCCGATTTCGCCACCGCGTCCGCGCCGATGCTGCCGGTCGCGCCCGGACGGTTGTCTATCAGAAACTGCTGGCCCATCGATTCCGAAATCTTCTGGAAGACGATTCTTCCGGCCACGTCGGTGAGCCCGCCGGCAGGCCACGGCGTGATGACGCGAACCGGTTTGACGGGGTAGTTCTGCGCCTGCGCTTCAGAGACGCCGATGAGCGCCGACATCGATAGGACAACTGCGAGTGCCGATTTCAAATGCATGCTGAGCTCTTTCGTGTGTGTGACTGTTTTCATCAGACCGCCGCTGCGAGGCGGCTGCCTATTACTGCCTGCCGTCGACGGCCCTGGGATGGCGCTTACCCGCCCCATCGCCCGTGCCCGGGATCACGGGCGTCCCCCGGCACTGGGTGCGGTGCATGACGCGCCGGCACGTCGCGTCGAAAGCATCGCGGCGATGCATCGCGCACCGGTTGTCCCAGACGAGGATGTCTCCCAGTTTCCACTGGTGGTGCCAGGTGAACTCCGGATTCGCCGCGTGCGCCCACAGCGCATCGAGCAGCGCTTCGGATTCGGCCGGTGCAGCGCCATCGACACAGGCGTGCGGCCTGCGCCCCAGGTAGAGCGCGTCGAAACCGGTCTCGGGGTGGGTGCGCACGATCGGGTGCTTCGGACCGGGCGTGGTGCGGATGTCCTCGAACCCGGTGTAGCCCGGACGCAGCTGCCCGCCCGAGGTGTAGCGCAGATCGTGCTTGATCGACCTGCCGTGGATCGCTTTGCGCAGCGTCTCCGGCATCGTTTCGAGCGCCAGATACATGTTCGAAAAACCGGTGTCGCCGCCGCTGGGAGGGATTTCGACCGAATACAGGATGCTCGCGCCCGGCGGAACGTCGTTGAAGCAGCTGTCGCTATGCCAGACCGCCTCGCCGTCGCCGAGCCCTCCGATCGCAACGCCGTTCTCGACGACGTTCGATATCACCGCGAGCTCCGGGTAATCGCGAGGCTTCTGTCCCTTGTGCACCGGCGCGGCAGGGGTGAGCTCGCCGAAGCGGCGCCCGAAAGCCAGCAGGTCAGCAATGCCCAGCTCCTGGCCGCGGATCAGGATCACGAGATTGTCGAGAAACGCGCGATGGACTTCGCGGAAAGTCCGCTCGTCCAGGGTTCTGACGTCGCCGCAATCGACGAGCGCGCCGATGGGGGCTGCCGTCCGCTTCGTCGCAACAGTACGGTCGGTGACTTCTTCTGAAACACTCGACATTCGAAAGCTTCCTCCTGGATCGCGGATTATGCCCGAAGGCTCGCGTATTTTCGGCCGTGCTGCCGACGCACTTCGCGCCGGTTTATTCCGCCTTGGCGCCCGACGTCTTGACGACCTTGCCCCACCGCTCGACTTCGGCGCGCACGAACTCCCCGTACTGCTCGGGCGTGCTGACCAGGACTTCGAAGCCGCTTACGGCGAGCCGCTCCTTCACGTCCGGCAGCGCCAGCAGCTTCAGCGTCACGTCGTGCAGTCGCGTGATGATCTCGCGCGAAGTGCCTGTGGGCACCGAAAGGCCGTACCACGAGCCGACGTCGTAGTTCGCAATGCCCGCATCGCCGACAGTCGGCAGCCCTGGAAGCGCCGAGGATTTCTGCGCCGTCGTCATCGCGATGCCGCGCAGGCGGCCCGCCTTTACCTGGGCGAGCACTGACGGCATCGTCGCAAAGCCGACAGCGACTTCCCCGCTGACCAGCGCAGTGACTGACGGCCCCCCGCCCTTGTACGGCACGTGGAGCATCCTGGTGCCGGTCAGAAATCCGAAGTACTCGCCGGCCAGATGTGAAACCGATCCGGTTCCGGATGAAGAGTAGACCAGCGAGCCGGGGCGCGCTTTGGCCACGGCGATGAGCTCCTTTACGGTCCGTGCCGGCACCGACGGATGCACGACGAGCACGTGCGGCGTCGTCGCGAGCTTGGTCACCGGCGCGAAGTCGCGAACCAGATCGAACTTGAGATTCGGATAGAGGCTCATGCTCACCGCGTTGGTGACGGTCATGAGGAACAGCGTGTAGCCGTCGGGCGGCGATTTCGCCGCGAGCTCGGTGCCGATCGTCGCTCCGGCGCCCCCGCGGTTGTCGATCACGACCTGCTGGCCGAGACCTTCTCCGAGCTTCGGCGCGAGCGTCCTTGCCATCGCGTCGGTGCCGCCGCCCGGCGGGAACGGGACGATGAGCCGCAAAGGCTTCGCAGGATATTGCGCGTGCGCCGCAGGCGCCGCCGCGAACACGCCGAGTGCCACCATCCACAGCCAATACGCACGTCTCATCCGGTCCCTCCTCCTAATCGTGTCTGGCGCCGCAACTAACGAGCGGCATATTTTTTATGGAACAATGCATATTACCGCGCTTCAGCGTGGCTTGTTTCCGAACGTGGGCTGGTCCGAAAGGCGATCGATGAAACGCGTCTATGCCGTTGCGGTCTGCATGGTCGTTCTTGCGAGCGCGGCCGGCTATGCGAACGCGCAGAAGCTCGACTATCCCGTCGCCCGCAAGGCAGCGGTGGTCGACGACTACTTCGGCACCAAAGTGAGCGACCCGTATCGCTGGATGGAGGAGCTCGACGCGCCGGAGCTGCGGGACTGGCTCCAGTCGCAGACGAAAGTCACGGCCGCCTATCTCGAGCGCCTTCCGTTGCGCGAGCATTTCCGCAGCCGCATCACCGAGCTGTGGAACTATTCCAAGACGACGCTCCCGCTCGTCGAGAACGGCCGTCTCTTCTATCGCAGCAACAGCGGCCTGCAGCGACAGTCCGCGTTGCTCGTTCGAGCAGGGCTCACCGGGAAGCCGACGCTCCTGCTCGACCCCAACGTGCTCTCGCCCGACGGTTCGGTGTCGCTGGCAAACTTCTCGCCGTCACCCGATGCGCGATTCGTCGCCTATACGCTGTCGGATGGCGGCGCCGACTGGGAGACGATACACATACGCGATGCGACCACCGGGAAAGACCTCGCCGACGAGGTCCACTGGATGCGCTTTTCCTGGCTGTCGTGGACCCGCGACAGCAAAGGTTTTTTCTATTCGCGCTATCCCGAGCCGCCCAAAGGCAGGCTGCTCGACGCCGCGCTCACCGGTCATGCGCTCTATTACCATCGCATGGGCACGCCGCAGTCCGAAGATCTGCTGATCTACGATCGCAAGGACCTTCCGACGTGGCTGGTCGGCGGCCGGGTCTCAGAAGACGGGCGCTATCTCATGGTGCGCGTCGCCCGGGCCGCGGGACTCAAGAACCGGCTCTACTACGCCGATCTCGGGAACGCGGAGCGCCCGAACCTGCGCGCGGCCATCAAGCCACTCGCCGAAGACGACGACACCGAATACCGGCCGATCGGCAACGTCGGACCGATCCTGTACCTACGCACCGACCGCGACGGATCGAACCGCAAGATCGTGGCGCTGGACCTGCGCTCGCCTGGCCAGTCATGGAGAACGATCGTCCCGGAGGGCCAGGATGCGATCCAGAACGCCGACCTCATCGGCGGGCGCATCGTTCTCGATTACCTGAGCGACGTGCAAAGCCGTCTCGCGCTGTTCGACAGGGACGGCACGCCCTTGCGCCACATCGCCCTTCCTGAAGGCGGATCGGTCACTGCGCTCAGAGGTCGTGAGGACGCTCCGGAGATCTACTATGCATTCACTTCGGCCCTCTATCCGCTGACGGTTTATTCCTACGATCCGCGCACGGGCAGGAGCACGGCATTCCAGCCGCCGCAGCGCGTAGCGGACACTTCCGCGTACGAAAGCCGCCAGTATTTCGCGACCTCGAAGGACGGCACGCGCGTTCCGTTTACGATCACCGCACGCAAAGGGGCCGCGAAAGACGGCACCACCCCGACCCTGCTGTTCGGCTACGGCGGCTTCGCGAGCAACGTGCTTCCGTTCTACCGTCCGCACGTGATCGCGTGGCTAGAGCTCGGCGGCGCGTTCGTCAGTGCGAACATCCGCGGCGGCGGCGAGTACGGCGATGCGTGGTACCAGGCTGCGCGGGCGGAGAAGCGCCAGAACGGTTTCGACGATTTCATTGCGATCGCCGAACATCTCGTCAAAGAGAAATTCACGACGCCGGCGAGGCTCGGCATCCTCGGCGCCTCGAACGGCGGCCTGCTCGTCGCGGCGGTCGCGCAGCAGCGTTCGGACCTGTACGCGGTTGCCCTGCCCGGGGTCGGCGTGCTCGATATGCTGCGCTTCGACAAATTCACCGGCGGCCGATTGTGGCTCAGGGAGTACGGCTCGCCCGCCGATCCCGCACAGTTCCAGCAGCTTTTCAGAATTTCACCGGTGCACAACGTCAAGCCCGGCGCGTGCTATCCGGCGACGCTCGTGACGACCGCAGACCACGACGATCGCGTCGTTCCCAGCCATTCGTTCAAATACACCGCGGCGATGCAGCTTGCGCAAGGCTGCGATCGGCCGGTTCTCATCCGCGTGGAGCCGATGGCGTCCCACGGCTACCGTCCCACCGACAGGTTGATCGCGGAAATCGCCGACATGTGGGCCTTCGCCGCGGAACAGATGGGGATGCGCCGCCCGCCTGCGCCTGACCGACACTGAAGAGTTCGCTTCGCAACGGCCTGACGGAGGGCTCGATGACGATGAACGCGACGACGCGCAGCCGCACCTGCTGTGGCGCCCTGGGCGCCGCGCTGGTGCTCGCAAGCGCGAGCGGTATCGCCGCCACGCGCGATGCGGCGTATCCGAACCGGCCGATCCGGCTGATCGTGCCGTACCCTCCGGGATCGGGCACCGACTTCACCGCGCGCGAAGTCGGGGCGCAGTTCGCGAAAGCGCTGAGGCAGCCGGTGGTGATCGACAATCGTCCCGGCGGCGCCGCGACGCTTGGTCACACGGTCGCGGCGAGGTCCGCGCCCGACGGTTACACCCTGCTCCTCGGCACGACGGGCGGGCTCGTGTCGGGCCCGGCGCTGATGGGAACGAAGATCCCCTACGACCCGCTGAAAGACTTCGCCACGATCGGTCTTGCGACCTACGTTCCGTACTCGCTCGTGCTCGCCGGCAATCTTCCCGCGAGCAATGTTCGCGAGTTCATCGATCTCGCGAAAGCCTCCCCGGGCAAGCTCAACTTCGGTTCTCCGGGAGTCGGCACGCCCAATCACCTCGGCGGCGCACAGCTCATGACCCTGACCGGCATTCAGATGGTCCACGTGCCGTATAAGGGCGGCGCGCCGGTGGTCGCCGATCTTCTCGGCGGCCAGATACAGCTCGCGTTCCAGGGACTGTTGCAGGTGCTGCCCCACCACCGCACCGGCCGGCTCAAAGTCATCGGCATCGGACACCCGCAGCGGCTGAGGTCCGCGCCGGACATCCCCGCGATCGCGGAGACGATTCCCGGCTTCTATAACACCGGCTGGTGGGGCATCGTCGCGCCGGCCGGAACACCCAAACCGATCATCGACAAGCTCAACGCGGTCATGGTGAAAGCGCTCGCGACCCCCGAGATGATCCAGCGCTTCGAAGTGAACGGGCTCGAGCCCGCAAGCTCGACGCCAGAAGGCTATCACCGGATGATCCGCGACGATCTTCAGAGCTGGCGCAAGCTCATCAAGGACGCGAAGATCAGCGTCGACGTGCTGCCGTAACAAACCTCGAGACGAACCACGAAGGGGCACTAAGGAAAGACCAGCACGGCGAATGCGGCGGCGATCTTCATGGACGCTTTGTTTTCCTTCGTGCCCCTTCGTGTCCTTCGTGGTCGAGCCCTTACAGCGCAACAGGCTTGACCCGTCG
>JAQGMV010000286.1 GCA_028292225.1 Betaproteobacteria bacterium
GGTATTTACTACGGTGCGCAATACGGCGGTTCGACCACGGCCATTCTGGTGAACCTGCCGGGTGAAACCTCGGCGGTCGTCACGTGTCTGGACGGCTACCAGATGGCAAGGCAGGGCCGCGCAGGACCTGCGCTCGCCATCGCCGCGATCGGGTCGTTCTTCGCCGGCACGGTCTGCACGATGATCATCGCGCTGTTCGGGCCTCCGATCGCCGAGATGGCGCTGAAGTTCGGCGCGCCCGAGTATTTCTCGCTGATGCTGATGGGCCTCGTGACCGCCGCGGTGCTCGCGCACGGCGACATGATCAAGTCGCTCGCCATGGTGTGCCTCGGCCTGCTGCTCGGTGTCGTCGGCACGGACGTGAACTCGGGCATGGCGCGTTACAGCTTCGGGGTTGCGGAGCTGACTGACGGCATCGGATTCATCGTGATCGCAGTCGGCGTGTTCGCGCTGTCGGAGATCATCTCGAACCTCGGTGACAAGGAAGAGCGCAGCGTCTTCACCAAGCGGGTGACCGGTCTGTGGCCGACGTGGCCGGACCTGAAAGCCTCTTTCGGCGCGATCCTCAGAGGTACCGCAATCGGTGCGTTCTTCGGCGTTCTGCCCGGCACCGGCCCTGCGATCGCATCCTTCTCGTCCTACATGGTCGAAAAGAAGATCGCGAAGGATCCGTCGCGCTTCGGCAAAGGCGCGATCGAAGGCGTCGCCGGACCCGAGTCGGCCAACAACGCCGATGCGCAGTGCAAGTTCATCCCGACCCTCACGCTGGGCATACCGGCGAGCGCGGTCATGGCGCTGATGCTCGGCGCGCTGACGATCCAGGGCATCGCCCCCGGACCTCAGGTGATGACGCAGAAACCCGATCTGTTCTGGGGCCTCATTGCCTCCATGTGGATCGGCAACGCGATGCTCGTCATCCTGAACCTGCCGCTGATCGGCCTGTGGGTGAGCCTGCTGAAAGTGCCTTATCGCATCCTGTTCCCGTGCATCATGGCGTTCTCGGCCATCGGCATTTACAGCGTGAACAACAGCTCGTTCGAAATCTACCTCACCGCATTCTTCGGTGTGGTCGGTTTCCTCTGGCTGCGCTTCGAGATGCAGCCGGCGCCGATGCTGCTGGGCTTCGTGCTGGGACCGCTCATGGAAGAGAACTTGCGACGTGCGCTGCTGATCTCGCGAGGAGACGCCATGGTGTTCCTCACGCGGCCGATCAGCCTCTCGTTCATGATCGCGACGGCCATCATCCTCGTCGTCATGGGCCTGCCGGCGATCCGCGCCAAACGCGAGCAGATCACCGACTGATCGCCTTTACCTGCAGTCGTAAAAAAGGGGACCTTCGGGTCCCCCTTTTTTATCGCCGTGAGCTCTGCACGGCGAAACCGGATCGGCGTACTCTGAGATCAGGTCGCGTCGGCCGACGCCGAGCCTGCCGCTGCGCGCATCAGCCTGTCCGATACCGCAGCCCACGCGGCGTCGAGCGGCAGCTGTTCGACGAGGAGCGCGCTGCACCCCGCGATGTCGAGGGCGCGCAGGTTGGCATAGAGATCGTGCGCATAACCTGCGGCGTCGTGAGGCGCGGCCACCCACGTCACCCCGTTCAGGAGCGGCTGCCGCGCGGAACGCGCGAGCACGGCGACCTTGTGCCCCTGCCGGGTCATGCTGGCGGCGAGCTCGAGCAGGAGGTCGGCCTCCATCACCATCAGCGGCGTCTGCGGCGCGTAGTGCTTGGCGAGCATCCCCGGCGCGCGCGGAGAAGCGGCGCCCGGCACGGCCAGCGCAATCCCGAGCGTCGCTTCGATTTCCCGGGCGGTGATGTGACCGGGTCGCAGCAACGCAGCTATCTCGCCGGATACATCGACGATTGTCGATTCGATGCCGACGTCCGAGGGGCCGCCGTCGAGGACGCATCGGACGACATCGCCGAATTCGCTGCGAACGTGCCCGGCAGTCGTCGCCGAAACGCGCCCGAACCGATTGGCCGATGGCGCCGCGATACCGCCTCCGAACGCCGCGAGCAGCGCATGCGCGACCGGGTGTGAAGGCACGCGCAGCGCAATCGTGTCCTGGCCTCCCGTGATGAGATCGTTCACGTGGGGCGCGCGCTTCATGATCAGCGTCAGCGGCCCGGGCCAGTAGCGCCCGGCCAGGCGCTGCGCGGCAGGCGACATGCGCTGCGCCCACTCGCCGATCTGGTCGACCCGCGCGACGTGGACGATCAAAGGGTGATTGCGCGGACGGCCTTTGGCAGCGTAGATCTTCTTGACGGCTTCAGCGCTCGAGGCATCCGCACCGAGGCCGTAGACGGTCTCGGTCGGGAACGCGACGAGCTCGCCGGCTCGCAGCACCGCGACCGCATCGTCTATCGTAACCGGCACGGCTGACCGCTTACGCCTTCAGCATCCGCAGAGCCTCCCGATACTTCTCCGCGGTCTGCGCGAGCACGTCGGGTGGGAGCGGTGGGGCCGGGGCTTTCTTGTTCCATGGCTGGGTCTCGAGCCAGTCGCGCACGAACTGCTTGTCGAAGCTCGGCGGGCTGATTCCGGTGCGGTATTCCGATGCGGGCCAGAATCGCGACGAGTCGGGGGTGAGCGCTTCGTCGATCAGCACGAGCTCGCCTTTGTCGTCTAGGCCGAACTCGAACTTGGTGTCCGCGATGATGATGCCGCGCTGCGCCGCGAATTCGGCGGCCTCCCGGTAGAGCTTGATCGAGACCTCGCGAACGCGCGCAGCCGTCCCCGCGCCGACGAGCTTCTCGACCTCGGCGTAGGTGATGTTTTCGTCGTGCTCACCCGCAGGCGCTTTCGACGCGGGCGTGAAGATCGGCTCGGGCAGCTTCTGCGCCTGCTTCAGTCCCGCCGGCAGGGTGATGCCGCAGATCGCGCCGGTGTCCTGGTAATCCTTCCAGCCCGAGCCGATGAGATAGCCGCGCACCACCGCTTCGACGAGCAGCGGCTTCAGCTTGCGAACGACCATCGCGCGGCCTTCGATCTGTGATCGCTCCTCAGGAGCGACCACAGATGATGGATCGATGCCCGTCAGGTGGTTCGGCACCCTGTGCTTCAGCTTCTCGAACCAGAAATTCGAAAGCTCGGTGAGCACCCGGCCTTTGCCCGGTATCGGCGTAGGCAGTATCACGTCGAAAGCCGAGAGCCTGTCGCTCTGCACGATCAGCAGCTTGTCGTCGCCCACGGCGTAGAGGTCGCGAACCTTGCCGCGATGCAGAAAAGGCAGGCTCTTCAGGTTCGATTGCAGCAAAGGGGCATTACTCATCAGGCGGACTCGAGGTTGAAATCGGGGCTCAGCTTGGATCGTATCGCGAGCGCCTTGCCGAGCGCATCGTCGGAATCGGCGCCGAGGACCGTGTAATGACCCATTTTGCGCCCGGGACGCGCTTCGTGCTTGCCGTAGAGATGCAGCTTCGCGTCGGGGCAGGCGAACACCGCGTCCCATGCGGGCTGACCGCTTTGCCAGACGTCGCCGAGCAGGTTGACCATGACCACCGGCGAGAGCAGGCGAGTGTCTCCCAGGGGCAGCCCGCACAGCGTGCGCACCTGCTGCTCGAACTGCGACGTCGCGCAGGCGTCTATCGTGTAATGGCCGCTGTTGTGCGGGCGCGGCGCGATCTCGTTGACCAGCAGCGCGCCGTCGGTGGTCACGAAGAACTCGACTGCGAGCACGCCGCAGTAGCCGAGCTTCACCGCGACGGCCTGCGCTGCCGCTTCCGCTCTTTGCGCCAGATCGGGACTCACCCGCGCGGGCACGATGCTCACGTCGAGTATCCCGTCCCGGTGCTGGTTCTCGGCGACCGGAAAGCTCAGTGTGGCGCCGTCTGCGCCGCGCGCGGCGACGACGCTGACTTCGCACGCGAGGGACACCTGCTTCTCCAGCACGCACGCCTCCGAGCCGAGCGCGGCGAAAGCGGTGCGCACCTCCTCTGCCGTCGCCACTCGCGCCTGGCCTTTACCGTCGTAGCCGAACCGCGCGCGCTTGAGTATCCCGGGCAGCAACGCGGGATCGATGCGCCGACAGTCTTCGGTGCGCTCGATCGCGACGTAGGGCGCGACTTCGAAACCGTTCTGCGTGAGGAAGCGCTTTTCGCGGATCCGATCCTGGGCGATCGACACGCTGTCGCCCGTCGGTCTGACGGTGCAGTGCGCCGCGAGCCAGCGCAGGCTGTCCGCGGGAACGTTCTCGAATTCGGTGGTGACCGCAGCGCAGCTGTCGGCGAGCTGTTGCAGCGCTTCGCGGTCCTGGTAAGCCGCCTTGAGGTGGACGTCGGCGATCGCGCCGGCGGGCGACCGCGAATCGGGATCGAGCACCGCCACGCGATAACCCATGCTGTGCGCGGCGAGCGTGAACATCCGGCCGAGCTGCCCTCCGCCCAGCATGCCGAGCATCGCGTCAGGGAAGAACATCACTTCGGCAGTTTCATCGCGCGCACGGTGCGCGCCAGTTTCCTTCGGAATGCTTCGAGCCTCGACGCGAGACGCTCATCGTCACGCGCGAGCAGCGCGACGGCAAACAGCCCGGCGTTTGCGGCGCCGGCTTCGCCGATTGCAAAGGTGGCGACCGGGATGCCTTTGGGCATTTGCACGATCGAGAGCAGTGAATCGAGCCCTTTCAGATGGCGCGTAGGCACCGGCACGCCGAGCACCGGCACGATCGTCTTCGCCGCGAGCATGCCGGGCAGATGCGCAGACCCGCCCGCGCCCGCGATGATGCATTTGAAGCCGCGGCCTGCCGCGGCTTCTGCATATTCGTAGAGTAGATCGGGAGTGCGATGCGCGGAGACGACCTTCGCTTCGTACGCCACGCCGAAGTCGTCGAGCTGCTGCGCCGCGTGCTGCATCACGTTCCAGTCGCTTTGGCTGCCCATTGCGATTCCCACCAGCGCCTTCTTCAACCGGGATGCTCCTGAAAGAAGCGCGTATTCTAGCAGCGGGTCTGCCCATTAGCCTCGTCCGGCGGGTCATATGCGGGCTGCATGCTAGAATCCGCCGCCCCGAGGAGAACTACCGTGCTCAGTCGTGCGCTCATCGCAAAATCCGCTCTGTTTTTAGTTGCCGCAGCCCTCCCGCAGACCGCGACCGCACAGACCGCATACCCCTCCAGGCCCGTTCGCATCATCGTGCCTTTCCCGCCCGGTTCCGGCGCCGACATCACGACGCGCCTGGTCGCGCCGAAGCTCGGCGAAGTCCTCGGCCAGCAGTTCATCGTCGACAACCGCGCAGGTGCGGCCGGCAACATCGGCGCCGAAGTCGCGGCGCGCTCGCCCGCGGACGGTTACACGCTGCTCACCGCGCCTGCGTCCACGGCGATCAGCCAGACGCTGTACAAGAAGCTGTCCTACGACCTCGTGAAGGATTTCGAGCCGGTCGCGCTGATGGCCGGAGTGCCTTTCATGCTCGTCGTGCACCCTTCGCTTCCTGCGAAGAACGTCAAAGACCTCGTCGCGCTTGCCAGGGCGAAACCCGGGCAGCTTACTTACGGCTCGACCGGCAACGGCAGCTCGCCGCATCTGACGACCGAGATGCTCAAGCTGCAAACCGGTATCGACATCGTCCACGTACCGTACAAAGGCACGCCGCCCGCAGTGACCGATCTCCTGTCGGGCAATATCACCTTCATGTTCGCCAACAGCCTGTCGGTGCTGCCCCACGTGCAGACCCACCGGCTTCGAGCGCTCGCCGTGACCAGCGTCAAACGCAGTCCCGGCACGCCGAACCTGCCGACGGTCGCCGAGTCGTACCCCGGCTTCGAGTCGGGAACGTGGTTCTCGCTGCTCGCGCCGGCCGGCACCCCGCGCGACGTGATCACGCGCCTGAACGGCGCCGTCGCGAAAGTCGTGCAGATGCCCGACGTGCGCGAAAAAATCGTCGCGCAGGGCGGCGAGCCGATGTCGGGCACGCCGCAGCAGGTCGCAGCCTATATCCGGGCCGAAGTCGCGAAGTGGGGGAAGGTGGTCCACGCCTCGGGCGCCAAGGTGGAGTAACACCCCGTAAGCGGTGATTGGTGAATGGTAAATCGTCCCGAAAAGAAGCCTGAGCCGCGCCTTCACTTGTGACCTGCCGGTAGAGCGTTCTTACGATTCACCCTTTACGATTTACCCTTTACGAGCACCGCATGACAGCCACCCGCACCCTCTCCGAATTCCTCGTCGACTCGCGCTACGAGGACATCCCCGCCGACGTGCGCCACGAAGCATCGCGGGCGATGCTCAACGCGCTCGGCTGCGCGATCGGCAGCGCGAGGCACGAAACGGTCGAAGCCGCGCTCAACGCCGTGATGCCTTTCGCGGGCTCGGCGCAGGCGTGCATCTTCGGCCGGCCCGAGCGGCTCGACGCGCTCAACGCCGCGCTCGTCAACGGCATCAGCACGCACGTGCTCGATTTCGACGACACGCACCAGCGCGCGGTGCATCCGAGTGCGCCCGTGCTCCCCGCGCTGCTCGCATACGCCGAGTGGAAGAAGACCAGCGGCCGCGACCTCGTGCACGCATTCGTGCTCGGCGTGGAAGCCGAAGTGCGGATCGGGCTCTCGGTGTTTCCCGAGCACTACGACATCGGCTGGCACATCACCGGGACCGCCGGGGTGTTCGGCGCCGCGGCCGCAACCGCCAAGCTCCTCGGGCTCGACGTGCAGCGCACCGCGTGGGCGCTCGGCATCGCGGCCACGCAGTCTTCGGGCTTGCGCGAGATGTTCGGCAGCATGTGCAAGAGCCTGCACCCCGGCCGCGCGGCACAGGGGGGCATGACCGCGGCGCTGCTTGCCGCGCAGGGTTTCACGAGCTCGGAGCGCGCGATCGAGGCGCCGCGAGGTTTCGCCCACGTCATGTCGACGAAGTTCGATCCTTCGGTGATCACGACCGGGCTCGGAGCGCACTACGAGCTTTCGAAGAACATGTACAAGCCGTACGCGTGCGGTCTTGTCGTACACGCCGCGATCGACGGCTGTATCCAGTTGCGGCTGGAGCACAACCTCAAGCCCGAGGACATCGAGAGCGTCGAGCTGTCGACGAGCCCGCTTGTACCCGAGCTCACAGGCAACCGCGCGCCGGAAAACGGTCTCGAAGGCAAGTTCAGCGTCTACCACGCGGCGGCGGTTGCGCTCGTGCACGGCGCCGCGGGCGAAGCGCAGTTCAGCGACGAAGTCGTTCGCAATGCCACGGTCATAGCAGTGCGCGATCGCGTCTCGATTACGGCGAGCGCCCAAGTGCGAAAACTGGAGGCTCATGTTAAACTCCGGCTCCGCAATGGAACGGTGCTCGAGAAGCACGTCGAGCACGCGCTGGGCACAGTCGAACGGCCGATGAGCGACCGCGATCTCGAAGACAAATTCCGCAGCCTCACCGACGGCGTATTGAGCGTCGCCGAAGCCGCGCGCGTCATGGATCTGTGCTGGCGCGTCGCGGAGCTCGAAGACGCAGGCGAGCTCGCGCGAGCGACCGTGCCGCGCTGATTTCGGTGATGCCCCCGCGCTACGCTTACGCCGCTGCCGCTCTCGCCCTCCTTACAACCGCAGCAGGCCCCGCTCACGCAGGTGAGCCTTTGATCCCTGCGTATACGGTCCAGCCGATCCGGCTCGTCGTCATCCCGGTGCCCGGCGGCAGCACCGATCTGCTCGCGCGACTCGCGGCACAGCATCTCGGCGATGCGCCCGGCCGGCAGATGGTGATCGACAGCGCAAAGCACGCTGGCATTTTTTCCAATCTGCCGACCATTGCGGAAGCGCCGCTGCCGGACTTGGACGTGACCGCGTGGTCCGGGTGGTGAAGGCCGCGGGGATCAGGCCGGATTGATCTCCGGAGCAGCGGCGGGTAAACCGTAGGGTGCGACGAACGCACCGGCCGGGCCTAACCGCCGGGCGAGCCGTCAACAACAGTGGATGACAGATGAAGAACGAAGCACCCGCAGGGAAGAACGGCAAGCCCGAGATCTCGCAGGTCATGCACGAGCTCGCGAACTACATTTCGAAGACGGCCAAGCGGCCGCTG
>JAQGMV010000307.1 GCA_028292225.1 Betaproteobacteria bacterium
CGCCCGCCTCATCGGCGACACCAGCGCCGAGTTCGACAGATACGTGCGGGCGGAGCGCGTGAAGTGGGGCGAGGTCATCCGCCGCGGCAATATCCAGGCGCAGTGAGCGCGCGACGATAGCGCGGCCCGTCGCTCAGTCGTCCCCGGCGTAGACCTTCAGGTAGGGCCTTCCTTGGCGAACGCGAGCGCGGTCGGGCTTCGCGGCGCGCCGTCACGGGAGTCAATTCCAGAGAGCGGCCGGGCGGGGCGTGCGCTCAGAAGCGGCTGAGGACTTTGAAGAACACCGCGCGCTGAAATTCAGTGCGGTTCACCGGGTCGGTGAACTCGGCATGGCCGCTTCCGAACAGGTTCTGCCCGCTCACCGAAAACTCCAGGTCGGGGCGCACTCTCCAGCCCAGGCGGATGTCCACCGCCGTATAAGCCGGCAAAGCAACGCTCGGCAGCTCGGATACGTGGCGCACTCTCACGTCGAACTCGGTGCGGTGAGGAAGATCGTGAGACGAGGCGAATATCCAGGTGCGCTCGGGGTCGAGCCCCTCCTGGGCACGCGGAGCGGTCACGTCGTTGCTGCCCGGCTTGAGCCGCAGCTTTTCGTTCAGCACCGTCAGTCCGCCGCGCAGCCGCCACGTTCGCGACACCTGGTATGTGCCCCACATTTCGACCCCGCCGGTCATGCCTTCCATCCCGCTGCCGAAGATCAGCGACGCGCCGCCGGGCGCGATCTCCTGGGTGCGCAGATGATCGTAATCCGCGTGATATGCGGTCACGGAATACGACAGCTTGTCTGCGGGACGTCCCCGATAGCCGATCTCGTAGACGTTCGCGATCTCGGAGCGCACGTCGGGCCCGCCGGCCAGCAGGAACGGCGCGGTTGCGGGCACGAACGTATCGCGGTCGAGCCGCGACGGCGCGCGCACGGTGCGTGTGGCAGCGGTCCACAGCAGGTGATCCTGCGCGACCGTCCAGGCGAGCCGCGCGCTCGGCAGAAATTCATAGCCGGTATAGTCGTTGCGCTCGATCCGCAGGCCCAGCGTCAACCGCAGGTCGTCGCGCAAGGCCATCTCGTCCTGCGCGAACAGGCTCAGCCACGTCTGGTTCTGCCGTGCCGGCAGAAATGCGAGGATCGCGCTGTTGGCCACCCTGTCCATCGCGTAACGGTACTGCGCCCCCCACGTCACGGTATGCATGCCGAGCGGCCGCAGCGAATGCTGGAGCTGCAGGTCGTAGGTGTTGAGCGCTTCGCCGAACGTCGGCGGCACCGTGCGCTCGGTCCGGTCGAAATAGGCCTGCACGCTCAGGCTGGAGCCGCCTTCGAGATTGCGCGCCCAGCGCCCGAGCAGGTTCGCGCCCGACACCGAGATCGTGTCGAGCGCAAGAGTCACGCCGGTGATCGATACCGTGCCGGGCAGGGGCTGCCCTATCGAGCCCTGGTACGCATCGCCCTGCACAGTGAACTGGTCGCGCGCGCCGCCCCAGTCGGCGCGAAAACCGCCCTGGCTCTTGTGCCACGCGTCGGACTTCCCGGCGCCGCTCGCGGTCGAGGTCCCGTCGTGGTCGAGATGCTTTCCGTAGACGCGGTAGCTGCCGTCGGCGCCGAGCGTGCCGCCGTAGCGCACCGTGGCGCCGAATTCACGGTTGCCGGCGCCGCCTGCTGCCAGCCCGCCCTGCGTGTCTTTCGACGAACGGGTGATGACGTTGATGACCCCGTTGACGGCGTTCGTGCCCCACAGCGTGCCGCCGGGACCGCTGATGACTTCGATGCGCTCCACGTCCTCCAGCACCACATCCTGGACATCCCAGAACACGCCGGAAAAGAGCGACGTGTAAACCGAACGCCCGTCGATCAGGACCAGGAGCTTGTTGGCTGCGGTGTTGTTCAGTCCGCGGGCGTTGATCGCGTAACCGCTGGCGTGTCCCTGCGCGACCTGAAGATTCGGCGCGAGGCGCAGCACCTCCGGCAGGGTCGTGGCGCCGGAGCGGCGGATGTCCTCGCCGCTGATGACGAAGATGGACGCAGCGGCGGCCGACAACCGCTCGGGGCGTTTCGATACTGAAGTGACCTCGACGTTCATGAGCTCTTCCAGGCTCATAGTGGCGAGATCCGCATCCGAGGCGCGAGTGGTCGACGCCGCGTGCGCGCCGTCGAGGCAGCTCATCAGGCTGCACGCCACCACGATGCGGCGCGCGAGCACCGCCTTCCAGCAGCGATGCCCGGGACTTACCCTTGCGGAACGTACGACCCGCCTCATGCGACTCTTCACTTCGTGCGGTGCACGCGCACCTTATGCCGGAAACATATCACATCAGCATCGGCACGGATGTCGGGAGATCCGGATGGTCAGCTGTGAGACAGGTCGCGGAGCGCCTGTTAGTCTGGTTGGCACCATGCATCAGCACCGATGTGCTAATTCACTCCGGTGAAGCGGAGTGTTACGCTCTGTGGTTACTTTGGGAGAACCTGATGTATAGATACCTGATCCTGATCGCCGCTCTTTGCCTTGCCGGTACTGTGTCTGCGCAGATGCCGGACACTGTCTTCCTGGAGCAACTCACGTGGGACGAAGTCCGCGATTCCATCGCAGCCGGGAAAACCACCGTCATCGTACCCACCGGCGGCACCGAGCAGAACGGTCCCCACATGGCGCTCGGGAAACACAACGTGCGCGTTGCCTTCACTGCAGACGCAATTGCGCGCCGGCTGGGCAACGTGCTTGTGGCCCCTGTCATGGCTTATGTCCCGGAAGGAAGCATCGAGCCTCCCAGCGGCCACATGCGCTTCGCCGGCACCATCAGTCTTCCCGACCCGGTCTTCCGCCAGGTGCTCGAGTCCACCGCCCGCAGCCTGAAGCAGCATGGATTCCGCGACATCGTGTTCATCGGCGATAGCGGCCCCAACCAGCCCGGCCAGAATGCCGTCGCCGCCGCGCTCAATGCAGAGTGGGCAAGCTCCAACGTCCGCGTGCACGCCGTCCCCGGCTATTACCGCAGCGATCCCGAAGGCGACGCCGCGGAAATGATGAAGTTCGGCATCCGCAAGGATGAAATCGGCAACCACGCCGACGTCCGTGACACGTCTCAAATGATGGCCGTCGATCCGAAAATGGTCCGCAACGCCAAGCTGCAGGCAGGCGACGGAAAGAACGGCATCCAGGGCGACCC
>JAQGMV010000320.1 GCA_028292225.1 Betaproteobacteria bacterium
CACCTCGCGCGCTCGAGCGGTCTCGAAGCCGATGCCGACGCATGGAATGTGGAGCGGGAGCTCGCCCGTTTCGTCGAGGCGGCGTGGAAAGACCCCGACGAAGGGATCTGGGAAGTGCGCGGCCCCCGCCGGCACTTCACGCATTCGAAAGTGATGGCGTGGCTCGCGATGGACCGTTTCATCGCCTCGGCGGAGCAGTTCGGGCTCGAAGCGCCGCTGGAGCGCTGGCGGCGCATTCGAGCCGAGATCCATGAAGACGTCTGCCGCAACGGTTACGACGCCGAGCGCGGAACATTCGTCCAGTACTACGGCAGCAAGGCCGTGGATGCGAGCCTGGTGATGATCCCGCTCGCGGGATTCCTGCCGCCCGGCGATCCGCGCGTGCTCGGCACCCTCGCGACCATCGAGCGCGAGCTCATGGTCGACGGCCTGCTGATGCGCTATCGCACGACACCGGAGGTCGACGGCCTGCCGCCGGGTGAAGGCGTGTTCATCGCGTGCACTCTCTGGTACGCCCACGCGCTCACCCTGCTCGACCGTTACGATGAAGCACGCGTGCTCTTCGAGCGCGTCCTGGCGCTGTGCAACGACGTGGGACTGCTGTCGGAGGAATACGACCCCATGCTGCGCCGTCTGACGGGAAATTTTCCGCAGGCGCTGTCGCACGTCGGTATCGTCAACACCGCTTTCAGGCTCCACGGCCCGCCGGCGGGACCCTCCCGACGCTGATCGCTACTCAGCGAGCGGGGGGCTACGCGACTACCGCGCGTCGCCGATGACGAACCCGTCACAGGTGTTGAAAGCGCCGCCGCACGTTTTGCCCCCGGCTTGCGCTTCGGCTGCACGCTTGTAATACGCCGCGGCAGCGTCCTGGAGGCCGAGACCCTTTGCGGCCTCGGCCAGCAGGTAGTACGACAGGTCGTTCTCGTAGCCGACTTTGACCACGCGGATGGCGAGCTCGCGCCATGCCTGCTTCTCGTGCAGGGTTTTCCATGTGCTCTTCTGGAAGGTATAGACGAGAGCACACTCGGCCCCGCACGCGAGCACCGCCTGGCCCGACTTGAAGCGGTCGAAGTCCTCGGAGATGAAAGTCATCGCTTGCGGCTCGGCGCTCACCCGCGCGGCATAGTCCGCGCGCGACAGTGTCCCGGCGGGTCGCTCGCTCGGATTGGCGCTCAGGAAGTCGGGGATGTCCGGCGGTCCGCCGGATTTCGCGCGCTCGTACAGCGGATCGACTTTCGCGATGAGCTCGTTGAGGCGCTGCGCGCGGTTCTCCGGAGACGGATGCGTGGACAGGAATTCGAGCCGCGCTCCGCTTTGCTTCGCCATCTTCTCCCACAGGGTCACCGCGGCACGCGGGTCGAAGCCGGCGCGCGCGGCGAGCTCGATGCCGATCTGGTCGGCCTCGGTCTCGGCTTCGCGGCTGTTGGGCAGCGTGACTGCGAGCGCCGCGGCGCTCGTGAACGCGGCGCGGTTGGTGTCGAACGACGAGCTGGAACGCGACGAGACGAGCGCTGCGAGCAGAGTCGCCCCGACACCTGCCGCCATTCCGACCGACATCTTCTCGCGGGTATGGCTGGCGAGCGCGTGCCCGATCTCATGACCCATGACTGCGGCGACTTCGTCGTCGCTCGCGTCGAGCTTCTCCCAGAAGCCGGTGTAGATGCCCATCTTGCCCCCCGCCATGCAGAACGCGTTGACGGTCTTCGGCTCCTCGATCACCTGCACTTCCCAGCTCCAGCTCGCGGCGTCGGGACGAAAGCGTACCGCCTCGGCAACGAGGCGGTTGGTGATCTCCTTCACGCGCCGGACGCGTGCGGTCGCGAGCTCGAGCTTTTTCTTCCTGGCGAAGCCGCCGATCATGCCCGAGTACGCGGATACCGAGCCCTTGATCGCCTGTTGCTCGGAGACCAGCATGAGCTGACTGCGCCCGGTCATGGTGTTCGTCGCACAACCGGTCAGCACGGCCGCGGTCGCGATGACGAGCCCACGCGCCGCATTCAACAACGAGCGCTTCAAAGCGTCCCCCTTTTTGCGACCGAATTTAACACCCGGCGCGCGCCGGACCGAGGCGCGGCCGCTATAGGTTCGGGACAAAGACTGCGCGGACGGACCAGGCGACAGGTCGCACGCGACGCGGAAGGAGCGAATCGGATTCTCGAGTCCGGCTCACGCGAATCCCGTCGGTCCTGCCAGGCTCAACGCCCGTCGATCAGCCTGTGCAGCGCCCGCGAGAAATCGGTGTTGTCCATGTAGCCGCGGAAAGCGGACTCTCCCGGCCCGATTGCGCCGACGACCGCAGGCTCGGTCGTGTGACCGCTGGTGCCCCAGTAGAAACCGGTCTGGCGTGCAACCATCCTCCCCAGCAGTCCGTGAGGCAGGTAGCTGACGTTGCGCTCTATCGTCTTTCCCGAAAGGATCAAAGCGCGCAGGTCGGCGTCGAGCACGTAGCCGGGAAATTGCTTGGCGATGACGGCGTCGAGCACCTCCGCCGTCGGTTTTTTGCCGAGTGCGTCGGACGCTTTCTCGAGCGAGCCGCGGATAGCCATGAGCAGGTCGAGATGGGCGCGGCCGGGATAGAACCGGTTGCTGCTCGACATCGACGAGAGATCTTTCTGCGCGTAGGTCCAGCTCAAGCCCCCCGTTTCATGATCGCCGGTGACGATGATCAACGTGTCCGGGACGCGCCGCTGAAACTCGAGCGCAACCTGCACCGCGTCGTCGAACGCCCACAGGTCGCGCACCAGCGCTGCCGCGTCATTGCGGTGTCCTGAAGTGTCGATATTCTCGTTCTCGAGAAAAAGCACGAAGCCGTTCGGGCTGTTCGCCGAAAGCACGCGGAGCGCGGCTGTAGCCATTTCAGCGGGAGAAGGCTCCCGCGCCGGATCGCGGTCGATCTCGTGGTCCATATCATCGTCGGCGAAAAGCGCGAGCAGCCGCGGTCCCGCGGCAGCCGCCAGCGCAGAAGGCGCCTGCACGACGTCGTAGCCTTTCGCGCCGAACGCCGCCATGACATCGAGGCCGTCGCTGCGCATGCCGCCGCCTTTGCCTTTGGGCAGGAAGTAATCGCGCCCGCCGCCCATCAGCACGTCCGGCTCGAACGCGAGAAACTGATCGACGATCGCTTGCGACTCGCGCCGCGATTTCGCGTGAACGCTGAACGCCGTCGGCGACGCGTCGTGAACCGTGGCAGTCGTGACGAGCCCGACGCGCTTGCCTCGCGCTTTCGCCGCCTCCATTACGGTTCTGACGGGCTTTCCATCGGGCGTGACGCCTGCCATGTCGTTGTTGGTCTTGTATCCGGTCGACATCGCCGTTGCCGCCGCGGCGGAATCGGTTACGGCCGAGTCCGCCGAATACGTCGTAAGCAGGCCGAGCGTGCCCTGCTTGAGCACGACATCGGTCACCGCGAAAGGCCGGTTGCGAAGCTCGCGGCTCGTATAGCGCCCCAGCTCCCACTGCGTCGACGCCGCGCCGTCGCCGAAAAGAATGATGATGTTCTTCGGCACAGCCGCGTGATGCGCGTCGTGATGCCGCTGCGCGTGCATGGAGTGAGAGCACGCGCCGAGTAGCGCAAGCGCGACGACTGCAAGCACGGCAAACGCCGCACGATGAGCATTGCGTTTCATAGACCCCCCTTTGGTCCGGCGGATTGTCGCCGATTGTTACGGAGATTCTAAGGCACGGCGCGGACAAGAAAACGGCCCTCTGAATCAGAGGGCCGTCGGTGCAGCAGGTTGTTGCAGTGGAACGCGGCTCGCGTCAGGGCATGCAGGCGATCTTCAGCGACTGGATGCTGCCGGTGAATCCGAGCTTCTTGATCAGGCCGGGCTCCTTGCTGTTGGGGCCGAAGGTCACCGACTTGTTCTTGAACCATTTCTCTTCATAGACGTTGAGCATCGCTTTCGGTCCGGTCACGAGGCTGTCGATCTTGCGTCGGAGCTGTTTTCCGCCCGCCTTGTCGGTCGTGTCGACCTGCATCGGCCCGACGAGCGTGATCATTTCGCCGGTGAAGTTTCGCTCGTCATAAAGCTGTGCCCAGCAACCGGCTTTCAGCGCCGGATCGGAAAGCTCGACCGGCACGATCATGACGATCGGCGCGGGCTGGTTGTCGGGTACGGGCGCCTTCGAGGGGGCGGGTTGCTGAGCGAACGCACCTGCGGCGCTCACGGCAAGAACGGCGGCGGTCAAGCCGCGTATTGAAACAAAGCGCGGGACAAAGCGCATCAGTGTGTACTCCTGGTGGACGGTAACGCAGACAACAGCAATCGCCGTGCCGCCAGGAATGAAGAGCTTACGTTGCGCCGCTTATCGCCTTCTGCTTCGCCTCGAGCGCTTCCCAGCGCGCGAGGCTTTCCATGAGCTCGGTCTCGATCGCGACGTACCGCTGCTGGAGCGCTTTGACCTCGTCGGCCTGGTCGCGATACAGATCGGGGTCGGCAAGTTGCCTGCTGAGCTCGGCCTGCTCCTGTTCGAGCGCGTTGATCAAAGTGGGCAGCGACTCGAGCTCACGTGCGTCCTTGAACGAAAGCTTCGTCGATTTCTGTTTCCCTCGCGGCGCCGCAACGGGTTTAGCCGGCGCGGCTTTGGCTTCGACCGGCTTCGCAGTCGCGCCGGGCCGCTGGCGCTGCCAGTCCGAATAGCCGCCGACATACTCGCGCAAGACGCCGCCGCCTTCGAAAGCGATCACCTGCGTGACCACGTTGTCGAGAAACGCGCGGTCGTGGCTCACGAGAAACAGCGTACCGTCGTATTCCATCAGGAGCGATTCGAGCAGCTCGAGGGTTTCGATGTCGAGGTCGTTGGTCGGCTCGTCGAGCACGAGCACGTTCGCAGGACGCGAGAAAAGCCGCGCGAGCAAAAGCCGGTTGCGCTCACCGCCCGAGAGCGCCGAGACTTTTGCGCGCGCGCGCTCCGGCCTGAACAGAAAATCGCCGAGATAGCTCATCACGTGCTTGCGCGAGCCGCCGATCTCGATGTACTCCGCGCCCTGACTGATCGTGTCGATCAGCGTCGAGTCCTCGTCGAGCTGCTCGCGCAGCTGGTCGAAATACGCGACTTCGAGGTTCGTGCCGCGCCTGACCTTGCCGCTGTCGGGTTGCAGGTCGCCCAGGATGATCTTGAGCAGCGTCGACTTGCCCGCGCCGTTGGGGCCCACGAGGCCGATGCGGTCCCCGCGCAGGATGCGGGTCGTGAATTCGGCGATGAGCGGCTTTTTCGGATCGAAGCTTTTCGACACATCGGTGAGCTCGGCGACCATCTGCCCCGAACGATCGCCCTGCGCCACCGCGAACTCGACCTGGCCCAGGCGATTGCGCCGCACCGCGCGCTCGCGCCGCAATTCCTCGAGCCGCTGCACGCGGCCTTCGTTGCGCGTGCGCCGCGCCTGCACACCTTTGCGGATCCACACCTCCTCCTGCGCGAGGAGCTTGTCGAAGCGATCGTTGGCAGCGCTCTCGGCGCTGAGCATCTCTTCCTTGCGCCGCTGGTAGGCCGCATAGCTCCCGGGAAAGCTCGAGAGCCTGCCGCGGTCGAGCTCGATCACGCGGGTCGCCACCTCGTCGAGGAAACGCCGGTCGTGCGTGATGAAGAGCGTCGCGCCGTTATAGCCTTTGAGCAGATCCTGCAGCCACTCGATCGCCGCGATGTCGAGATGGTTCGTGGGCTCGTCCAGCAGCAGCACTTCGGGCTCGATCGCGAGCGCCTGCGCGAGCGCGACGCGCTTGCGCATTCCACCGGAGAGCTGGCCGACGATCGCGTCCTCGGGCAGGCTCAGCTTGTCGATGAGCGCGTCGACTCTCGAAGTGATACGCCACCCGTCGGCGTGCTCGAGCTCGTGCTGCAGCTCTTGCAGGCGCTCGAGGTCGGCAGGCGTGCTGTCGTCGCCCAGGCTGTGCGAGAGCTTGTGATAGTCGAGCAGGATGCGTTGCAGGTCACCCAGACCGGCGGCGATCGCTTCGTACACGGTGTGCTCAGGCTCGAGCGCCGGCTCCTGCGCGACGAACGCGAGGCGCAGCCCGGGAGAGCGCCAGACGATGCCGTCGTCGAGGGCCTGCTGGCCTGCGAGCACTTTGAACAGGCTCGTCTTGCCGGTACCATTGCGGCCGATCAACGCAACGCGCTCACCGGGATCGAGCGCGAGATCCGCGCGGGCGAGCAAAGGCGCGTCGCCAAAGGCCAGAGACGCCCGATCGAGCGAGATGAGAGGCATGCGGGAGGCGGTGCTAGTTTTTTTCGGTTGGGCCGGACACGGCGTGGGCCACGCCGCGCACCGCGGAGCCGGCGACGCTGGCGCCGGTCTGGATAACCGTGCCTGCGACCGAGACCGTCGTCGACAGGACACTGCCGGTGACTGAAACGACCGTGCAGCCGGAACACGACAGCGCGACGAGGAGCGCGGGGAAGAAGGTCTTCATGCGGAAGCGGGCGGAACGAGTGCGCGTAGGGTAGCACGTTTGACCGGGTCTCCTTTGCGTCGGCGGCGTCGTCCGGCGTAAATTGCTGCGATAAGCGCCAGTGACGTCACAGTTGCCAACGAGGAGGGAGCATGCCGAGGAAAAGTAGCGTGCTGTACGCGGTCGGTTTTCTGGCCGGTGTGTTCACAGTCACTTCCGCGGGCGCAGCGCGAGCACCGCGCCCGAGAATTTCCCGACCGGACCGCTGCCGGGACCGATTTCGCCGGCGTTTCGATCGCGGCGTACGTCCCGTTCGTGACCACCTCGCACCCGTTTTCATCGAATAACCCATGGATCCTGTAACACACGCGCTGCTCGGCGCAGCCGGCGGCCTCGTCGCGACGCGCGCGCGCAGCCGCATCGCAGCGCTGGCCGGCGCCGCAGGCGCCCTGTTCCCGGACATCGACGTGCTCATCGGCTCGAACACCGACCCGCTCGTCACCCTCGAATTCCACCGCCAGTTCACCCATTCGATATTCGTAGCGCCGTTCGGCGCGACGATCGTCGCGCTCGCGCTCTGGTTCGCTCTCAAGCGCAGGCACGGGCTCCTGCCGCTCTTCATTGCTGCCTTTGCGGGATACGTGAGCGCGATCCTGCTCGACGCATGCACGAGTTACGGCACCCAGTTGCTGTGGCCTTTCTACGATAAAAGGTTCGCTGCGGGCGTCGTCGCGGTGATCGATCCGGCCGTGACCGTGATCCTGCTCGCCGGCGTGATCTCGGCGCTGCGCTCCGCCACTGCGACAGGCGCCGGAGTCGCAATCGCGCTGACCGTCGTGTATCTCGGTTTCGGCTGGCTCCAGCGCGAGCGCGCCGAGACCCTCGTCGAGCAGGCCGCCGCCGGGCGCGGCCATACGATCCGGCAGCACACGGTGAAGCCGACGCTCGGCAATCTCGTGCTGTGGCGCTCGGTGTACCTCAGCGACAAGGAGTACGTCGTCGACGCCGCACGCGTGGGCCTTTTTTCGGTGCCGGTGCTCTATACGGGCGGCGCCGTCCGGCGCGTCGAACCGATCGACCTCGTGCCGCCGCTCACGCTCAACAGCATCCAGGCCGCCGACGTCGTGCGCTTCGCCAAGGTCTCCGACGGGTGGCTCGCGCGCCACCCGTCGCGCCCGGACGTGATCGGCGACATCCGCTACTCGATCCTGCCGAACAGCACCCGCCCGCTGTGGGGAATCGAGATCCATCCGGAGCTCGAAGAACACCACGTGGCGTTCCATACCTTCCGACAGTTCACCAGCCAGGACAGGGCGCGCTTTTTCGACATGTTGCGCGGTGTCGCGCCCCCGTCACTGTCGGCCGTCGAGCCCGAACACCAGGGCCAGAAAAAATCGCAGGGCAAAAACCGGAACGCGAGATAGCTAGACCGGAGGGGCTAGGTCATCTATACAATGGCGCCCGATTATGGGGCGTGCGACGATCCGCTCGATTCAAACGCCGCGGATAGGTCACAATGCGCTGTTCCGACGCAGAGACGTACTACAGGGAGACTGTGATGGGCGAAACGCCCGACACGCCGGAGACGCTCGCCGTGCTGTTTGCAGACATCTGCGACAGCACACGCCTCTATCATGACCTCGGCGACAGCGTAGCGCACAATCTCGCGGCACAGTGCCTGAAGGCCATCGCGGACGTGACGACGCGCAACGGGGGCACTGTCATCAAGACCATCGGCGACGGCTCGATGGTCACTTTCCCCAACGTCTTCCAGGCGTATCGCAGCGCGATCAACATTCAGGACGAGCTCCGCGACGGCCCGCTGCGCCTGAAGATCGGGCTGCACATCGGCCCGGTCATCCGCGCGGACGATGACGTCTACGGCGACACCGTAAACGTCGCGGCGCGCGTGCTCGCACGCTCAGGTCCCGGAGAAATCCTGATGTCCGGCTCGTGCGCCGAGCGGCTGCGTCCCGAGGAGCGCGCGACGGTGCGCCTGCTCGACACCACCGCGGTGAAAGGACGTCCCGAAGCGCTCGAGATTTACAGCTACATCGGCGATGCGACCAACGTCACGATCATCGTGCCTTCGGCCAAACGTGAAGCCGGCGTCGCGCTCGTGCTCATGCACAGAGCCAACGAAGTGCGCCTCGAGACGACCGGCGCGCCGCTGCTCATGGGGCGCGACACGACGTGCGGGCTCGTCATCGACAGCGAGCTCGCATCCCGCCGCCACGCGACGATCGAGGTGCAGCGCACGAGCTTCGTCCTGACCGACCACAGCAGCAACGGCACTTTCGTCGTCCCCGACCAGAGCGGGATCCCGCAGTTTTTGAGGCGCGAAGCCGTGCACCTCGCGGGCAGCGGCGTGATCTCGGTCGGCATGGCCGCCGACCAGAACGCCGACAATCTCATACGCTACCGTCACGAGGGTCGGAGAGCCTCCGACCGGGGGTAGCTGCCGCTACGCGCGTCTCGCCGGTGTACGCCTCAGAGGGAAACCCATGGTTTCCCTGGCGCGGCGATGAAACCATGCGCGGGCCAAAGCCCGCAGCCGCGCCCGCTAACGCCAAAGAGGCAAACCAAGGTTTCCCTCCTTGAACGTCCTTTCCTTTCGGCTCGCTCCCGCTCGCTTCATCGCACCGGAGCACGGTCCACGTAGGCCACTGCCCCGACCTTTGCCGTTCGTCCTGAGCCGGCGATAGCGAAGGCTAAGGATGAACGGCCCAGCGGCCCGCCTACCGGCCTTGAAACGCGGGTTTTCGTTTCTCCATGAAGGCGGTCCGGCCTTCGGTAAAGTCCACGCTCGCAAAGCACGCTTCGACCATGCTCTGGCACAGCTCGAGGTCGCGATCGACGGGGTCTTTGCGCATCTCGATCAGGCAGCGCTTGACCGCCGCGAGCGTGAGCGGCGCGTTGCCGGCCATGGTCGTCGCATAGTCCATCACGTACTGCTCGAGCTCGCCAGCCGGCAAGACACGGTTGACGAGGCCCATCGCGAGCGCTTCCTCAGTGCTGAACTGGCGTCCGGTATAGAAGATCTCGGCGGTGAACGACGGGCCTACGATGTCCGAAAGGCGTTTCAGTGCCGAATACTTATAGCCGACGCCGAGCTTCGCCGCAGGCACCCCGAAGCGGGAGCCTTCCGCGGCGATGCGCAGGTCGCACGAGATCGCGACACCGAGCCCGCCGCCCATGCAGTAGCCGCGGATCATCGCGATCGTCGGCTTCGGGCATTCGCGCAGCGCGCGGTTCGCGGCTTCGGAGCGCTCGTCGGAGGCGCGCACCTGCTCTGGCGTCGAGCGGTTCTGGGCAAACTTCGAGATGTCGGCGCCCGACACGAAAGCCTTGTCGCCTTCGCCTCTCAACACGACCACGCGCACGTCCGGATCGGTCGCGTAGTCCTCGAGCGCCGCGCGCATTCCGTCGTACATTTCGGGCGTCATCGCGTTGCGTCTTTCAGGATGATTGAAGATCACCCAGCCGATGCCGTTCTGCTTGCGGGCGATCAGCTTCTCAGTCGTGCTCGTCGAATTCATGGGTCCTCCTTCGCGTGGGATATCGGATGCGCCGGATGTGCGGGGGAATGCTGCGGGCCGGGAGCGCCGAACGATTATGACATTGCATTCGCGCGCGGTTCCGCTTAATTTCTACCCTTTGCAGCACGATAAAGGAGCACACCATGAAGCGTATCGGCTTGATTGCGGCGATCGGCGTATTCGCCGCGGCTTCGGCTTATGCACAGATGCAGATCGAGCCGGCCGTGCCGAGAGGCTTGCAGGATTCGAGCGTTCAGCCTTCGCGCGAGCTCGCTCAGCCGGGCCCGCAGGT